>JBGVLC010000017.1:0-61305 GCA_045124035.1 Ruminococcus sp. | reverse complement strand
TTATAGAAATGATACTAATCTTTCTTTTGGTGCTGTGTACTGTAACATTTGTACTGAATTCATTTGGATAAACACTGTTGGATTTGAAATTAGTGCATCGAGAGCAGTGTTAATGTCAAGGTAAAGAGTTTTCTTTTTTAGAGATGGATTGTCTTTCAAATAATAATAGTAATAACGAGACTTTCTCAATGACAGTAAAGTTCGCCATAGGTCAACCCAACATGTGTTTAATTCGCTTTCGAGGGTTGATAATGCTTCGAAAGTTAAACCAACATTAACAAAGGGAGCAAGGATGTCAATAATTTTTTCGTAGTTGGTTTCTCGTTTCTTTGGTGCTTGAATTATTTTTACAGATGAATGATATTGTTGTACATAGTATGTGAGAGTGTTCTCAAAGATTTCGCACAGTTTGTAAAAGTACGGTTTAGAAAATCCCATACTGCCATATGCATCTGATAGTTTGATTTCACCAAGTTCGTACTTCCAGTAGTAATCAGGAAAGTTTGCAGGCAGTTGATATATTGATAACTCATCATCTAAATGTTTTAGCAGTTCATCTGTCAGTGGCTTTTTTACTGACAATAATTTGTCATCTGGTACTATGTCATAACGGATATCTGAAACTTTTTCAATCTTTGCGGTAGAAATATCTTCGTTATCTAATACAAGAAGATAAGATGATTGCTTGAATATGTATTTCAGGCAGAGAAGTATCTGCATACTATCTCCAAGGTCGGACAAAGATGAAAGAACAAAAATGGTATCAGATTCTGCTTTCGAAACCATTTCAGCACCAATATGATAAATACAAGTAAATGTCATAAATGGGTACTTTTCTTGTAAAATCGAGACAGCATTTTTATGAAATCTTTTTATATATTGCAAGTTTATCACCTCTTAATAACTTGAATTTTATTGCAAATTTATTATAGCATATGTTATTTGCAAAGTCAATTAAATAATTATTATGTAAATTATTTATTGAAATAGGCAACGAGGTATTGACAAATTAAAAATAATGTGTTATAATCTCTACACAATCAAAAATTGAGGCATCGGTACTTATCCCCTCACTTGGGGGTGTACCGAAAAACACCTGAATTTTCAGTTTATCCCCTTTATATGGGGGTGTATCTAAAAACACACTGAATTTTCAGTTAACAGGTGATGGCAAACCTCAAACTTGCTAGTACTGATGTTTCAATTTTGATTTACAACTTCCAGAACGAACAGATGAGAATTTTGAGGGTAATCTCTGATTACCATGATATGACAGTGAGAACGAATGGTTTAGAATTTGAAATCCTTTTTAATTTTCACAACTTTTCGGTTCTTATCCATCCTTCCGAGAAGTTGTGATTTTTTATTAAGGAGGTGGTGCAAGATGTTTTGTGCTTTTCGAATTTTTAAACTGTACAACAGTTTTCAGCCTAAAATAAAGTCTAATATTACAAAATCATTATCTAAAGGAGTATAACAATGTTACATACAAAAGAAAAAATTAAACTAGCATCTTATGAAAAGATGCCAAAAGAATATAAGCAAACTGGTATTGGCCGCTTTTGTGGCAAAACTGGTTACATATCAAAAAAATACTACTGTGTTAGTGAGAAGATGTATTATTACACAGTGATACTGGATGGTCACAAGACTCCTCTTCCATTTATGCTTACAGAGGATGCTTTTGAAAACTCAAATACTATTCCTTATGTTTTTGAGGTGATACTTGAGGATAATCTTTCTATTGTTCGAATGAAGGATACATCTAATAATATCATTGCCGAAAACCATGGGCACATTTTTGGTGGCAATAGTCCTGTTAGGGTCGCACAGGCGACTTCTTATGCTTTAAAGAGATTATTTGAGTCACTTGATGTAGAGAAAAAATATTTTCGTAAGAAGAAATACTTTAGCAAGAAGAAAACAGTTGCTCGTACAACAGCGAAGTAAACCAGATAAGATATCTAAAGGAGGTAAATGCGATGACAAAAGTTGCAGTAGAAAATAAGGTCTTGCTGACCATAGAAGAGACATGTGCTGTTTTCAGTATTGGTGAACATACTGTCAGAAAATTGATTAAAAGCAACCCAAATGCGGAGTATTTACTCCGCATTGGGACTAAAACTCTTGTTAAGAGACCACTGTTTGAGAACTACATTCTCAAAGAATCAGTTCTATACTATTGATTCATGAGGTGAAATCATATGAGATGTAATCTTGTAGGAATGAGGTTTAATCACTTAACTGTGGTTAAACCTCTTGGTTCTGATAAACAAAAACACAAACTATGGGAGTGCAAATGTGACTGTGGCACAGTGACTATTGCTTCAACTAGTGATTTGAGAAGTGGTCATAAGAAATCGTGTGGTTGTATTAAACACAAATCTAATGCTATAGATTTAAAAGGTCAGAGATTTGGTATGCTGACCGTTGTTAAGAGAGTTGGTACGACTAAAGACCGCAAGGCTATTTGGCAATGCAAGTGCGATTGTGGTAAATGTACCACGGTTCGTTCAGTAGACTTGAAAAGTGGGAACACGAAATCGTGTGGTTGTCTTGGGAATAATTATGCAATGAGAAATTTGATGCAAGGAGGATTTTGGAATGGAAAGGTTAGATAAAAAGAAGAGAAAACTGCTAAAAGGTGAACAACAAAAGAAAAATGGACGATACGAGTATCGTTATCGTGACCAATACGGAAAAATTAGGAGTATTTATAGTTGGCGATTAACACAAAGTGACCCTGTTCCAGACGGAAAAAGGCACTGTTTACCGCTTCGTGATTTAGAACGAGAAATTGAGAGGGATTTACACGATAAAGTTGATACCTATATTTCTAAAACAGTTACTTTAAACGAGCGATTTGATTTGTATATGAAAAACAAAATATACTTTAAAGAATCTACAGTATCAAACTATAGATATATGTATGATAAATATGTTCGTAAGAATATTGGTAGTCTTAAAATGTCAGATATCAATTCTTCAAAGATAGAAGATTTTTATAATGACCTTATTACTAAAAAAGGTTTTCAACCCGCATCTGTAGAAGCAATTCATACTGTAATTAATCCTGTCTTTGCGAAAGCAGAACGAGACAACATAATTCGATGTAACCCGTGTTCTTGGGTTATGGCAGAAATTCGTAAGTTTAGCAAACAGAAAAAGCCCCAAAAGGTTAAAGGCATGACTGGAAGCGAGCAAAAAAAATTTGTTGATTATATGCTTTCAAATAAAGCCTTTGCTAATTGGGTTAATGTGATAACTGTATTACTTGGTACGGGGATGCGAATTAGCGAGTTGAGAGGTCTGACTTGGCAAAACATCTCATTTGAAAACAATGAAATCAATATAGAAAAACAATTGATATATCGTCAATGGGTAGATGAGTTTGGAAACAAGAGTTGTTATGATAAAGTTATGGACCTAAAAACCGTCAATGCAGACCGTGTTATTCCTATGGAACCAAAAGTAAGAGAAGCATTATTAAATGAAAGAGAACGACAGAAAACCTTGCCAAATAAGAACATTGTAATAGATGGATATAGAGATTGGGTTTTCTTGAATCGTTTTGGTAATGTTTTGAGTGCGAAGAGTACTAATAGTGCGATTGCTAATATAATTAAGAGTTATAATTGCGAAGAAGAGTTGAAAGCCACGGAAGAAAAGAGAGACCCAGTTTATCTTCCACACCAAAGTAATCATATGCTGAGGCATACTTTTTGTACTCGTATGATTGAAAAATGTTGTGAACCAAACAGTAAGATTAATATTAAAATCGTTCAAGAACTTATGGGTCACAATGATGCAGCAACAACATTGAATATATATACTGATGTTAGTAAAGAGTTCTTACATCAATCAATGTCAAGAATAGAAGGCGAAATACATCTCGGTTCATAAAGGTGGCAGGATTTTTATCCTGCCCTTTTTTGTTTTCAATCTTGAAATGAATGGAAGGATATGATACAATAAATAAGTAAGTTAGTGTGGTGATATTGGAATTGCATTTACCCTTGAATTACCCTTTTTACCCTGTAATTTACCCTAAATAACCGAGAAAATATGCTGTCTTATAGATAAATATGAAAAGTTATGAAAATCTTCAAAAACCGCTATTTTTCAAGGGAATTTATGAGTTTGTAGTGAGAAGATAGGAGCATATATGGCGAACTGTATTCTTTTCCCAACAATGAAACCAATCGAAAAGTAATTTTATATAATAGAAGAAGGACTATGGTGTTTGCCATAGTCCTTCTTTATATTTGTATAATTTTTATCTGTGACTATCTTCTGTAGCTCGATAGCATTATATCAATCATTAATGATCTCAGATAATTTATGTATCTCTTTTCAGTTGTTAATGTTTTCCAAATATTCTTGGTAAGATCCTGTTTCGAGAACTTGTTTTGTTTCGTTGTCAATAAAAGAAACAAGCACATCAATTTTATCGCTATCAACACCTGCGAAAGCTTGATAGTACGCACCAGTTAAATAAAAACCGAGTGCACAGATAGCGTCCATTGAAGTAAATTTGGCAGGATCAACATAAACGTCAAATCTTGAAAAATCATCATCATAATCAATGGAAATAAATGATTCCACTTTGTTTTCACCCTCGAGGAACCCTAATGTGCTCTCCTTAAATTCGTCAGACATTTCTTTGAGCATATCTTTATGAGCTTTTTTAGTCATTGTGTAAATAACGGATCCGTCTTCGTTGATCGTACATTTTTTACAACCGTTTTCCATAGCTGTTTCTTTAATCTCTTCTTCACTTTGGTCCTCAAAGAATGATGCGGGCAGAGTGATGTCTACACTTAACAGGTTCTCATCAACTTTCATTTCGTTAGAAGAGTTGTCAGCAGTTGTTGGACTCTGTGTCGGTTTGTTATTAGAGGTTGTAGATTCTTCGGGCTTATTGCCACAAGCTGTAACAGAAATTAATATACGATAATTAACAGAAATGCAAATAGTTTTTTCATAAAAATCCTCCTTTTCTTTTTTATTGTAGCACGTAGTAAATCTATTATCAATAAAATTTTGTATTTGAATTTTGCAAAAATAAGCAACTGAAAAATGCAGTTATCTTCAAATCCCAACAATGAAACCAATCGAGAAGTAATATACATAAAAACAAAGGGACTGCATCAGCGGTCCCTTTTTATTTTTACATAATTTTGCCTCAATAATAAAAAAGTACACTCCGAAGAGTGTACTTTTAAAGAGCATATTTTATTTCTTTCTGTTTACAAGGTCGATGATGCCTTTGATTGTCTGGATAATGATTGTAGGGATAACCGCAAGCAACCAGATATAGCCAAACTGCACCTGATTGATAGCCTCAACAGCAAACCAGGTCTGGATAACAGGTACGAACAGCACGATAACAAGGAGCAAAGCTCCAACAAGGAAAGCTACGATGCTGTACAAGTTTGAGAGCAGACCGATTTTGAATATTGAATGACTGCTACGACAGTTAAAGCCGTGGAAAAGACGGGAAAGTGTGAGTGTTGCAAACGCCATTGTGCTTGCAAGTGCAGGAGTTTCACTTGGGTTTCCAAGATAGAAAGCAATGAGTGTCACAACTGCGATGAGTGCACCCTGTGAAAGCATAAGAGGTGCAAAGCTACCTGACAAAATACCCTTGTTCGGGTCACGAGGTTTGTCTTTGAGCAGGTCGTCTTCAGGTTTTTCCATACCGATTGCGATAGCAGGCAGTGAGTCTGTGAGCAGGTTGATGAAGAGCAGGTGGACTGCCGCAAATGGTGCAGGAAGCGCCATGATTGAACAGTAAAGAACAGCGAAAATACCAGCCATATTACCAGATAACAGGAACAAAATCGAGTTCTTTATGTTGCGGTAAACATTACGGCCGTTGGCAACAGCCTTGATGATAGTTGCAAAGTTGTCGTCCTGAAGAATCATCGAAGCAGCATCCTTCGAAACCTCAGTACCTGTGATACCCATAGCAACGCCGATGTCGGCTTTTTTCAGTGCAGGTGCGTCGTTAACGCCGTCACCTGTCATCGAAACAATGTTGCCCTTTTTCTGCCAAGCTTCAACGATTCTGATTTTATTCTCAGGTGAAACTCGTGCGTAAACAGAGATTTTCTCGATAACATTGTCGAGTTCCTCGTCGCTCATACTGTCAAGTTCCATTCCTGTGACAGAAATATCGCCGTCACGGAAAATGCCGATTTGTTTCGCGATTGCAGTAGCTGTGATTTTGTGGTCACCTGTAATCATAATTGGTTTGATACCGGCACGGATAGCGTCAGTAACAGCCTGCTTTGATTCCTCTCTTGGTGGGTCAATCATCGAGACAAGACCGAGGAATGTGAAGTTGTATTCGGTGTCAACAGTGAGTGGTTCTTCACTATTATTGTAAGCAAAGGTGAGAACTCTCAGACCATTTTCAGAGAACTTCTGGTTTCTATCTAAGATAGCCTGTTTGTCTTCCTCTGTGATTTCTCGTACGCCCTGAGCTGTTGCGATACTTACGCAACGTTCGAGAATAACATCGAGAGCGCCTTTGGTGAGTACATATGTTTTGCCGTCAATACAGAACTTTGAACTCATCATCTTTCTGTCAGAATCAAACGGAACTTCCTCAAGTCGTTTGATGTTGTGACGAAGTGTGTTCTCGTTTTGACCTAAGTGACGGTAAGTTTCGAGCAGAGCGTACTCTGTTGGGTCGCCGATGCCGTTTCCGTCAACGATGCTTGAGTCGTTGTTGAGAACCATATTGTGAAGGAGCAAGCTGTGGTTAGGATTATTTATGTCGAGCTGGTCTTCAACCAGAACTTCGTTGTTAACATAAAGCTGTTGAACAGTCATCTTATTCTGTGTGAGAGTACCAGTTTTGTCAGAACAGATAACGGATACACAACCAAGGCTTTCAACTGCTTTGAGGTCTTTGATAACAGCGTTTTCTTTAGCCATTTTCTGAGTGCCCATCGCCTGAACGATTGTAACGATTGAACTCAGCGCCTCAGGAATCGCCGCAACAGCAAGTGCAACAGCGAATAGGAGTGAGTCCATAACAACATCCATAGTTGTTTTGCCGAGTTCGGCAGCGCCATTCATACCGTTGTACATACTGAGTCCGAAAACTACAACGCAGATACCCATGATAATGATAGCGAGCATTTTTGAGAAAGAGTCAAGGCTCTGTTGAAGCGGAGTCTTTTTCTCCTTTGTTGCATTCATAAGTGAAGCAATTTTACCGATTTCGGTGTCCATACCCGTTGCAGTGACAACAACCAGAGCTCGACCATATGTAACAAGGCTTCCTGAGAAAACCATATTGGAGCGATCAGCAAGAGGAACTTCACCCTCGATAACATCTTCGCTTTTTTCGACATTGGTTGATTCACCTGTGAGCGAACTTTCGTTGACCTGAAGAGAGTAGTTGTTGATGATTCTGCCGTCAGCAACAACGAGATCGCCTGCTTCAAGCACTACGATATCGCCAGGTACAACATCTTTTGACGGTATCTCAATCTTTATGCCGTTACGAATAACTTTGGCATTTGGTGAAGAAAGAGATTTCAGGCTTTCGAGTGATTTTTCTGCTTTGATGTGCTGAGCTGTACCTAAGAAAGCGTTGAGTATGATTACTGCAAAGATAACGATAGTGCTTTCAATGTTGCCTGAACACAGCGAAATGATAGCCGCAGCTATCAGGATGATAACAAGCAAGTCAGCGAACTGGCTCAAAAATACCTGCAAAACGGTTTTCTTCTTGCCTTCAGTCAGCGCGTTTTCTCCGTGTTTTTCCAAAAGCTCTTTTGCTTTTGCATCCGTCAAACCATCGCTGTTGACAGAAAGCTTTTCGAAAAGCTCGTCTTTTGACATCTGATAAAAAGATTTCATAAATTCCTCCTGTATATTCAAATGTTTTATAAACAAAAAAAGACCTTTATTGTAAAATCCCATAAGAATTCCACAATAAAAGTCTCGTTCTTTAAGATATCACCGATACCAAAAACGGTATGTGCACTGACGAATGATATCACAGCTTATCTGCGAACTACTCCCCTTTACAAAATGATATTTTATCAAAACAAAGGGTTTTTGTCAATGTTAAAATACATATCAAACTTACTGAAAAAATTATTGATTTTGCTTTCTTTTTGGAATATATTGTGGTATCATTACAAAGTAAGAGGTGATAATATATGGTTGAAAAGCTGTTTGAAGAGTTAGGCAGACTCAGTCAAGTCGAAGCTATCGCTCTTGGAGGCTCAAGAGCCGGGGAGAGCTTTGATGAAAAGTCTGATTATGATGTTTATCTTTACGTTACTTCTCCAGTTGATGAAAACATCAGGCGAGAAATCCTTCAAAAATACTGCGATTATATGGAACTTTCGAACCATTTCTGGGAGTTTGAGGACAACTGCACGCTGAACAACGGAATCGATATTGATATTTTGTATCGTAATCTTGATGATTTTGCGAATGATGTTGCATCAGTTGTCGAGGGGTGCAACGCTCGTACAGGCTACACAACTTGTATGTGGCACAACCTTATTACCTGCAAAATTGTATGCGACAAGTCGGGAAGACTCAGTAAAGTCAAGGAAAGATTCTCAGTCCCTTATCCTGAAAAGCTCAGAGAAAATATCATAGATAAGAATATGAGACTTCTCAGTTCTTATCTGCCGTCGTATGATGGTCAAATCATAAAAGCGGTGAAACGTGCAGATTTGGTCAGCATCAACCACAGAACATCGGCGTTTATGGAGTCGTATTTTGATGTCATTTTTGCACTCAACAGGATGACACATCCGGGCGAGAAGCGACTTCTTTCACTTTGTAAGAAGAACTGTGCGATTTTGCCGAATGATTTCGAAGAAAATATCGAAACACTTTTTTCCCATTTGTTCACGAAGACCGAAGAAGTTGAAAAAGATATAAGCCGAATTGTATCACAACTCAGAAAGATAGTAATATAAATTTATAGTAAAGAGGTATAGTATGAAAAGAATTTTTGCTTTATTTGTTGCAATATTGACTCTGGTTGTGTTTGCTTCCTGCACAAATAACAATATGATTATCGATGAAGAATACTACAATGTTCAAATCGAGGCGTTTTATGATGAAAACGGCGAGAGATTGTTTTCAGTAGTTGAGACTTTTGGAGAAGAGTCTATTATTGCTGAGTATAACAACATCGGTTATGTTGCATATCCGGGTTCTACTATATCTGATGTACTTTCTGAAAACTATGCGAAAGACCTCAAAATTGTTGATGACAACGAAACTTTCGAAGGCTGGATGGTTTTCAAAGAATCTTCAACAGTTGATGCAGACGGACTTGAAAATATTGAAAGCACCAAGCTCGATGGGCTTTACACAACAGAAGAAATTCTAGAGATGGAAGTTGTTGATTGTTCTTATCGTTTCGTTGCTATGTGGAGCGATATCGACGAAAGTTACTACGCTGAAAACGGATACGAAATCTGATTCTTTGCCCGAGTGTTTATTCACTCGGGCTTTTTGTTGACATCCAAAAAGCGTAGGCGTATAATTTAATTGGAAGTTAGTTAAAGAAAGGATGACTATTATGAAAAAAATATTTATATTGATTCTTACTCTTTGCATTCTTGCAGTTTCAGTTATGCCTGCTTTCGCAACTGAAGCTGACACTGCGGTGGTCATGAGCACTCCTGACCAGATTGAGCCTAGTTCAAGAGTTGATGAGTTTTTCGGCTTGTATACAGCTTTGGAAAATGCTATGAACAGTGGTGATATAAATGCTTTGAAAACCGCCGTTGACAATTTTATGTTGTACTCAGAAAATATGGAAGATAGCTTCACTGATGAGGAGATCGCTGAGCTTGAGGTACTTTTTGGGACTGATGTTTGGGAAGCTTTGGGTTTGATGATTGATATTGCTTTCAATGCTGACGGTATCATAGCTCTTGATGATGCATATAACGCTTTTATGGCTGACCCGAGTTCTGCTACAGCGGTTGGCGTTGTTGTTCTCTATGAGGAGATTCTAGATTATGAGGATAACGAGTTTTTAGCTGATGTCAAGAGATTCTTCCCAGATATTGAGGATGTTTATGCTCAGGCTTCAGCTCTTCTTCCGTCACCGAGAGTTTATGGTTTATACAGGGCTCATCAGAATATGCTCACAGCATTTGAATGGGGTGATATCTACTTCCTTGAGGAAGCAGTTTATGATTTCAGAACAACCTACAACGGCAACGAACTCACTAAACAACAGCTTGATGAGCTTGGACAGCTTTATCTTATGACTGTTGAAGAAGTCACAGCTATGATGGCTGATGATTATGCTAAGGCTACTGTTCTTCTCGAGTTAGACAGAATCATAAACGAGTACTATGAAGAGCCTACTACAGAAACAGCTCAGGCTTTGGTTGACCAGTACAATGCTATTGCTGACGAGGAACTTCTTAAACTTGTGGATTTGTTCTTCTTCGATTTCGAAGAAGTGTACAATGACGCAAAGGCTTACCTTGGTGAAGAGGTAGACGATGACACAGAAGACGAAACAAAAGAGCCACAGAAAGCACCACAGTCTACAAAAGATGAGGCTTCAAGCAAAACAAACACAGCGCCTGTCAAAACAGGTAACAGCACAGTTGCTGTTGTAGCTGTATTGTCAATGTTCCTTATGCTTTTTGCAGTAGGTGTTATGAAAAAAAGAGTAAGATGATTTGATGACTGAAATTAGCGTCTCCTTTAAGGAGACGCTTTTTTTGAAAGAAAATGTAAAGTTAGCTTGACATTTTGATGAAGGTATGCTATTTTATATGTAAAGTTAACTTTACATATTTGCGATCAGGGGGAAGTATGAAAAACAGGGTTGAAGAAATAAGAAAGCAAAAGGGCATAAATCAAGAGGAGCTTGCGAAAATGCTCTCAGTATCACGCCAGACGATAAGTTCGCTTGAGCGCGGAAGATACAATCCATCTATTATGCTAGCATATAAAATTTCGAAAATATTTGAGCTGACTATCGAAGATGTTTTTATCTTTGATGAGGACTAGGAGGAAAATATGAAAAAATGTAAATCTATAAGAAATCTGATTATCAGTATTTTTTGGATTATGGTTGGCGCAACTTTGATTGTGCTCGGTGTTGTGGAAACGCTCGATGAGTTTTGGAGTGGATTTGGCGGAGGACTTGTAGCTGTGGGTATACTTCAGCTTGTTCGTAATATCCGCTATCGCACAAACGATGATTACAAAGAAAAGGTAGATACAGAAATTAATGACGAAAGAAATCAGTTTATATCGAGTCAGGCGTGGGCATGGACTGGATATATCTTTATTATTTGCTGTGCTATTGCAACTGTAACATTCAGCGTGATGGGTAAGGAGGATTTGTGTCATCTTTGTGCGACAGGAATCTGTCTTATGGCTGTGATTCGCTTTGTTGCGTACTTAATATTAAAACGCAAATATTGATTCAAAAAGGGGGCAATGATATATCCCCCTTTTATTTTTGTCTTGAGTGTGATAAAATAATCGAGCTGTTTCTGTATAAACTAATCATATAAATATATTGGTGATTGAATTGATTATTATTTCGTTATTACTTATTGCGTTGTCCGTTTTGATGGTTACCTACTATGTTTATCGCGTTGCGTTTTATTCGCGAAAGAAGGGGCAGGACGATATTTATGCAATACCTGAGGGTGAACAATATCAACCTCACAAAAGCGATATGATTTCGCTTATCGATGCGCTGACAAAAAGAGAATACGAGGATGTTTATATTACTTCGTTTGATGGTCTCAGGCTATACGGCAGATACTTTCACGTCAAAGACGGCGCACCGTTGAATATCGGTTTTCACGGCTATAGAGCGACTGCTCTGCGTGACTTTTGCGTTGGAGCGAACGAAAGCTTGAAAAGGGGTCATAATCTTCTTTTAGTTGACCAGCGAGGACTAGGAAAAAGCGAGGGGCATACTATCACGATGGGAGTGAAAGAGCATCGCGATGTGCTTTCGTGGGCGAATTATGCGTCACAGCGATTTGGGAAAGAAACGAAGATTGTGCTTTATGGTGTGTCAATGGGTGCTAGTTCGGTTATTATGTCGACAGCTCTTGACCTGCCTGAGAATGTGACAGGTGTAATAGCTGATTGTCCGTACAACTCACCAAAAGATATTTTGCTTTCAGTGTGTAAAAAAGATATGGGCATAAATGAGAAGATAGCCTATCCGTTTTTATATTTATCGGCTAAGATGTTCGGCGGTTTTGATATCAACGATATCACTTGCGCACAAGCTGTGAAAAAGTCAAAAGTACCTGTTCTTGTGCTCCACGGTGAGGATGATCGCTATGTTCCGTGTGAGATGAGCGCAAAGATTGAGAAAGCGAACAAAACAAAGGTCAAGCGTTACACTTTCCCTGATGCAGGTCATGGTATCAGCTTTTTTTCTGATAAGGGGAGATATCGTAGAATAACCGAGGCGTTTTTTGCGGATTGTACAAAATGAATAAAAGAAGATAAGAAAAGGACAGTGAAGATAATTATTCGCTGTCTTTTTTGTATATAAAACTTGATTTCTTTTGTGAGTTTTGCACTAACGCTTGTAAAAAATGCACAAAGAGACAGGTTTAATATTATTCAATGAGTCGAACTTTTTTTGCTCGACATCATTTTTATTGTATATTTTGTCCATATGTAATATAATTATAAGGTGTTCACGGGTTAAGTTGTGGAAATTGACCGAAAATGTCGATTCCGAAACCCAGAAGAAAGGAGTTGTTTTCTTATGAAACAATATGATGCGAAACACATTTTGAATATTGCTATGGCAGGTCACTCAGGTGCAGGTAAGACTTCTGTTGCTGAGGCTATGCTTTATCTTGCGAAGTCTTCTGACAGACTCGGTAAGATTGCTGATGGTAACACAATGCTCGATTACGATGCTGAAGAAATAAAGAGAAAGGTTTCCGTTTTAACCGCAGTTGCTCCTGTCGAGTGGAAAAATATGAAAATTAACCTTATTGATACTCCTGGCCTTTTTGACTTTGAGGGCGGTATCTGTGAGGGTTATCGTGCCGCTGAAACAGCTATGATCGTTGTATCAGCGAAAGACGGCGTAAATGTAGGTACTGAAAAGGCTGTTAAGGCTGCTAATAAAGCAGGCTTGACAAAGCTCTTCTTTGTTAACGGCGTATGTGACGAGAATGCTCGTTTCTATCGTGTACTTGAAGACCTCAAGGCTACATTTGGCCCATCAGTTTGTCCTGTTATCGTTCCATTTATTGAGAATGGAGAAGCTAACACATACATCAACCTGTTTGAATATAAAGCTTATACATATGACAAAGATGGTAAAATCACTCCATCTGATATCCTTCCTGAAATGGGTAACAGACTTGAAGGCCTCAGAGAAGCTATCAAAGAAGCTGTTGCTGAGACTTCCGAGGATCTTATGGAGAAGTTCTTTGAGGGTGAAGAGTTCACTCCTGAGGAAATTATCCTCGGTGTATCACAGGGTGTCAAGGATGGTACTCTCTGTCCTGTATTCTGCGGTGATGCACACTCAACATACGGTATTGAGCAGTTTATGAATTCACTTTCATGGCTTGCTCCTACAGCTGCTGACAAGGGCGCTGAGATGGGTGTTGATGTCAACGGTGACCCTGTTGATA
Source organism: Ruminococcus sp. (assembly GCA_045124035.1). GTDB lineage: Bacteria > Bacillota > Clostridia > Oscillospirales > Acutalibacteraceae > Ruminococcoides. Next base: position 47,653 of record JBGVLC010000017.1, on the reverse strand, counting down.
TCGCTGTCAATGAAGCAGGCGCTGCCGCTGCTGTTGTTTTCAAAACTGTTGCTGACCCATTTGTTGGTAAGCTCTCATACTTCAAGGTGATTTCAGGTAAGGTTTCAACTGAAACTCCGCTTGTCAATATGCGTACCGGCAAGGAAGAGCGTATCACAAAGGTACTCACAGTCAAGGGTAAGAAGCAGGAAGATGCTTCTTACATCGGTGCAGGTGACATCGGTGCTATTCCTAAGCTTCAGGCTACTATCACAGGCGACACACTTTGTGCTCCTACTCGTCGCGTTATCCTCGACGGCGTCAACTATCCAGCTCCTTCTTTCTCAATGGCTATGTATCCAAAGAAGAAGGGCGAGGAAGATAAGGTTGCTCAGGGTTTAGTCAGACTTGCTGAGGAAGACCCAACTATCAAATTTGTAAACAACTCTGAAACAAAAGAAATGGTTGTTTCAGGTATGGGCGAACAGCACCTTGATGTTGTTGTTTCTAAGCTCAAGAATAAATTCAACGTGGATGTTGAATTAAAACAGCCTAAGGTTGCATATCGCGAGACTATCCGTTCAACAGCTGATGTTCAGGGTCGTCACAAGAAGCAGTCAGGCGGTTCTGGTCAGTTCGGTGATGTTTGGATCAAGTTTGAGCCATGCGATTGTGATTCACTCGAATTCGAGGTTCAGGTTGTCGGCGGTTCCGTTCCAAAGCAGTTCTACCCTGCAGTTGAAAAGGGTCTGAGAGATTCAATCAAGAAGGGCCCTCTCGCAGGTTATCCTGTTGTTGGCGTTAAGGCTATCTTACACGACGGTTCTTCTCACCCTGTTGACTCTAACGAAATGGCGTTCAAGATGGCTGCTCAGATTGCTTTCAAGAATGGTATTCCACAGGCTAAGCCTACACTTTTAGAGCCAATCGGCGCACTAAAGGCTAACGTTCCAGATGCTAACATGGGCGATATTATGGGCGAAGTTAACAAGCGCAGAGGTCGCGTGCTTGGTATGAACGTCGGCGAAGACGGTATGCAGATTGTTGAAGCTGAGGTTCCAATGGCTGAGATGGCTGACTTCTCCGTTTATATGCGTCAGGTAACGCAGGGCAGAGGCTCATTCAGTTTTGAGTTCGAGCGCTATGAAGATGCGCCGGCTCAGGTAGCTGCAAAAGTTATCGAAGATGCTAAAATCCACGGTATCGACTAATCAATAAATATAGCTCTACTTAATATAACTTTAAGCATTGTATTCCCAAAAATCCTAAAGCGTAAGGCACCCGAGTTTTCTTGGGTGCCTTACTAATTTTATGTCATCTTTGATATCAACGCTGGTTGTTTGGGAGAACATAGTGCGTCCCTACAACAAAAACAAATCCCACACGATTTTCACCGTGTGGGATTTTTGTATCTTCTAAAGATTATTTAAGAAGTGATTTACCTGACATTTCAGCAGGCTGTTCGAGCTCTAAAATTTCGAGCATTGTTGGAGCGATATCAGCAAGGCAACCGCCATCTCTAAGCTCGCAATCCTTGCCAACAACAACGAAAGGAACAGGGTTAGTTGTATGAGCTGTGAATGGTGAACCGTCAACATCATACATTCTGTCAGCGTTGCCGTGGTCAGCTGTGATGAGCGAAATACCGCCCATTTCAGCGATAGCATCAGTAACAGCCTTAACACCCTTGTCAACAGCCTCAACAGCAGCCTTAGCAGCGTCGAAGACACCTGTGTGACCAACCATATCGCAGTTAGCAAAGTTGAGGATGATAACATCATACTTGCCACTCTTGATAGCATCAACGCACTTATCAGTAACCTCATAAGCGCTCATGTGTGGCTGCATATCGTATGTTGCAACCTTTGGAGAAGCTACTAAGATTCTGTCTTCGCCATCGTACTGCTTCTCAACACCACCGTTGAAGAAGAAAGTTACGTGAGCGTACTTTTCTGTCTCAGCGATTCGAAGCTGAGTTTTGCCCATTTTTGAGAGATACTCGCCGAGAGTGTTCTCAAGAGTCTGAGGTTTGAAAGCAACCTCAACATTAGGCATAGTAGCGTCGTACTGAGTCATACAAACATATGTGAGTGGGAAACGACCGTTTCTTCTCTCGAAGCCTGAAAACTCATCATCAACAAAAGTACGAGTGATTTCTCTAGCTCTGTCAGGACGGAAGTTGAAGAATACAACTGAGTCGTTTTCAGCGATTCTCTTAGTGCCGTCGATAACAGTTGGGATAACGAACTCGTCAGTAACGTTGAGCTCATATGACTTTGCAACAGCTTCAACAGGGTCTGCGTTGTGCTCGCCTTCGCCGTAAACCATAGCAGCATAAGCTTTCTCAACTCTGTCCCAACGATTGTCTCTGTCCATAGCGTAGTATCTGCCCATAACAGAAGCGATCTTACCAACGCCGATTTCGTTCATCTTAGCAACGCAGTCAGCTACGAAGTCCTTACCGCTTGATGGTGGAACATCACGACCGTCAAGGAAAGCGTGAACGAAAACATTCTCAAGACCCTTTTTCTTAGCCATTTCAAGGATACCGTAGAGGTGCTCGTTGTGTGAGTGAACACCGCCGTTTGAAAGAAGACCGAAAAGGTGGAGAGAAGTACCGTTTTTGAGCGCATTGTCCATAGCGAGATTGAGCGCTTCATTCTCATAGAAATCGCCGTCAGCGATAGATTTAGTGATTCTTGTTAACTCCTGATAAACAATGCGACCTGCACCCATATTTGTGTGGCCAACTTCGGAGTTGCCCATCTGACCATCTGGAAGACCAACATCCATACCTGATGCACCGATCTGAGTCATAGGATTTTCAGCGAAGATTTTATCAAGAGCAGGAGTCTGGGCGGCAGCGATAGCATTGCCATCAACAGGAGCAATGCCGAAACCGTCCATAATAATTAAAGCAAGTGGTTTTTTTGCCATTTTACATTCCTCTTTAAAAAATTATTTGCTTGCAGCTTCAACGATAGCAGCGAACTTCTCAGCAACAAGTGAAGCACCGCCGATAAGACCACCGTCAACGTTCTCTTTAGAGAGAAGCTCAGCAGCGTTAGCATCGTTCATAGAACCGCCGTACTGGATAGTAACGCCCTGTGCGCACTTAGGGCAGTAGAGAGAAGCGAGAACCTCACGGATGATAGCGCAAACTTCCTCAGCCTGGTCAGCAGTAGCTGTGAGACCTGTGCCGATAGCCCAAACTGGCTCATAAGCGATAACGATTTTGTCGAGCTCCTCAGCAGTAACGCCCTGTAAAGCAACCTTAGTCTGAAGTGAAACAGTCTCAGCTGTGATGCCCTGCTCACGCTCTGATAAAAGCTCACCAACGCAAAGGATAACTGTGAGACCTGCATCAAGAGCAGCTCTTACTCTCTTGTTAACAGTAACGTCTGTCTCGCCGAAGTACTGTCTGCGCTCTGAGTGACCGATGATAACATACTCGATACCCATAGCTTTGAGCATATCTGCAGAAATCTCGCCTGTGAAAGCGCCTGATTTCTCCCAGTGACAGTTCTCAGCACCGATCTTAACGTTTGTGCCAGCTGTAGCCTCAAGTGCTACCTGTAAGTCAACGTAAGGAACGCAAGCGATAACATCGCAATCTGCATCCTTCACGAGTGGAGTGATCTGTGTTAAAAGCTCCTTAGCCTCAGCTGGAGTTTTGTTCATTTTCCAGTTACCGGCAATGATAGCCTTTCTAACTGCTTTGTTCATAGTGATTACCTCTATTCATCAAATTTATTTTTTCATATTTAAGGGCGGAACTGTGTTTGTCCCGCCCTATTGATTATAAAATCAAATTATTTGTCGTTGATAGCTGCGATACCTGGGAGAACTTTACCCTCGAGATATTCAAGTGATGCACCGCCACCTGTTGAGATGTGGCTCATCTTGTCAGCAAAGCCAAGGTTGATAACAGCAGCTGCTGAGTCACCGCCACCGATGATTGTTGTAGCATCTGTCTCAGCGAGAGCTTTAGCAACAGAAATAGTACCGTTAGCAAAGCTTGGGTTCTCAGAAACACCCATAGGACCGTTCCATACAACAGTCTTAGCTGATTTTACAGCTTCAGCGTAAATCTTAGCTGTCTCAGGACCGATATCAAGACCCTCAAGATCAGCTGGGATTGCTGTTGCAGGATGAACTTCTGTGTCAACAGGAACATCGATTGGGTCAGGGAAACCTGCTGCACATACGCAGTCAACAGGAAGGAGAAGCTCTTTGCCGAGTTCCTTAGCCTTGTTGATCATTTCAAGACAGTAGTCGAGTTTTGTATCGTCTACGAGTGAAAGACCAACTTCTCTGCCTAATGCTTTTGAAAATGTGTATGACATACCGCCACCGATGATGAGCGTGTCGCACTTATCGAGGAGGTTAGAAATAACGTTGAGTTTGTCAGCAACTTTAGCGCCACCGAGGATAGCAACGAATGGGCGAACTGGGTTCTCAACAGCGTTGCCGAGGTAGTCGATTTCCTTCTGCATGAGGTAACCAACAGCAGTTTCTTTGATGTGCTCAGTTACACCAACAGTTGAGCAGTGTGCTCTGTGTGATGAACCGAAAGCGTCCATAACAAAACAATCAGCTAAAGATGCAAGCTCGCTCTTGAATGGCTCAAGGTTCTTTGTCTCTTCTTTTCTGAAACGAGTGTTCTGAAGGAGAACAACATCACCGTCTTTCATTTCAGCTACAGCTTTCTTAGCGTTCTCGCCGACAACTTCGTCGTCATTAGCAAAAACAACTTCTTTGCCTAAGAGCTCAGAGAGTCTTACAGCAACAGGAGCTAAAGAGAACTTCTCTTCTGGACCGTTCTTTGGCTTGCCAAGGTGTGAGCAAAGGATGAGCTTACCGCCGTCTGCTAAAATCTTCTTGATTGTGTCAAGAGCAGCAGTGATTCTGTTGTCGTTAGTGATAACGCCGTCCTTGAGAGGTACGTTGAAGTCGCAACGGCAAAGAACTCTTTTACCGGCAAAATTGATGTCGTCAACTGTGTACTTGTTGAGTTTCATATTTGTTACTTCCTTTCAGAATGAAATTGAAAATTTGGAAACATAAGTGTCAAATTTCTACACGTTAATTATATAACAATAAGGGACGAATTTTCAATAGTCAAAAACACTAATATTTTACCCATATTTTCATACAATTATATCATAAAAAGTGTGATTTTACAGCGGATTTCCGTTTGTTTTTATATTCACACATTTTTCTTAGTGAAAACAGGTGTGATTACTCAATTTTCTTAGGCTGATTTCAAAGCCTTTGTAATGGTGAATCCGTCATTTACCATGTGTGATTGTGAAGCTGGCCTTGTTCTAACAGTGACGGATAATCCCACTGTCTTAAGGCTTCATATGTAGCAATCGCAACCGCGTTTGAGAGGTTGAGCGAGCGCGCTTCTTCTATCATCGGAATTCGAACACAGGAGTCGGGATTTTCAAGAAGTAATTCTTCGTCGAGTCCTTTGGTTTCTTTTCCGAAAACAAGGTAAGCACCATCAGGAAACTTCACATCTGAGTGGCGGTGTAGTGCCTTTGTAGTGAAGAAAAAGTACTGTGCACCTTTTGTTTTTTCAAAAAACTCTGCCTGACTTTCATAGTATGTGATATCAAGATACTGCCAGTAGTCAAGACCTGCACGTTTCAGATGTTTGTCATTTATTTCAAAGCCAAAGGGCTTTACCAGATGTAGTCTTGCGCCTGTAGCCGCACAAGTACGCGAAATGTTGCCTGTGTTCTGCGGAATTTCAGGCTCGATAAGTACAATGTTCAGTTCTGCCAAAAGTTATCACCTCTAGTCTATTTTAAATTGGACATAGTATTATTGCAAGTCTTTTTTTAAAGGAGGTCTAAATTATGGCAAAAAGTTTTATGAGTGCGGCAAAGGGTATGATGCTCGGAGTCGCAACTGGAATGGCGGCAGGTTATGTTTCAAAGAAGATGATGGATCAGGGATCAAAGAGTATTCGAAAGAAAGCTAACCGAGCTATCGATACAATGGAAAATATCGCTTCAACAGCAAAGTATATTTTCAGATAAAAACAGGGGCTTTTCAGATGAATGAAAAGCCCCTTTGCCTATTATTCGTGATAATCGTAGTTGAGTTTCTCAACTGTCCAGTCTTTGATGACGTCAAAATATTTGCACAACTCTTCGTGAGCACTCTGTACATCGTGGGCGAGGTAGTTACCACACTCGATTTTTGAGTTGCCCGGGATTTCGCCTTCATGGTCACGACATTTTTTAACTGTATCTTTGATAAGTTCAAGTGCTGTAGAAAGCTCCAAATCCCTTGTCAGAAAGTAGAAACCTGTCATACATCCCATCGGACCAAAGTAGATAACGTTGTCACTATACTCACTGTTTCTCGCATAAGTTGCGAAAAGATGCTCGATAGTGTGCATAGCGTATGGTTTTAAGAATGGTGGAGTGTTGGGTTTGATGAATCGCAAATCAAAGGTGGTGATATCACCGTCAATTCTGGAAATATAAACGCCTACACTAAGCTTGTCATGGTCAACAGTAAAACTAGCTATTTTCTTCATATTTACCTCTTAGTAATTTTTTAGACAGATATTCATATCGACGTTGCCGTTGATTCCCTCAACCTGACCATCGATAGCGTACTGCCACATTGTGAAGTGATAGTACATTGATGGATGTTTCTCATAGTCAGCAACCCAAAAATCGACATCCTTGAGCCTCTCGAGGTCGTATTTGTAGTACATAAGGTTTGTGTTTGAGTAGATAATAGGGTTGAATCCGTTTTCTTTTATTATGTCGCAGAAAGCAAGGGCGGCATTTGTGAGGTCTTCACCTGACACATCGTCTGTTCTTGCTTTGTCGTCCTCGATGATTTCCCAGTCAAATGCGATAGGATAGTCAAAGTCCATACCTCTTATGAGGTCGAGCACAAATTCCGCTTCTTGTGCACCCTCTTCGGCATTCTTAGCTTGTGAGAAGAAGTATCCTCCAACATGGAGTCCTGCTTCTTTTGCGAGCTTGTAGTAGTTGTGATAGTTGGTGTCGACATACATCGCACCCTCTTCACCGTAGTATCTTCCACCGATTCGAAGAATAACAAAGTCAAAACCCTGTTCTCTTAGCTTGTAGAAGTCAACCACACCTTGATATTCACTAAGATCAACACCTATACAGGAAGCGACTTCGTTTTTATCTGTGTAGTAGGTCATTCTGCCATTTGAGTCAAGCTTGAAGTTATCGTTAATATATGTGTTTTTCGGGAAGCCTGCGACCGCGTCAATCTTAATTTTGCCGAGAGCTGGGTCGTTAATGGTGATTTCCTCCCCTTTTTTGACCATTTCGGTTTCCTGTTCAACGAAACGTGTCGGTTCAGGGAGAGTCTCCTTTGGCTTTTCGGTTTCATCACTTGATAAAGTAAGAGTTATAGCTAAGGCAAAGATAATGACGACAATCAGAGTGAATATGATTGTCAACATTGTTCGCTGGTTTTTCTGTGCTTTTTCGGCATTAACATATCTTTTGCCGTTTGAAAATATAGACATAGTGTCCTCCTTTTCATCATTTTATGCTTGAAGAATACCACAAATCTTTGTGAAAGTAAACAAAATTAACAGTATGTTTACTTTTACCTTGAAAAAGAGGGCTGTTAACTGTATAATGTAAAAAAATGTTGAAAGGAGATGCACTGTGCAGGATTCTGGAATTAAAAAGAAATCTCAAGCTGAGCTTCTGAAAGCTGTGGACGAGTGCATTTCTATCGGCGACCTTTGTAACCTTGTCAAAGATGAGGGGCTTGTGATACAGATGCAAAGCTTAAAAGGTGCCTCCAACAATGCTCCCAAAAAGCTGTCAACTGATATGAATAGCGTGAAATCTCCGCTTGATACCCTCAAAGACAGAGTGCGAATAGCCATCGTTTGTCAACGAATATAATGTGTTCAAAAGTACAGGAAACTGTGCTTTTATTTTTTTCTTTCATTTGTGCAAGTTCGCTAAAAAAATCTTGATATAATATATAAATAGTGATATAATCACGACGTAAAATATATTAACACAAGGAGGTTAATATGAAAAAGTTATTATCAATTATTATAGCACTTTGTATGGTTTTGGGTATGGTGCCTTTTGCAGCTTCTGCTCTGGAGATAAGCTACCTTGACTATGAATTCACAGGTGTTAACAAAGACGATGCAGGATATGCTGAGGGTACGATTACTTTCAGCCCGATTGCTGACGATACCTACTACCTGTATTGGGGCGATGAAGAAAAAGCGCTACCACAGTATTTTGAAATTGCTTCATTTGAAGCACAGCGAAATGAATTTTATACTTACAAATTCCCGGCTCAGACCGCTATTCCGGCAGACGCACAGTGCATTTTTGTTTCAAGAGAACCAGATTGTGAGAATGCATTGGTTAGTGAAAGCGTCATTTCGTTAGCAATACCAGAGTCAAAGAAGCTCGTTTCTTCAAGCGATGAGCGTCTTTATCGCTATGCGGCGTTGTCCGATATCCACATTGACGTTCAGCACGGCACAAAAGCAGGTTTTTATGAGTATTCAATACCTCATTTTGAGCAGACACTCGATGTTTGCGTTGACAGAGAGGTTGACTTCATCATTTCAGCTGGTGATCAGGTTACCAACGCTTATGGTGCGACACTTGAGTGGTTGACATATCAGCAGATTATTGCTGATTCTGATTATGTTAACCCTATTTACGAGGCAGACGGCAACCACGAACCTCGAGGAAGTGCAAACAGCAACTGCGACCCTGTATGTGCTGACGAAGAATTCTCAATCGGTACAGGTCTTGATAAAGATGCTGTATCTATAGTAGAAGGTAAGGACTACTATGAAGTGACTGAGCCTAATACAGGTGACCACTTTATCTTTATGAGTGAGGTCAATGCTCATCCGGGTGAGAATGACAACTTCTCAAAAGAACAGCTCGATTGGCTCGAAGGCCTTCTTGCGAAATACGAAGGAGACGGAAAGAAAATCTTCCTTATTGAGCATGCACTGATTCAAGGCTACGGCGCAGGCGATGATACATACGACCCTGGTTATCAGGGCGGTATCCGTATGGCTCACGCTGAAACAGGTGAGCAGTTCCCGAATAATCAGAGATTCAAAGCGATTTTGGAGAGCAACAAAGAAATCATCTGGTATTCAGGCCATACTCATATAGATTTTATAGAAGAACAGAACTATTCAAGCGAAAACGGAACTTCCTGTCATATGGTTCACATTCCGTCAGCTTGCAACACTACCCGTTACCAGAAAGACGAAAACGGATATAAAATTTTAGGTTCAAGCACAGACTGCACATTCTATGACGATGCAACTCAGGGTTACATTGTTGATGTTTTCGATGATGCAACAGTATTATATGGTACTAATCTACACTACAACAAGGTTTACCCAAGATACACTTATATTATCGAAGAGGGCGAACCTGTTGAGCGTCCAACTGAGGAGACCCAACCTCGTCCAACAGCCGCAAAACCAACAGCACCTGTGGTCACAGACGGCAAAAAAGCATACTGTGTCAACTCAGCAAACTGGGCAGACGTTTATGCTTACGCATGGATTGAAGGCGGCGATGCTATGACATGGCCTGGCTATCCAATGACAAAGACTCAGATGACAGCTAACGGCTTTGATGTATACGAAATTGATATCGAAGCAGGTTACACAAATATCATCTTTAACAACAATGATAAGGGCTCCCAGACTTCTGACTTGCAGATGCAAGAGGGCAAGTACTATGATGTGAAATCCGGTGCTTGGTATAATTCAATTGAAGAGATTCCTGAGGTTGATGCCCTTTCAACCGACCGTTACTTAGTAGGTTCGTTCAACGGCTGGAGTACAGTTTCAAACGAATTTAAGCTAAAAGCTGAGGGCGATTCAACAGCTTATGCTACTATTCATCTGGACGCTAATACAACATATGAATTCAAGGTCATCAGAGAGGGTACATGGACAAGTAATGCGACAATCATTACTGATTCGACCGATGGTCTTGTATTCTCAAAGTCAGTCAGCGGTAACGCAAAAATTACTACAAAAGAAGCAGGCGACTATGTGTTTACATTCGGCATTAACAGCTCACAGCTGGGAGTTGTTTATCCTGAACCTGTTGAGCCAACACAGCCGATTCCGACACAACCACAGCCTACAGAACCTGTAGAAACCCAACCTACCCCAACAGAAACACAGCCAGAAGTAAAACCAACCGAGCCTGAGATTCTCTGGGGTGACGTAGACCTTGACGGCATTATCACCGTTTTAGATGCAACTTATATTCAGCACGCTCTCGCAGAGCTCAGAATGCTGACTGAAGAGCAGATTAAAGTTGCAAATGTAACAGGTAGCGGAACTATGAATATTGTGGACGCTACAACTATCCAGATGAAGCTTGCTGATATTATCGACAAATTCCCTGTTGAAGAAAATAAAAAGCAAGTTGCAGTTGTTTCAGCTGACGAGGATACAACAAGCGAAGAGCTTTTCACAAAGGCTCAGGATTATCTGAAAGCTTACTTCCAGTACTCTTCATACGATATCTATCAGGCACTCAAGAAAACTGTTTACAAGTACAAAGATAGCGATGTAACAGCACTTTCACCTGAGGCTATGCAGGAAATAAGCTCTGCTATCGCATCATTTGATAAGCTTAGAGAGAATGTTCATCAGCAGACAGTTTACTATACTGATGGCAAGGGCTTTTCTGATATCCATGCTTACTATTACAACAGCGAGTCGAATGCTGAGATGGAAGTATGGCCTGGTCAGATTGGTTCATATATCCGCACCAATTCTTATGGTCAGAATATATATGCCGTAACTCTGAACTTCTCGAAGTTTGATACTATTGTATTCAACGGCGGAGCTAACAAGACTGTTGATATTACTCTTGACGGTTGTTCAGGCAAGCTCTACTATCCGACAGATATAACCAATACCGCAGGCGCATATGAAGTAGAACAAACTACGTTCAAACAGATGTGGTACGGCGAAAAGCAGGACGAAATGGGTGATGAGGTTCTCGAAGATATCACCATCTACTTCACTGATACGCTGGGTTGGTCAAAGGTTAACTGTTACTACTGGCTAGGCTCAAGCAACAACTCTTGGCCTGGTGAAGAAATGACTTTTGTACGTAACAACTCACAGGGACAGAAAATATACTCGATAACTGTTCCTGCTGGTGCTTCAGCTGTGTTCAACAACGGTTCAGCACAAAGTGTTGATGTTACAGGTCTCGCTCATGGATATGGTTACTACCTGACAACACAATCAGGAGGAAAATATTTATTTGAAACATACGAATATGGAGAATAAATCAAGTTAATAAAGCACTACCGCCCGAGCAAAATTGCTCGGGCGGTTTTTCGTTTAAGTATCAAGAATCATTTTTCCATCAACATCTGTGTGGTACTTGCCTTGCGGGATAAGCTCACTAATCGGGACGATATCGTAGCCGTTTGCTTTTATCATTTCGATAATAAGAGGGAGAGCCTCGGGTGTGTTTTTTGCTCCGTTATGAAGAAGAATAATCGAACCCGGGCACAGTTTCTGTTCAATTCTCTGCACCATTTCCTGCGGTGTCGGGTCTTTCCAGTCAAGAGAATCGATGTTCCATTGAACGCAGTACATATCGCACTCGCTTACTACACTTACAACGGAGTTGTCATATTCGCCATATGGTGGTCGGAACAGCGTGACGGGCTTTTTTGTGATAGCTTCGATTTTTTTGTTGCAGTCTAGAAGCTCCCGCTTTTGTTCTTCGATTGAGATTTGAGTGAGGTGGGCGTGGGAGTCGGAATGGTTGCCAACATCGTGACCACGCTTGTGAATTTTTTCGACCGACTCAGGGTATTTATCGACCCATTCGCCGACAAGGAAAAATGTCGTTTTCACCTTGTTTGCATCAAGGATGGCGAGCAGGGTGTCAGTTTGCTCGTTGCCCCACGCGGCGTCAAATGAGATTGAACACACCTTTTTGGTTTCATCGACATAGTATATCGGGATTAGCCTTGGTGTTGAGGCGGTTTCAATTGCCTGAGTCGCGGTTGAAGTCGCAACAGTCAGCGCAATCGCACCAATCAGTATGCAAGAGAAAATACAAATCAATCCCTTTTTGGTTATCGTGATAATCTTCATAAAAATCCCCCTGTAAACTTTATGCTTACAGAGGGTGGGTTAGTACTGTATTTGTTGAAAATCACGCCTGAATTTCCCAAGTGATTCCGTCTTTGCTATCTTTGACAACAACTTTCATAGCGGCGAGCTCGTCGCGGATTCTATCGGCTGTTGCCCAGTCTTTTTCGGCTCTTGCCTTTGTACGCTGTGCGATGAGTTCCTCGATTTTCGCAACATCAACATCAGCGCTTTTGCTTTCGTTTTCTTCCTTGATTTTCATTGCTTCCTCAATAAGATTGAGACTCAGAACCTTGTCGAAGTCAGCGATGAGATACAGCTTTGTTTTGTCATTAGTTTTAGCTTTGAGGACATCGTACACGCTTGTAAGACCAAGGGAAGTGTTGAGGTCGTTGTCCATGTTTTCTTTGAACTTTGCGATATATTCGTTTGCAACATCCATATCAACCTCGCCATCGTCCTTGAGGTTTGAGATACGATTGACAAGCTTGTTGTATGCTGTGACAGTATTGTCGAGGATGTCAAAGTCGAACATAAGTGGCTTTCTGTAGTGTGACTGCAGGCAGAACATTCTATATGCAAGTGGGTTATAGCCTTTTTCTTCCAAGAGTGAAACAGTGAGGAACTCGCCCTTTGACTTACTCATCTTACCGCGTCTGTCGAGCAGGTGAAGAACATGGAACCAATACTTGCACCACTGATGACCAAGATATGCTTCAGACTGAGCGATTTCGTTGGTGTGGTGAGGAAAGGCGTTATCAACACCGCCACAGTGAATGTCGCAGTACTCGCCGAGGTGCTTGATAGAAATGGAGCTACACTCAATGTGCCAGCCCGGATAACCGATACCCCAAGGAGAGTCCCACTTGAGTTCCTGGTCATCGAACTTTGATTTTGTAAACCACAGCACGAAGTCAGTTTTGTTCTTCTTTGCGAGGTCTTCTTCAACATCATCGCGAACCCCGACTTCGAGGTCTTCTTCTTTCTGGTTGCCGAAAACGTAGTATTTGTCGAGCTTTGAAGTGTCGAAGTAAACGTTGCCACCGCTGATGTATGCGTAGTCTTTTTCTAAAAGCACAGAAACCATTTCGATGAACTCTTCGATGCAGTTAGTAGCAGGCTCAACAACATCAGGAGTTTTGATGTTGAGTTTCTTGCAGTCAGCGAAGAATGCGTCGGTGTAGAACTTAGCGATTTCAAGAACAGTTTTCTTCTCACGCTTTGCGCCCTTGAGCATCTTGTCTTCGCCTGTATCAGCATCAGAGCTAAGGTGACCAACGTCTGTGATGTTCATAACTCTTGTTACATCATAACCGCTGTAGCGAAGGTACTTCTCGAGTACATCTTCCATGATGTATGTGCGAAGGTTACCGATGTGAGCATAATGATAAACAGTAGGGCCACAAGTATACATACGAACACGCTTGCCCTCAAAAGGGATAAATTCCTGTTTTTCATTTCCTAAAGTATTGTAGAGAATCATTGTTTTTCCTCCAGTTTCTTCTTAAGTTCGTTGATTTGAATCTGCATTTTGCACAGCTCCTGAGCAACAGGGTCGCTGTAGTGAATCTGGTCGAGATAATCGAGCTTCTGACCATTGATTTTGACAATTCGGGCTGGAACGCCAACCGCGGTTGCATTGTCAGGTACTTCGGTGAGTACCACAGCACCTGCGGCGATTCGAGCGTTGTCACCAACCCTGAAAGGGCCTAAGACTTTCGCGCCCGAGCCGACGAGAACGTTGTTGCCAAGAGTAGGGTGACGCTTGCCGTGTTCCTTACCTGTACCGCCAAGGGTGACATTCTGGTAAAGCGTACAGTTGTCACCGATGATGGTGGTCTCACCGATAACTACTCCCATACCGTGGTCAATGAAAAGGCCCTTGCCGATTGTAGCGCCGGGATGAATCTCGACGCCTGTTTTATGTCGCGCACGCTGGGAAATGTAGCGTGCGATGAATTTCATATTGTGTCTGTAAAACCAGTTGGCTCTACGATAAGCGCGAACAGCTTTGTAACCTGAGTAGAGGAAGAAAACTTCGAATTTACTTCTTGCCGCAGGGTCACGCTCCATAACGGAATTCAGGTCCGCTATCAAAGTTTTGAACATATATATTCTCCTTAGAGTAGGTTTATAACAAAAAAAGCGCCATCCCGCAAGGGACGACGCAGTCGTGGTTCCACCCAAATTCAGTCGGTGCAAAGGAAAACACACCAACCCTTTGTGCTTTTTAACGGGAGCAACCGTGTGAGGATACTACTTTCCCCTCACAAGCTCACAGGTGCATTTCACAAAAATCAGCTAAAGGAAATTTCAGCATACATTCCTCTCTCTGCTAGCGTCAGAGTTGTTACTTCTCCTGCTCATAGCCTTTTTATATTATTAGTATTATATACATTATGTTTAAAAAATGCAATAGTTTTACATATCAGAAATCGCATCTTTGTTATCAACAACATATTTCACGCCTGAGATAATTGTGAACACAACCGATATCCACAGCATAACTTCGCCGATGACGTAGAAAACATTGCACAATGCTGATATCTGACCTGATATACGTATTGTGTCAGCTATATCGATGTAATAAGCTGTTACACCGTGACCGAAAACAGCTTCAAAAATCTCCAGAACAACCTGAAGCACAAATACACCTACGATAGCGATAATCTGGGAAACAGTTTTAGCCTTACCCCACATATTTGCGGCAACTACCTTGCCACTTGATGCGGCAGAAAGTCGGATAGAAGTGACCACAAATTCCCTGAAGAGCACGATGAGAATGATGATTGGGTCGCAAAGACCTTTTGCTAAAAAGCAAACAAGCGCGGAAATAACTAAAATCTTGTCAGCGATAGGGTCAGCAAACTTACCAAAATCGGTTATAAGGTTACGTTCACGGGCGATTTTTCCGTCGAAGTAGTCGGTGAGGGAAGCTGCACCGAAAATCAGTCCAGCTACTAAATAGTGAAATGGAAACTCTATCAGCATAGCTGCGACCATAAATGGCACGAGGATGATTCTTAAAACAGTTAATTTATTAGGTAAGTTCATCTTAGTCCTCCATTTCGCCAACTAGGTCGCAATCGAGATAGTCGTTTATTTTTACTTTCACGATGTCGCCTGCATTAGGTTTGTTATCATTAATAGTGAAGAAAACGCAAGGGTCAACCTCAGGTGCATCAAGAACAGAGCGACCAAAATAGCATTCAGCGTAGCGGTCAAAGCCGTCGACAAGTACATCGAGAGTTTTGCCGATATACTTCTCGCAGTTGTTCTGCATAATAACTGCCTGCTGTTCGTTTATTATCATAGCTCGGTGGTCTTTTGTTTCCTGCTCAATCTGGTTGTCGAATTCTGCTGCTTTGGTGTCTTCCTCCTGAGAGTAAGCAAAGCAACCGAGTCGCTCGAACTTCATATCAGCGACAAACTGAGAAAGTTCCTCGAACTGTTCCTCGCTCTCTCCTGGGAAGCCAGCGATAAGAGTAGTACGCAGAGTGATGTCAGGAATCTCAGCTCTAATCTTGTTGATAAGTGCGGTGAGAGAATCCTTGTCGCCTTTGCGATTCATATTTTTGAGTACTTCGCCGTTACAATGCTGTAAAGGTAAGTCTAGGTACTTGACGATTTTACTTTCAGTTTTGATAGTGTCTATAAGTTCATCAGTAATGCGGTCAGGGTAGCAGTATAGAACGCGAATCCACTCGAGATCTTCGATTTTGCACAGCTCTCTTAAGAGCTGTGGGAGCATCAACTTTCCATAGATATCCTCACCATAGCGGGTTGTATCCTGAGCGATAACGTTGAGTTCCTTGACTCCATTGTGAACGAGAGTTTTCGCTTCTTCTATGATACTTTCCATAGTGCGACTGCGGAAATGTCCGCGGATAAGCGGAATCGCGCAATATGTACAGCAGTTGTCGCATCCGTCAGCAACTCTTAGATAAGCATAGTGCTGCAAAGTTGACTGCACACGCTTTCCGTCAAGTGGCATAAGGTGCTTGTCAGGAAAGCTCTCAACACTTTTGTTATCGAGTGCCTGTTCAATAGTGCTTACTATATCACCATTTGCACCGAGTCCGATAACGCAGTCAGCTTCAGGGATAAGCTCCTTGATTTGTTCCTGATATCGCTGTGCAAGGCAACCTGTGACGATAATTTTCTTGATTTTTCCTTCTTCTTTGAGTTTTGATAGCTCGAGGATTTCGTTGATACTTTCCTGTTTTGATGACTCAATAAAGCCACAGGTGTTAACAACAGCGATATCTGCCATAGCTACATCTTCGATAAGGCGATAACCGCCTTCTCTTACCTTACTCATCATCATTTCACAGTCAACACGATTTTTCGCGCAACCCAAAGATACAAAACCAACAGTAATAGACATTTTCTTCTCCAATATCAGTAGTCGTAGTCTTCAATACTTTCGTATTGATTTATAGCACTCTTAATGTCAGAGTAGCTATAGCCCAGTCGCATAAGCGCATTGACGCATCTGCGTCTACCTTTTTCATCGGCTAATGCGTGGGCATATTTTTTGTTTATTATAGAGTGGATATTGTCTTCAACATCACACTCAAGTGAATCGACAGTGTCGCGCGCAAGCTCACGGTCGATTCCTTTTTCAATAAGTTTTCGAACTGCACCGCTAGGGGAGAGCTTCTTGAGATTGAGCAAATCAGTTGCATATCGACGAGCATAGTTTTCGTCGTTGACAAGTCCGAGCTCTTCGAGTCGCTCTACCGCTTTTATGGCGGCGTCTTTACTCGAATGTTTGCTGACCTTTTCGATAAGTTCCTTTTTGCTATGATCGCGATAGGAGATAAGCCACATCGCTTTATCCTTAGCGCGTTTAGTATCAGAAGCCGTAATCAGTTCGTGCAGTTTTTCATCGTCGATTTCCTGACCAACATCAACTCTCAGTTTCAGTACGGTCTCGGTATCGACTTTTGTGACAAATTCGCCATCTATATAAAGGGCACAAAGACCCTTTTTCTTAGGTTCAATAGCGGATACTATCATTAGTCTTCAACGAGGATGTCGATATTAGACTTTGAAGCTTTTGCAGGAGCCTTAGTATCAGCAGGCTTGTTAACAAGTGTAGCTTTTGCAGGCTTCTTTGGCTTTGGGCTGAGCTTGTCGATATTTTCCCAAAGGAGCTTTTCGATTTCTGCCATAAGTTCAGGGTTGTTCTCAAGCATTTCTTTTACGTTGTCACGGCCCTGACCGAGTCTTGTCTCACCGAAGTTGAACCAAGCGCCTGACTTCTGAACAACATCAGCCTTGACAGCGAGGTCAAGCAGTTCACCTGTTCTTGAAATACCCTTGCCGTACATAATATCAAATTCAGCCTCTTTGAAAGGAGGAGCGATTTTGTTCTTAACGACTTTTGCTCTGGTGCGAGAGCCGATCATCTCGCCGTTTTGCTTCAAGGTTTCAGTTCTTCTGATGTCAATACGAACTGAAGAGTAGAACTTGAGCGCTCTACCGCCCGGAGTAACCTCAGGGCTACCATAGATAACGCCAACCTTTTCTCGAAGCTGGTTGATAAAGATAGCAACACAGTTAGATTTTGAAATAGCGCCTGCGAGCTTTCTTAGTGCCTGAGACATAAGTCGAGCCTGAAGACCAACGTGTGAGTCGCCCATTTCGCCTTCGATTTCAGCTTTTGGAACCAAAGCTGCAACTGAGTCGATAACAATAACATCGATAGCGCCTGATCGAATGAGAGCCTCAGCGATTTCGAGCGCATCTTCACCTGTGTCTGGCTGTGAAACGAGGAGCGAGTCAACATCAACGCCGAGTGCCTGAGCATAAACAGGGTCGAGTGCGTGTTCAACGTCGATGAAAGCAACATTACCGCCGTCTTTCTGACCCTCAGCGATACAGTGGAGCGAGAGGGTTGTTTTACCTGAACTTTCAGGTCCGTAGATTTCTATAATTCTGCCTCTAGGAAGACCGCCGATACCGAGTGCGATATCAAGCGAAAGTGAGCCTGTTGAAACATGGCCGACATTCAGCGCTGAGTCCTGACCCAAGCGCATAACCGCACCTTTACCAAATTGCTTTTCAATCTGACCTAACGCGGTCTCCAGAGCTTTATTCTTATCAATAGCCATAACTTTTCTCCTTTTGGGACAAAGCCCGATATATTACATTGGGATTATAGCACAAATTAACAGTTATTTCAACAATTTTCGAAAATATGTTCTAATTGTAACTTTTAAGTTTCAGGGGAGTAAATAGCAGTTATTGCGCGGATAGTGTTGCCTAAATCGAGGTAGGATTTGATATTTTTAAAGCTTGCTTTGTGTAACAAATCACAGATAAAGTCAAACTGTCCTTCACCAATTTCAAAAGCGAGCATACCGCCAACCGCAAGCTTTTTTGAATACTCTTTGATGATACCTTTGTAAAAGTCGTAGCCATCTTCTCCACCGTCTAGCGCAAGCTTAGGCTCAAACTGTACTTCTCTTTGGAGTGTGCTGATTTCATCACTAATTATGTACGGAGGGTTTGACACAATCAAATCGAAAAAACCGTCCGAAAAATCATTCACACAGTCATAAAGGTCGGCGTGCACGGCGTTAACCTGAGCACCATTAGTTTCGCAGTTTTTTGAAAGGACAGGGAAAGCCAGTTCGCTTTTTTCAACCGCAAAGACAGATAAGTCAGGGTATAGCTTTTTGAGAGTAATCGCGATGATTCCTGAACCAGAGCATAAATCAAGAATGTTTTTACATTCGTTTTTGTCGAGATGCTCTATACAGGCGTTTACAACTACTTCGGTGTCGTCTCGCGGGATGAGTACACCGTCTTTGACAAAGTATGTGTTTCCCATAAAGTAGGCGGTTTGTGTTATATACTGGTGAGGTTCACCATTTTCGCGTCTTTTGATACAGTCACAGAGTTTCTCAAAATCCTTATCTAAAACTACATCATCAGCGTGAACGATAACATCAGTTCGCCCCATATTGAAAACATATTCAAAAAGGTATATAGCATCAAAGGCGGGGTCTTCAACGCCCGCCTCTTTGAGTTTCAGTTTTGTAAAATTAAAAGCTTCTTTTATATTCATTATTTAGCACAACAGTTTGATACGATGTCTGAACCGTCGTCAGGAATAACGGCGGTCATAGCTTCGATTGCAACTTCAATCATTTTGTCGTCAGGCTCTTTTGTTGTGATGCGCTGAGCCCACAGACCAGGAGTTGCAAGAATTGAAGTGAATTTGTTGTCATATTTGCCACAGAATTTGATAGCTTCGTAGCCAACACCAATCATAAGCGGCAAAAGCAGAAGCTTGAACACAGGACGCAGGATGCTGATGCCAAATGGTGCGGCAGGAATGAGAAGACCGAGCAAAATACCGATTAAAAGTGTGATGACAAGGAAACTTGTACCGCATCTTGGGTGGAATCTGCTCTGTTTCTTAACGTTTTCAACTGTGAGCTCAAGACCTTCTTCATAGCAGAAGATAGTTTTGTGCTCTGCGCCGTGATACATAAACACACGCTTCATTTCTTCCATTCTTGAGCAAAGGATGACATAACCGAGGAAAAGTGCAATTTTGAGCACGCCCTCGAAAATTGATTTCATAAGAACCGCTTCTTTGATAGCAGGGAAGAGGAGAGCAAGCCCGTCATAAAGTAAAGATGGCAAGAAGAAGAAAAGACCCACTGAGAGCACAACGCCCAAAACGGTTGCAAAAACCATAACAACATTCATCAGCTTGTCGCCGAGTTTGTCAAGAAGCCATTTTTCGAACTTGCTTGGCTCTTCTTCTTCGATTTCTCCTGCTTCCAAGGCTTTGTCAGCTGAGATAGAAAGCGCCTTGTAGCTGAGTCTCATTGAATCAACAATTCCTGCGACACCTCTTATGAGAGGAAGTCTGAAGAATTTTGATTTAGCAGAAAGTGAGTTGAATTTCAGTTCTTCTGTGTGGATTTCGTTTTCACCAACCCTAACAGCGACAGTTGTGCGCTTTGGACCACGCATCATAATGCCCTCGATGAGAGCGCTGCCACCGATAGAGGTGATTTTTCTTTCATTTGTATTTGACATAGTTTATTCCTTTATTGTATCAGAAATTTCCGCATTAAGTTCAGGGGTTTGTTCTTCCTGATTTTTGTATATAGGTAATCCGATTGTGACGGTTGTGCCGACATCAAGGCTTGAGTCGATATCGAGATGACCGTTGTGGAGTTTGATAATCTCGTCAGCAACAGCAAGACCAATGCCAGAACCGTTGATTTTCTGGTTGGCTTTGTAGAATTTCTCTTTTATTTTCGGGATGTCTTCCTGAGCGATACCGCAACCATTGTCAGCGACAACGATTTTGATCATATCTTCTTTGAAATCCTGATAAACCTGAACGCCGACCATACCACCCTCAGGGGTGTATTTGATAGCGTTGTCGAGCACATTGATGAATACCTGCTTGAGTCTGTTACGATCGCCGTAAACCGGAGGCATGATTTCGGGTTCGTCATACAGCAGGTGCTTACCCTCGGATAAAGCACGCTCTTTGAGCATATATACCGCTTCGTCAACCTCAGCGAGTATATCAATTTTTTGCATTTGCATAGTGAGTCGACCACTCTGGAGTTTTGAGAAGTCGAGCAGTTCTTCAACGATTCCTGTAAGACGCGAACTTTCGTTGACGATAACTGACATACCTTTTTCTAAGGTGATTCTATCAGGCACGCCATACTGCATAGTTTCAGCCCAGCCTTTGATAGCTGTCAGCGGAGTTCTAAGCTCATGGGAAACACGAGAGATAAAGTCGTTTTTGAGCTTTTCGGATTCGCCGAGTTCTTTCGCCATGTCGTTGATACAGTCGCACAGCTCACCGATTTCATCGTCGTACATTTTATTTAGCTTTGCGTCAAAGTCGCCCTGAGCGATGCGTTTTGCGGTGTCGCTCATTTCTCTGACAGGCTGAACAATAGAACGGATGAAGTAGCTTCCTGAAAAAGCAACACACGCGATGATAATAACACCGAACAGTGTCGCAAAAAGAGCTATAAGAAAAGTATGCAGATTAGCTTTTCTCAGGGAAACGACATAGCGCACAGCGCCGACAGAAGTTCCCTTTGAGTTTCTTATGATGTGAGTTGAAGCCATAACCTTTTCGCCTGAGCTGAGCTTTCCAGTCCACTGAGCGAAGCTCTGTTCATCTTCAAGGGCAATATTGTAGTCAGGCATAGACAAATCTTCTTCAGGCTCAAATCCTGTGGATACAACGGTAACTCTGCCGTTAGCGTTGATGATCATAAGCTCCATGCTTTCTTTGTATTCAAAGTCCTCGACATATTTCGAGGCGGTACTCTGAAACTGCGCTGTATTTTCACAACTATATCCAGGGAAAACTGCAGAAAGCTCGCTGTTACGATTGAGGAGAGATTGTTCGATAGATGAGTAGCATACTGACTGAACGAGAACGCTCAGACAAATAATAAGCAAAACGATGACCGCAATAATGACACCGAAAGTGTTCATTATCCATCTTTTAGTTATACCTTTGAACAAATTACTCCTCCTCTCTTTATGCAAATTATGTTAGTTAAAGTTATATGTAAATGAATACGCAGGGATTATGTGTCCCATTTGTAGCCAAGACCCCATACAGTTACGATGAACTTAGGGTTACTTGGTTCGTCTTCGACTTTCATTCTAAGTCTACGGATGTTAACATCAACGATTTTTTCTTCGCCGACATAAGCTTCGCCCCAGACATGGTTCAAGATATCTGTTCTGTCAAGAGCAACACCAGGATTGGAGAAGAAATACTCCATAATCTGGAACTCAACCTGTGTCAGTTCAATCATTTTGCCGTTTTTCATAAGAGCACGGTTTCGAAGATTAAGTGTGAAGATACCTGACTTGAGCTCTTCTTTGAAGTTGTTTTCAGCGCGCTGTTCAGCGAGCGCTACTCTTCTGTAAAGAGCGTCAACTCGCGCTGTCAGCTCACTTGGTGAGAATGGTTTTGTGATGTAGTCATCAGCGCCGAGCATAAGGCCTGTGACCTTGTCCATCTCCTGAGTGCGTGCTGAAAGCATAATAATACCGATACCTGAGTTCTTGTTTCTCAGCTCCTTGCAGACCTGAAGACCATCGATACCAGGCATCATAATGTCTAAGATAGCAACATCGAAATCTCCGTTGTTATCCTCGTATTTTTGTAGCGCCATTTCTCCACAATCGGCTTCTACAACCTCATAACCTGCGCGGCGAAGGTTGATAACCACAAAGTCGCGGATAGCAGCCTCATCCTCGCAAACGAGAATCTTTTTCATACTAAAACCTCCAATAATTGTTTATTGAGTAACAAGCGAGAAAAGTGAACTCACTTCGTCGCCTGTGATTGACAAAAAGTTTTCGGCGTTGCCGATACGATATGTATACACAGTTGAGCCTGTGCGTAAAAACTCGGTGAATCCCGAGTTGTCCTTGCTGAAAGTGTCAACCGAGAAAGCTTTAATGGTGAGCAGCTGGTCGGTCAGTGCAAGTTTGTCGTTTTTATATTCATAAGCGTAAATGATGGTTTCACGCTCTTTTGAATTGTATGTTCCTGTGACTGTGTCGCTCCACTTTGAAGGCATAGTCAGAATGTAACCGTCTGCAGTACACAAAAGTGAGCTTTGAGCAACACTCAAGTCAAAGGTGTTTGAGTCGAAGTTGGACCAATCGATTCGTCTTAAAACTTTGTTGATATCTTCGCTCTGGTCAAAAGAGAAGAGCGAGCAAATCGGAATTTCAACGAGTTCATCTTTGTTGATATCAGCTGAGCACACCTGAGTTGAGCGACGAGTGCTCGAGTATCCCGAATATGAGAAAAGCGGATTGATAAGTGACGGCTGTTTTTGGTCGAAGAAAACAACCTGAGTGGTGAAATCTCCGTTTGAGTTGATGCCGTCGATAACAGCACCATATGTGCCGTAAGATATCTGTGTGTATTTTATGTCGGCAAGTGAGAGGATATCAGAGTCAAGCTCAGTGGAAGATAGCTGTGAGAGTGTGTTGTCACCTGCGTGTACCATAAGCTTTGCCTGAGCTGCAATATCGCCTGAGTAAAGAGAGACAAGGAGCACATCGTCCTTGTGGTCAAGGTTGAAATCACCACACACAAGGCTTGAGTAAATACACGAAGTGTTGTACTGTGTGATTTCTTCGTTGTATGTGAAAATGTCAAGAGTGCTCTGGGTGGTTGTCGCTGTTGAATAGCCTATCATAATTTCATTTTTCTTGTCGCCGTCGAGGTCAGCAAAATCGACTCTGTCGATATTCGACGCCTCAAAGATAAGCTCGTCGATAGTGCAGTATTCATCATCGATAATGTCAACGAAAAGTGCGTGGATGTTTCCGTCATCCTTTTCGCTGTAAAAAGCGATAGCTTCTTCGTCTTCATCGCTATCGAAATTCTGAGTGATGATAGAACTGCGATTAGCTCCGTTTTTCGGATATTTCAGGATGTATGAGCCTGAGGTTTCCTTGTCGATGAGTTTCTGTAGCTTAGCTTTTTCGCCTGTTGCTTTTGGAGGACACATAATATCTGAATCTTCAAGCGTGAACGGTGTGCAACCTGAAAGCGCTATAACAAGCATCAGTATGAGTGCCAGAGCTGTTTTCTTCACTATGTATCCCTCCTTGAAATTTATTAAGACATTTTGGCTGTAAGGTGTTTGATTTTGATGCCCTCGTTTGAGAACATAATCTCATGTTCGGTCATAATGTTTCCGACAACATCGCTGTTGTGCAAATCGCGTGTTATTGAAGTCACTTCAAAGTTGCTATCCTTGAAGTATTCTAAACTCTCTTCAAAAAGCTCGTCGTTGTCAGTTTTGAAATTAATCACAGCATCGTCGTTTAAGAATGTGCGATATTTGTTTAGCTTTGTTGTGTGAGTGAGTCTGCGTTTCTTGTGCTTTTCTCTTGGCCATGGATTACAGAAGTTGATGTACATCTGCTTGATTTTGTCGTCCTTTGAAAAAAGCTTCTCTATGTTTTCAACATTGAATGCAACAAGCGCGATGTTACTTACTGTTTTATTGTGCTCAGAGAAGAGCTTTTCGATATTTCTTCTGCCGACACCGAGCATATCACTTTTGATGTCAACAGCAATGAAGTTAATGTCAGGATTCTCAAGTGCCTTCTTTGCTACAAAACTGCATTTGCCACAGCCGACTTCAAGCTGGATTTCGTTATCATTATTGAAAAACTTATTCCATTTACCGCAAAAATCCTCAGGATTCTTGACGAAATAGTTGCACGCATCAAGCTCAGGTTGAGCCCATTTCTTTTTTCTGATTCTCATAAAATTATCTTTTCCTCATTTAGTGGTCTGAAAAATCGCCTATTACCACATATAGTAATTTACATTACAGTATTATAACAAATTGTGCTATTCTTTGCAACCGCTTTTTACATATATAATACAAAAATTTCATAAATCTGAGAAAGAAGATACCGTTTTGAGAAAACTTATACAAAGATGACAAAGAAAAAGCGGAAAAACAGCTTTTTTGAAACCGCTTTTCCGCTTGTAAAAATTATATTCAATCAGCAAAACTGTGTGAATTTGCACAGACCTTGTGACTTTTCAAATTGAACATCGCTGAAAGCTGAGTTCAGCGTATTTATCAATGGGTTGATGACGACATCTTCCGTCTCAAAATGTCCTGCTTCAACAGCAGTAAAGTTGTGTTCTTTTGAGAACAAAAGCAGATGGTGCTTGAGTTCACCTGTGACAAGTGCGTCAAAATGGAATTTATCTTTGAGATAAACCGCATCCCCACCACCGCCTGAGCTGACACCAACGGTTTTGATATCTGTACCGCTTGTGTATTTCACGCCGTTTGTACTTAGCTTGTCTTTTACATAGCTTGCAAACTCATCAGAACTCATAGCACTTTCAAGCTCACCAACTGCTAAAAATTCATCAGGATAGAGTCTTGTGTTATTAAGTCCAAGAGCCTTTGCAAGACACGCGTTCACGCCGATATCGCGGGCTTTGTCAAGGTTAGTGTGAGCACAAAGTGCCGAAACATCTGATTTGATAAGAGAGTATACAACGTGGTCGCTACCTATATGGGTGAGGGGAGAGAAGATGACAGGATGATGGCTTATGATAAGCTCACAACCCTTATCTTTCGCTTCTTTTACAACCTCATTTGTTATATCTAGCGAGAGCAGAACTTTTTTAACCTCTTTGTCCATATCGCCGACAATAAGTCCGCTGTTGTCCCATTCTTCCTGTGTGTCAAAAGGTGCAACAGTGTCCAGAAAGTTATAAATATCCTTGATTTTTGTCATAAGTTGCACGCTCCTTTGATGTCGCTTATAACATCACACAAAGATTTGTCGCCTAAAGCTCGCTTTTGTAAATGAGACACAGCGTGTTTCAGATATAGCAGTGAGTTTTCATCAGTTACATCAAGTTTGCCCATATAACAAAAGCTCTTTGAAACAGACTGAGCATTTCCTGTGTACTCTACTTTCATAACGGTGTAGTGCTTTTTGTCGCTTTCACACGCTTTTTGCTCCATTATTTCAAATCCGTTTTCATAAAGCCAAGGGATGAGTATCTCGCACTTTGTCATCGGCTGGAGAACAAAGTTCTTGTCCTTTGTTTTTGCCCAGTTACATTCGCTTAAGATTTTGACTATAAGCTCGCCGCCCATACCGGCTATGACAATATCCGAAGCTTCATCTTCTTTGACATTTTTTAGTCCATCTGACAGGCGCAAAGTGATTTTATCACTCAGGTTATATCGCTGTACATCAGCTTTGCCGAAACTCAGCGGGCCTTCGTTGATGTCACACGCGAGCGCACTTTTGACCTTGCCGTTTGTGACAAGCCAGATAGGAAGATACGCGTGGTCGGTACCGATATCGGCAAGGGTCGAGTTGTCCCTGACAAACTCAGCACACAGCCTTAGTCTGTTATCAAGTGAAAAAAGTCTCATCTTTCTCAGATAGCAGAGTTGATGTTGTTGATAAGAGCATCACAGTCAGCACCGTGTACCATGCAAGCCTGCTCGATTGTCTCGCCTCTAGCTGCAGGGCAACCTAAGCAGTGCATACCCATCTCAAGAAAGAACTTTGCAGTCTCAGGGTACTGGTCGAGTACATCGCCAATGATAGAATTTTTTGTTACCTTATCCATAATAAACCTCCAAAAAGTGTTTTTGTTAACATTCTTAATATACCACAAAATATTTATAAAAAGCAACCATAAAACCAAAAGGCACCCGAAAATCGGGTGCCCAGAGAAAAACGACATAAGTTATATATTAAGCTTCTGCTTCTTTTCTCTTTGCAAAGCATTCGCTACAATAGTAGTCTTTGCCTTCCATTGGCTTGAAAGGAATAGTAGCCTCGCCGCCGCACTGTGCGCATACAGTGGTGTGCATCTCTCTAGCTGATTTAACAGCGTTTTTGCGAGCGACTCTGCAAGCCTTGCAACGCTGTGGTTCGTTAACGAATCCTTTTTCTGCGTAGAACTCCTGCTCGCCGGCTGTGAATACAAATTCAGCACCACATTCTTTGCATACCAGAGTCTTGTCTTCGTACATAGTGTGTAACCTCACTTAAAAATATTTTACCATCCCATGAGGGGCGCCAAGGAAAATCTCCCGGGATAAATAACTAAGATAACTTCTTGCGGATACGGCACAAAGCGTTGTCCACAGCTTTTTCGCTCACGCAAAGCGCAGTAGCGGACTGTTTGTACGAATATCCTGCAAGATAAAGCGACAGAACCTTCTTCTCAAGGTCAGACAACACAAGCTCGATTTTTGAGTAAACGCTTTTGATGTACTCCTTGCTTTCGAGCAGTTCCTGCATAGACATCGCGTTGATATCTTCGAGAACATTCACGCTCTCGTCAATCGGCACGATGTTCCCTGTCGGAACCTGAGTCTTGTTGAGTGAGTGTCGATAAATCGAACGAAAGCGATTTTCAACACAGAGCATAGCGTAGTTTTTGAACGACATACCTGCGTCACTCTCAAAGGTTTTGCACGCTGACAACAAGCCGATGAGACCCTCCTGCATGAAGTCAGAAAGCTCGTAGCCCTTGTCGCAATATCGATACTTCGATGCGATAGTAGAAATGAGATTTAGATAACGCGAACACATAAGCTCAAAGGCCTGGTCCTTTGAGTCGCAGTCGGTTTTTATAAGCCTAATAAGTGTTGCATCATCACAGCTTTGTAAGGGGAATGGCGCATACTGTTCCAAAAGCCCACCTCGCACATACACATAACTACTATTATGATACAATACTAAATTGGAAAAGTCAACAAAAACTTAGTTTATATTTACAAAATCACCAAGTTTGATGAATTATTTTATGCAAAACTAACAATAATCTGTCAAGATTTTTTACTTTTCGTCGATATGTGTCTTGTGCTATAATAAATATTAACAAAATTTGTGAGAATAATTTTATATCGGAGTGATATATGTGGTTGTAAAATGTAACAGTTTTGGGTTACTTGGAATAGATAGTTTCACGGTTGAGGTCGAGGTGGATGTCTCAAAAGGCGTGCCTGCATTTGATATTGTCGGTTTGCCTGACGCTTCAGTCAAAGAGAGCAAGGATAGGGTTCGTTCTGCCATGCATAACTGCGGATTCAAATTTCCGCTTTCCAGAATAATTGTTAATCTGGCTCCTGCCGATATCAGAAAAGAGGGGCCTGTTTATGACTTGCCGATTTTGATGGCGATACTATCGGCAACTCGCCAGATAACAACCGATATGAGTGACAGCGCATTTGTTGGTGAGTTGTCGCTGTCAGGTGAACTTCGAGAACTGAGTGGTATTTTGCCTATGGCGATAAAAGCGTCGCAGACAGGAATAAAAAAGCTCTTCGTTCCATATGAAAATGCAAGAGAAGCGGCAGTTGTCAAAGGCGTAGATATTTACCCTGTGAAGAATATATATGAGCTTGTTGACCACCTTAGAGGTGGTATTCAGATAACTCCTTTTGTTTATGATTATAATTTCGGTGATGATAACCTTGGAGTGCTTGATTTTTCTCAGGTAAAAGGTCAGAATGAAGCAAAACGAGCGCTCGAAATCGCTGCAGCCGGAGGCCATAACGTTCTTCTCATCGGAACTCCGGGCTCGGGAAAAAGTATGCTCGCAAAAAGAATGGGAACAATATTGCCACAGATGACGTTTGACGAGATGATTGAAACAACCAAGATTCATTCGGTTGCAGGACTTCTGCCAAAAGACAAGGGACTCATCACATCCCGTCCGTTTCGCTCACCGCATCATTCTATCTCTCCTGTCGGTCTTACAGGTGGCGGAACTGTACCTAAGCCGGGTGAAATTTCGCTTTGCCACAATGGAGTGTTGTTTTTGGACGAACTTCCTGAGTTTACACGACAGGCTCTTGAGTCACTTCGACAACCTGTTGAAGATTCGGTAGTCACCATCAGCAGAGCTATGGGACGACTTACTTATCCGTGTTCATTTACGCTGATTGCTGCGATGAATCCGTGTCCGTGCGGTTTTTATAACCATCCTGTCAGACAATGTACCTGTAGCGATGATGCTGTTCACAGGTATTTAAGCCGTATTTCAGGACCGTTACTTGACAGAATTGATATCCACGTTGAAGTGCCTCCTGTGAACTATGATGACCTCACGGCAACATCACAGGAAGAAACATCAGCGCAGATTCGTGAGCGTGTCAATAAAGCACGAACTATCCAGAATGAAAGATATAAGGATACAAGTATCACCTGTAATGCATATCTTGATTCGTCGATGTTTGAGAAAGTTTGCGTCACAGATGACAGGGCAAAATTACTTTTGAAATCAGCTTTTGACAGACTTGGACTTACAGCCCGTGCTTATGACCGAATCCTCAAGGTTGCACGCACTATAGCAGATTTGGAGGGTAGCGAAGTTATCAAAGCTCACCACATCACCGAAGCGATAAACTATCGATCACTAGACCGAAAGTACTGGGGAAAGTGAGTTTAAAAAGAGTAAAATATAAAAATTCAGTACTATACTTTCTCTATTTACATACAAGTTAACCAAAAATTATTTTAGAGCGTTTGAATTTCTTGACTTTGAGTCTTATTTGTATTATCTTTATACATAGATAATTGGAATTTTATGCTCGGTAATTCTGTCCATACGACAGAGCACCGTTTCCAATATTTTTATAGCTTGATTTATCTACATTGATTGATTTTTTATACGATTAGGCATATACCATATATACGATATAGGAAGTGTGCATATTTTGGAGAAATTTGTTGTTAACGGAGGCAATCCGCTTTTCGGTGAAGTAACCGTAAGCGGTGCGAAAAACGCGGCAGTTGCTATCATCCCTGCTGTTATTTTGTGTGATGAGCCTTGCCGAATTGAAAATATACCTAATATCAGCGACGTAACCCTTATTGCGACTATTTTGCAAGAACTCGGTGCGCAGGTCACAAGAGTGAACAAGTCAACTCTTGATATTGACCCACGCCCTATCAACACTTACGTTGCTACTCAGGATTCAGTACGCGGTATGCGTGCATCTTACTATCTTCTTGGCGCTTTGCTCGGCAGATTCCACAATGCGAAAGTTGCTTTGCCTGGTGGATGTAATTTCGGCGTTCGTCCGATTGACCAGCACCTCAAGGGCTTTGCACTTATGGGCGCTAAGAATGAGCTCATCAACGGCGCTATTATTGAATCAACCAGCGAGAGACGACTCCACGGAGCGCGTATTTACTTTGATACTGTTTCTGTTGGCTCAACTATGAATATTATCCTCGCTGCTGTTAAAGCCGAGGGTCAGACCATCATTGAGAATGCGGCAAAAGAGCCACACATCGTTGACCTTGCCAACTTCTTAAACTCTATGGGTGCTAACATCCGTGGTGCAGGTACTGACGTTATCAAAATCAGAGGTGTTGAATACCTTCGAGGTATCACATACTCTATCATTCCTGACCAGATTGAAGCAGGAACATATATGGCGGCTGCTGCTGCCACAAGAGGCAAAATTACTGTACGAAACATCACACCTAAGCACCTTGACAGCATTTCTTCTAAACTTAGAGAAATGGGCGTTGAGGTTGAGGAATATGATGAGGCAGTTGTTGTTGATGCGACCAAGCGTCCGCTTAACCGCGTTAATATCAAGACTATGCCTCACCCTGGTTTTCCGACTGACTGTCAGCCACAGTTTGCGGCATTGCTCACATCCATCAACGGTACTTCAATTTTGAATGAAAGTGTTTGGGATAATCGTTACCAGTATATCGCTGAGTTAGTTCGAATGGGCGCGAAAATCTCGGTTGAGGGAAGACTCGCTATCATCGAGGGTGGTGCTCCTCTTACTGGTGCTCCTGTCAAAGCTACTGACCTTAGAGCAGGTGCGGCGATGATCATCGCAGGTCTCGTTGCTGATGGTAGCACATATATTTCAAGCATCAGCTACATTGAGCGTGGTTATGAGGATGTTGTCGATAAGTTCAGAGCTTTGGGCGCTGACATCAAGAAGATTTACATTCCTGATAACGACGAAGTAGCAACAACAGCATAATTTATCTAAGGGGTACAGTCAGTACCCCTTTGTTATTACAGAAGGTATTTAGAATTTTATGGCTAAACTGGTTCCGCTTTTTTCATCGAGCAAGGGCAACAGCTACTACATATCGGGTAACAATGAGGGAATTCTCGTTGATGCTGGACGAAATTGTAAACAGCTTGAGCTTGCTCTTATGCAAAACGAAATAGATACAAAGACCATCAAGGCGATTTTCGTTACCCACGAGCATACTGACCATTGTTCAGCGTTGAAGGTTTTCGCGAAACGTTATGACTTACCGATTTACGGCAGTCAGGGTACGATTGATGCACTTGTTTCTGGTGACAAGGTGCACGAAAAAGCAAAGCTCAATGTTATCTCTGATGAGGTGACGCTCGGCGATATGCAGATAAAACGAGTCCTGACTTCTCACGATGCGGCTGAGAGTTGCGGATATTTCATCACAACAGCGGATAATCGAAAATGCTCGGTTGTCACCGACACAGGCTTTCTGACCGCTGATGCGCTTGAGCATCTGAAAAAAAGTAACGTCGCGGTGCTCGAATCGAATCACGATGTGAATATGCTCAAAAATGGTCCTTATCCGTACATACTCAAGAAGCGAGTGCTTTCAATGACCGGCCATCTTTCAAATGTTGATTGTGCGAAGGTTCTGCCTTTGCTTGTTGAAAATGGCGTGACAAGATTTGTACTTGCTCACCTGAGTCAGGAGAACAACACTCCGCGACTTGCACTTGATACATCCGTTGCAACCCTCAGTTCAAGTGGTATGACAAAAGACAACGACTACACTATTATAACAGCTCCCGTTCTAACAAACGGCAAGCTTGTGATTTTTTAAGGATATACTATGCTTAATGTTAATATTATTTGTGTCGGCTCACTGAAAGAAAAGTTCTTCACTGATGCGGTTAGTGAATATACAAAGCGACTTTCACGTTACTGTAAATTCAATGTAATCGAGCTTTCAGAAGAAAAAATAGCCGACAAAGCAACCGACTCACAGATTGAGAACACTCTCAAAAAAGAGGGTGAAAAAATTCTTTCCAAGGTGGGCAAGGGCGACTATGTTGTCGCTATGTGCATCGAGGGAAAAATCATCAGCTCTGAAGATTTAGCGAGCAAACTCAACGATATTTCGATGAGTAGCGGTAGCGTTGATTTTATTATTGGCGGTTCGTGGGGACTAAGCGATGATGTCAAACGCAGGGCTGATTTCAAGCTTTCTGTTTCGAAGATGACGTTCCCGCATCAGCTTTTCAGGGTTATGCTGTGTGAACAGATATACAGAGCTTTTTCTATTAACGCAAATGCAAAATATCATAAGTAAAATTTATAGGAGGTTATTATGGCTTTAGACGGAATGATGCTCAGCTTAATCAAAAACGAGCTTCTGAGCACTCTCAAAGACGCACATATAAATCAAATACATCAGCCGTCGAAGGACGAATTCACTTTTAACTTCCGAACCAAAAACGGTAACAAAAAGCTGCTCGTGTCTGCACGAGCTGACTGTGCCCGAGTGCACTTTACTGAGAATACAATTGAAAATCCGAACACTCCGCCGATGCTTTGTATGCTTTTTCGAAAGCGACTTAGTGGGGCGAAACTTCTCGATATAACTCAGCCTGAGTTTGAGCGAATTTTGTTCTTTCATTTTGAAAATACAAACGAAATCGGTGACAGAGAAAAACTCACGCTTTGCGTTGAGATTATGGGTCGATACTCCAACATCATATTGATTGACCAGGATAACAAGGTTATTGATGCGGTGAGACGTGTTGATGTTACTATGACAAGTGAACATGTTGTTCTGCCGAAAATCGACTATGTTATACCTCAGAAACAGGATAAGCTCAATATTCTTACTGATAGTGTTGACGATATCATAAACAGGATTGAAGATAGCGAAAAGTCGCTGGATAAGGCTATCCTTGGTTCTGTGCAGGGTATATCTCCGATTATTTGTCGTGAGATTGAACACAGGGTGTTTGAGGGTGCACAGCTTGAAACTGAGCTTTCAAATATAGCACATATCCTCAACACTAAAAACTCAAAGCCGACTATGGTGCTCAAAGACGATAACACTCCGTTTGATATCGCTTTTATGGATATCACTCAGTATGGTGATTCGCTCCATACAAAGAGCTTTGAAAGCTATTCAAAAATGCTCGACGAGTTCTACTATGTGCGCGATATGGCGGTGCGAATGAAAGCTAAAAGCCTTGATTTGCACAAGCTTGTATCAAATACAATCGAGCGTTTGTCTAAGAAAATAAATATCCAACGAGAAGAACTCAAGAAGTGTTCTGACAGAGAACACCTCAGGATAAAAGGTGATTTGCTTCAGGCTAACCTCTATCGAATTGAGCGTGGTGCGATGTTTGCTCAGGTTGAGAATTTCTACGAAGAGGGTTCACCAGAAATCCGAATCGTTCTCGACCCGGCACTCACTCCGGCACAAAATGCTCAGAGGTTTTATAAATCTTATGCCAAGGCAAAAACAGCACAACAGATGTTGTCACAGCAAATCGAAAAAGCTGAACAAGAGCTTTCGTATATGCTCTCTGTGCAGGACTTCCTCGTGCGTGCTCAAAGCGATAAAGAGCTTTCTCAGATTCGACTTGAACTTGTTGAGCAGGGATACATCAAAGAACGCAGGAATAATAAACAAAAAGCGCCGAAAGCGTTGCCACCGCTTGAGTTTGTGACTTCGGATGGCTTCACGGTTTTGGTTGGCAGAAATAATAAGCAAAATGATCAGCTTACCCTTAAGACTGCATCGAAATCCGACTACTGGTTCCACACCAAGAACATCCACGGCTCGCATACTATAGTGCTGGCTGAGGGCAAGGAGATAACACAGCAGGCGATAATTGAAGCGGCTGAGATTTGCGCTTATCACAGCAAGGGCAGGGATTCATCTCAGGTGCCTGTTGATTATACTGTAGTGAAAAATGTTTCAAAACCTAGTGGAGCAAAACCGGGCAAGGTGATTTATGTCAGCTATAATACAGTTTATGTTACACCAAAACTGCCTGAAACAAATGAATAAAAATGCTAAAGGGGATGCCTCACTTACATTAGTGAGACATCCCCTTTTTTATGTGTTTTTTTATTTCAGCTCGACGATTGTGACGCCTGCTTCACCCTCACCAAAGGTGCCAAGGCGGAAGAACTTGACCGCTTTGTGGGTTTTGAGGTGACGATGGATTTCAGCACGGAGCACGCCTGTGCCCTTGCCGTGGATAACCGTCAAAGTATGTGTATTAGTCAGTATCGCGGTGTCGATAGCCTGATCAACTGCGATGATAGCCTCAATCGCTGTCTGACCTCTAAGGTC
This sequence comes from Ruminococcus sp., assembly GCA_045124035.1. Lineage (GTDB taxonomy): Bacteria > Bacillota > Clostridia > Oscillospirales > Acutalibacteraceae > Ruminococcoides. The sequence goes on along the minus strand of JBGVLC010000017.1, from coordinate 13,596 downwards.
GATTTCGGTTTGCGCCCTGGCTGAAACAGTTTTTGTGATTTTACGTTCAGGGCGTTTTGGAACAGTTACCTTTTCGTCATTTAAGAGTCGCAGGTTTGAAAGCTTGACTCGAGTTTTGATGATGCCTGCCTGGACGAGCACCTGACCATTTTCAGGAAGCTCGAGCACTTCTGCTTTTTTGTCGATATCAAAAATCAGCACGCTGTCGCCGACTTTGAGGTCGCGAGGGAGTTTGTATGAGCTGTTTTTAGCATCCTTGACAGGGTCAGCGGTGTTCTCGAGATTACGCATATCTCTCTTGAACTTAGCTCTGTTTTCAGCACTTAAGTCATTGTTTTTCTTTGACTTTTCAAGCTCATCAATGAGGGCATATGCCTGAGCCTTTGTCTTTGAAAGGAGGAGAGAAGCCTCCTGCTTTGCTTTGTCGATTTCACGCTGTGCATCACGCTTGGTGCGCTCGAGCTCGCGTTTAGCTTCTTCTCTGTCAGCGCGCGCTTTGCTGAGTTCCTGCTTTGTCTGTTCTAAGAGTTTGTCGAGTGACTGTCTTCTCTCTTCTAAAGTTTCGACAACATTCTCGAACTGTCGACTCTCATTTGATACAAGCTCTCTTGCGCGGTCGACGATTTCGTCTTCCATACCGAGTCGCTTTGAGATAGCGAAAGCGTTACTCTTGCCCGGTACGCCGATGAGCAGTTTGTATGTCGGGCGTAGAGTTTTGACATCGAATTCGCAACATCCGTTTTCAACGTTTTCGGTTTTAAGTGCATATTCTTTAAGCTCTGCGTAGTGGGTAGTGCTTGCGATTTTCGCACCTCTTGAACGAAGTTTCTCGAGGATTGATATAGCAAGCGCCGCACCCTCAACAGGGTCAGTACCAGCGCCAAGTTCGTCGATAAGAGCGAGCGTTGAACGATTCGCAAGTTTGAGAATACCGATGATGTTGGTCATATGAGCTGAGAAAGTCGAGAGTGACTGCTCAATGCTTTGCTCATCGCCGATATCAACTAAAACTCTTCTGAATGTTGAAAGTTCGGAGTTTTCATCGCAAGGTACCATAAGTCCGCACATGGCCATAAGAGTCAGCAGACCGATAGTTTTGAGCGATACGGTTTTACCGCCTGTATTCGGACCGGTGATGACGAGTGTGTCAAAGTCCTTGCCGAGTGTGATATCGGTAGGGACTACGTTTTTATCAGGAATAAGCGGATGGCGTGCCTGTTTCAGATCAATAACGCCTTTATCATTCATCTTCGGCTTGACAGCTTTCATTTTGTAAGCAAGCTGAGCTTTTGCAAAAATCAGGCTGATATCAACAGCAAAGTTGTAGCTCTCGATGATTTCATCAGCGTGGCTTCCGACTGAGGCGGAAAGCTCATACAATATGCGCTCGATTTCTGCCTGCTCCTTTGATTCGAGAACTCGGATATCGTTATTAGCCTGAACAACTCCCATCGGCTCGATGAATACTGTTGAGCCTGAGGCGGATGTGTCATGGACGAGACCTGAAACATTTCCTCGACACTCAGCTTTGACAGGAACAACATATCGTCCGTCTCGCTGAGTAACGATAGCGTCCTGAAGATATTTCTGGTATGTTGAAGAGTGGATGATTTTGTCGAGCACTTCGCGCGCTTTCGACTGAGCTATTCTGATTTTACGTCTGATATCATAGAGAGTAGGGGAAGCGTTATCCGAAAGCTCTTCTTCACCGATGATGCAGGTGTTGATTTTTTCTTCAATAAACTTGTTGGTTGAAAGTGACTGGAAATGGTTATCAAGTGAAGTTTCGACTGATGCCGATTTGCTTCGCCATTCTTTGATGCCACGAATCACCCTGAGTGACTGAGCGATTCGAAGAAGTTCGATAGTTGTCAGGCAACCGCCTGCCTGAGCACGACGCAACGCATTCGCGACGTTTTTGAGTCCTGAGAAAGACGGTGCGCCAAAGCGACCGATGAGCATATATGCGTCATCAGTCTGGGAAAGTAGCTCGTTGACTTCAAAAAGACCGAATGACGGCTCGATTCTCAAAGCCAGTTCTTTTGCATCTTCGTTCGAAGTCTCGTTTGCGAGCATATTTAATATTTTGTCGAGTTCAAGTGATTTAAAATGTCTGTTCATTATCTGTACCCGTTATGGATTTTCGTCCATCATTTTGAAAAATTGCAAGGTTAAAAAGTCTTTTTCTGTTATTGAGCTTAAGTAGTTCTCTGTGATTGTATTAAGGAGCCTGAGTGAATCATCACTTAGTGCAAACGAGAAGAGTTTTTCGAAATCTACGTAGATTGTGTGGCGCAAAGCGGTGATGACGCTAAGCGGTGCGTAGATTCCCCGAGCACCGTTGTTTTGTGCACAGTTGTGACAGAACAGTTTTCCTGTTTTCGGAATGAACATCATCTCTTCGCTTTCGTAAACTCCGCAGTTTTCACACATAATAAGGTCGGGCATATAGCCTGCATACATAAGCATTCTCATTTCAACACAAGCTTTGATGAGTAACGCGTCTTTTTTTTCGTTTGAGAGCAGGTGAAGTGCGTTTAAGACAAGTCGCAGGAAGTCTTTTGCGTCCGATTCTTTCGGGCAAAGAGAAAGCGACAATTCACAGAAGTACTGCGCAAGGCTCATATTTCTGATGTTTTTTCTAAGCCCTATGAACATCTCGATACTTTCGCTCTCGTCGATAGTGTATGTACCCTTGTTTTCGAAAACTGAAAGCTTTGAATAGCACAAAAGCCCGGTGGACGCGCACTTCGGGCTTCTGATATTTTTTGCACGACGCACAAAGGCTCTGATTATACCGTGTGAGTCGGAGAGCACGGTGACAAGCTTATCCTGCTCACCGATACTCTGCTCCTTTATTACCAGACCATTTGTCTTGAATTTCATCTTTTTCCTCCAAGGTGGTCACATCTTTTTTTGCGTTCTGGATAGATTTGTACTGAAGATAGTCGAGCACGCTTCCACTCATCAAAAAAGAATTCCACGCATCTGTTTCGTTCATACATATCTGCCTTTCAAATAGACTCAGGAAAACCCCTGAGAGTATTATATCTCGTGAAGCTTGAGATATAGTGGGAAATATGTAGAAGCCAAAATTTGTAATTGGAGCAGATGGAGCAGGTGAAAAGTTAGATTCTATAAAGAGTGAAATATAAAACCTAATATATTTCCTGCTCCACCTGCAACATTTAGTCATAATCGTTCTGATTGACAGAACTTTGTAATTGTAGCAGATGTAGCAGGTAAAAAGTTAGGTTCTATAAGAACTGAAATATAAATACTAATATTTTTGCTGCTACACCTGCTACAAAATTAATCAAAATCCTTCTGGTTAAATCCGAAGTTATTTAAGAGCACTTCGCGGTTACGCCAGTCTTCTTTGACCTTAACCCATGTCTGGAGATTAACTTTGCAGTCAAAGAACTTTTCCATATCCTGACGTGCATATGTGCTGATTTTCTTGAGCATAGAACCGCCCTTGCCGATGATGATACCCTTGTGAGTTGAACGCTCACAGTATATGGTAGCATCAATATCGAGGATGTCGCAGTCTTCACGAGTTCTCATTCTCTCAATAACAACGGCGGTGCCGTGAGGAATTTCCTTGTCGGTAAGACGCAGGATTTTCTCTCTTATCATTTCGGCTGCGAGAACCTTCTCAGGCTGGTCGGTGAGTGCATCGTCATCGAAGAAGTGACCGCCCTCGCTACACAGCTTCTTGAGCTCGTCGAGCAGGTCGTTTACGCCCTTGCCGTCAACTGCACAAACAGGAACAACAGCCTCGAAGTTGTACAGCGCTGAGTACGATAAAATCAGCTCTAAAAGTTGTTCTTTGTCTTTGAGCATATCAATTTTATTGATAGCAAGCACAACTGGAGTCTCGCTCTTTTTGAATTTTTCGATGAGGGCAAGCTCGGTTTTGCCGACCTCCTTGTCAGCTTCAACAACGAGTACACAAGCGTCAACACCCATAACCGATTCGTTGATAGAACGCACCATATACTGACCCAAGGTAGTCTTAGGCTTGTGCATACCCGGAGTGTCAATGAAAACGAGCTGATATTCGTTTTCAGTAAGGATGCCTGTGATTCTTGTTCTTGTGGTTTGTGGCTTACTGCTTACGATAGCGATTTTTTGGTTAAGCATCTTGTTGAGCAGTGAGCTTTTGCCGACATTTGGTCTGCCTGTCAGCGCGATAAACGCTGATTTATCTTTCACGTTCATATTAAGTCCTCTTGATTAAAATTTATAAGTATCGTCTTTCTTGAATAACTTCAGATAGCTTTCAGGTTTTACTGCTACGAAAAGGAATGCGACAACAACGCACAAAATAAGTACAGAGAGTCTTAGAATGTGAGTTGCATAGTACATCGCGATGAATTTGAACACAGAAATATCGAAAAGCAGTATAAATGCTACTATTATCGAAGTGATGGCTGCAACCAGTACCGCACCTGCGGCTGAGTCTTTCGCGAATTCGATGTATTTTGAGTATTCTTTTGTCACAGCATCGCTCAGTCGCTCGATAGAAGTGTTCACGATTTCTGTTATGAAAACTGATGAGATGGTCAGTATCAAAACAGCAAGCTGTGCACTTGTGAGTCGATAGAACTTGTTAGCAAAAAACAGTACGAACAAAGCTGTGCATAGATGAAATCTCATATGCGATTCGGTGACAAACACCGACAAAAAACCTCTTATAGCATAGTAGAAGCTTTTTACCTGTTTTAAAAATCTATCTTTCATATCTTTTATTCAGCTATGTAGCTCTGAGTCACTTCAAGACCGAGCATATCCATGACGTATTCTTCTTTCTCTCTCATATGAACTTTCTCCAGCGGCTCCATGTGGTCATAGCCCAGAAGATGAAGTACGCTGTGAGCTGTCAGATATCCAACCTCACGCTGGAATGAGTGTCCGTAAAGCTCACTTTGCTCGAGAGCTTTTTCCATTGAGATAACAACATCGCCCAAAATCTGAGCGCCTGTGTTAGGGTCAATATCGTACTTGCCGTCAGAGCCCATAGGGAATGAAAGGACATCGGTTTCGATTGGCTTGTCACGGTACTGAGTGTTGAGTTCCTTGATTTGTTCGTTGTCAACAAAGGTTACGCTGATTTCAGCATTACCCTCAAAGTTCTCCATCTTGAGAACTGCGTTGCAGCATCTTCTGACGAGCATTCTCATACCTGTCGGAATTTTGACTGCTTTTTGTGAATTTGTGATTACTACCCTTACCTTATCGTTTGTCATATTTTCGTTTTGCCTCCTCATTTTTTTCATATGCCTTGATAATATCCTGCACCAATTTGTGCCTTACTACGTCCTTATCAGAGAATGTGACGTGTTTAATATCCTTGATGTTTTTGAGAATTTTGACGGCTTCTTTGAGACCGCTTTTCGCCCCGTTTGGAAGGTCGATCTGGGTGATATCACCGGTGATGACCATTTTTGAACCGTTACCAAGACGGGTGAGGAACATCTTCATCTGTTCGCTTGTGGTGTTCTGCGCTTCGTCGAGAATGATGAACGAATCGTCGAGAGTTCTGCCTCGCATATATGCAAGCGGTGCAACTTCGATGTTGCCACGCTCGAGATATTTTTGGTATGTTTCAGCACCGAGCATATCGAAAAGAGCATCGTAAAGAGGTCTTAAATACGGGTCAACCTTGCTTTGAAGGTCGCCTGGCAAAAAGCCGAGCTTTTCGCCTGCTTCAACAGCAGGGCGGGTGAGGATGATGCGGTTGATTTCTTTCGCTCTGAAAGCTGTGACCGCCATAGCGACAGCAAGGTATGTTTTACCTGTACCTGCAGGACCGACACCGATAGTGATGGTGTTGTCTTTGATAGCTGAACAGTAGTGCTTTTGGCCGATGGTTTTCGGCTTGATTGGTTTTCCTTTGGCAGTGACGCATATGCAGTCCGTTGCCAGCTGTTCGATTTTTTCTTCACTGCCTTCGTTGATAAGCGAGATACAGTACCTGACATTTTGTTCTGAGAGCTGTTCACCACGATTGAGCAGCGAAAGCAGAGAGTCGACAACTTTACCTGCTTTCATAACGCTCTCAGGTTCACCGCTTAGTTTAAGCTCAGAGTCTCTTGCTGTTACTTTGACAGAAAATTCGGATTCAATAAGTTTGATATTTTCGTCAAAGCTTCCGAACAGCGCGACAGCGTGTTCCATACGGTCAATACTGATGATTTGTTCCATTAAAATTCCCCTAAATCTGAAAAACAAATTTATACATATTAAAGTATACCACAAATGACGCTGTAAATCAAAGGAAAATTTAGCGTGTTAGCGTGGAAAAATCGAGGAAAAATCAAAGAAATTTCGTCACTTTGCTTGACAAAGAGGGTGTACTCTGCTATAATCGCAGAAGTGTAAAGTAAAAAGCTTTACACCAAAATCGGTCAGGAGGGTGATTTTTTGGAGAAAAATCTTGAAATTTCGCTGCTCTTTGACTTCTATGGACAAATGCTTACGGATACTCAGCAACAGGCTGTGTCTTTGTATTTCAACGATGACTTGTCGCTCAAAGAGACCGCCGATATACTGGGAATGTCTCGTCAGGGAGTGAGAGATGCGCTGAGCCGAGCTCAGAAGAGCCTCTATTCTTATGAAGAGAATCTCGGGCTTTACACCCGCTTTTCGAAAACTCAGGAAGGTCTTGAGTCTATCATCGAAAACGCAAGGAAGCTTTGCGAGATGGTTGATGCTGATACAAAGGATTTGTCAAATGAGATTTTATACACAGCTCTTAGGCTTTATGAACAGGAGGTCTGATTATGGCGTTTGAGGGTTTGTCCGAAAAACTGTCCAAAGCGTTTAAAAAGCTGAAAAACAAAGGTAAGCTTTCCGAATCTGATGTTAAAGAAGCCATGCGAGAAGTCAGACTTGCATTATTGGAAGCTGACGTTAACTACAAGGTTGCTAAGGACTTTACTAATAAAGTAACCGAGCGTGCTGTTGGTTCTGAGGTTATGGAAAGCCTCACCCCTGCACAGATGGTTATCAAAATCGTAAACGAAGAGCTCACAGCTCTTATGGGCGAAGAAAACGCAAGACTTAACTTTGCGTCAAAACCGCCAACAGTTATCATGATGTGCGGTCTGCAGGGTGCTGGTAAAACTACTCACTCAGCAAAGCTCGCGCTTCACTTAAAAAAGCAGAATCACAGACCACTTCTGGTTGCTTGTGATATATATCGACCTGCTGCTATTCAGCAGCTCAAGGTAGTCGGCGAAAAAGCAGGTGCACCTGTCTTTGAAATGGGACAGGAAAACCCTGTGAAAATCGCGAAAGAGGCTATCAAGCACGCGAAGGACTACGGTAACGATATCGTTATCCTCGATACTGCGGGTCGACTCCACATTGATGAAGAGCTGATGAATGAGCTCAAAAACATCAAAAACGAAGTGAATGTTGACGAAATCCTCCTCGTTATTGACTCGATGACAGGTCAGGATGCGGTGAATGTTGCGAAAACTTTCAACGAGTTACTCGACATCACAGGCGTTATTCTCACAAAGCTCGATGGTGACACCCGTGGTGGTGCGGCGCTTTCTGTCAAGGCTGTTACAGGAAGACCTATCAAGTTCTCAGGTACAGGTGAAAAGCTCGAAGACTTAGAAGCTTTCCATCCTGAGAGAATGGCTTCGCGTATCCTTGGTATGGGCGATGTGCTTTCACTCATTGAAGAAGCTGAGGAGAAACTCGATGCTAAGAAGGCCGAGAAACTCGCTGAGAAAATGCTCAAGAATAAAATGGACTTCAACGACCTGTACGATCAGTTCGAACAGATTCAGAATATGGGTCCTATCAAGGGTATTTTGTCTAAGCTTCCGGGTATCGGCAATAAGCTCGACGATGTTGATATCAACGAACGCCAGATTGACTGGTGCAAGGCTATCATCCAGTCTATGACAAAAGCAGAACGCGAGAAGCCAGCACTCATCAATCCATCGCGTAAACGCCGAATTGCTGCAGGTTCGGGTCGCCCGGTCGAAGAAGTCAACCGACTCATAAAACAGCTTGAACAGACTCAGAAGATGATGCGTCAGTTCACAAAAGCAGGCAAAAAAGGCAAACGTATGCCGAAATTCCCTAACATGAACAATATGAACAGTATGGGCAATATGGATTTTGGCGATATGGGAAATATGGGCGGAGGATTCCCTAAATTCTAAGCCGCAAAACACAAGTCATTATGCCAATAATTTACATTGGTAAATATATATAAACATATTTAATTTATTGGAGGAAACAAAAATGGTTAAAATCAGATTAAGAAGAATGGGCGCTAAGAAATCACCTTTCTACAGAATCGTTGTTGCTGATTCAAGATACCCACGTGACGGTCGTTTCATCGAGGAAATCGGCACATACAACCCACTCACAGAGCCATCAGAAGTTAAAGTTGACGCTGACAAGGTAAAAGAGTGGATCGCTAAGGGTGCACAGCCAACTGATACAGTAAAGAACCTTTTCAAGAAGAACGGTATTCTCTAATTTGAAAGGAAATATCTCATGAAAGACTTACTTTTAACAATTGCTAAAGGTCTTGTTGAAGAGCCTGATGAGGTTACTGTGACACAGGATGCTCCAAACGAAGAGGGCACTGTGGTTTACCACATCCATGTTGCTGAAAACGATATGGGCAGAATCATCGGCAAGCAGGGTCGAATTGCTAAGGCTATTCGTACTGTTGCCAGATCAGCTGCTATTCGTAGCAACGAAAAAATTATGGTCGAAATCGACTAAAACACTTACGAGAATTTGCGGTGCATTTGCACCGCTTTTCTTTTTGCTCAAATGTGAATTTGTCGGGTGATATGTCGCAGCGTTGCTATGTGATAACAGACACAATTATATTGTTGAAAATATCTGTGATTTGTGATATCGTATTGTTATATAGTGTTTTGTGTAATAGGAGAGTTTATGAGAATTGCAATTGTTGATGATGATCATTTGTTTCTAGATAAAATAGAGAAACTTGTAGCAACAGTATGTGATCGGTTTGAACAAGAATACAAAATCAAGTGTTATGAATCACCTATGCTACTTATGGATGAAGAAGATTTTTCAAGCTTTGATATTGTGTTGCTTGATATTGATATGCCTGGTATCAATGGGATAGAGCTTGCAGGGCAGATAAATAAGGGCAGACGCTCTGAAACTGTTCCGTACATAATCTTTGTTTCAGCAATGGATAATTTGGTGTTTGATGCTTTAAAACAATATCCGTATTCTTTTGTACGCAAATCGCATTTAGATGATATAGAGGAATGTGTGACTAACATTCATAAGATAAGACAAGCTTCTCCTGTATATGCTGTAAAAGTAGGCAGAGCGACAAAGCTTATAGAATTGGATAAGATAATCTATCTTGAAAAGCAAGGAAATTATGTAAACTTTTACACTATTGAAGAAATGTTACAAGAGCGTTCACTTATAGACAATAAATATAAAGATCTTGTTCAGTATGGATTTGTGCGTCCACATGTTGGGGCAGTTGTGAATGCCAGATATATCGCTAATATTGATAGTAACTGTTTGTACCTAACAAATGGAAAAGAAATATCAATTAGTCGTACATATAAAAAAGAATTTAGAGCAAAACATCAAGAATGGTTAATAAGGAGGTAACAATGGGACTTGCTATTGAGATTTTTACAAACCTTTTTCAAGCAGTAATGTTTACAGGTTTTCTGTACTTGTTCTTTGACAAACCAGAGAACGACCACAAAAAAATAATCACCTTTGCGTGTTCAGTAATAGCTTTATTTTTAATAACTTGTTACTTTACATTTGCTGATGCTCACACTGGTGTTGCTAGTAACTATTTTGATTCGTTACTGTACATAGTATCGTTGGAATTGTATTCTTTACTGTGCCTAAAAGGAAAACTATATCTTAGAACCATTATGCCATTTGTTGCTTTTGGGGTTAATGCTATAATTTCTTATACTTTCTTGTATTTTATCGATATCTTTCCAGGTATGGTTGTGGAAGAAGCTTTAATGTTATCAACAACATTTCGATATCTGTGTCTTGCTGGAGTTAACTTGACTACAGCACTATTTTTGTGGTTGATTCTGAGCTTCGGTTCTAAAAAGATAAAGCTTACAAATGGTTCGGAAATAGTTGCTTTTACTATAATTCCAGTATTGTGTATTGTTATTATGTATTGTAACTTTTTTGCATATCAGGTATCTGGTTTTAACTCTGAGATACTTCCATATTTATTGGTAATATGTATTGTTATGGTGACGATTGCTATTATAACCTGTGTAATGCTTGGACGAATCAGTAAGGCAAACGAATTGAAAACTGAGTATTTGCTTACTGCTCAAAGAGAGAAGTTGTATGAAGAAAGTATTATGGCTTCAAATGAGCAAATTGAAAAGATAACTTGTATCAAACATGAAACTAAGAATAAAATGGGTTCCATAAAGCAACTTATTATGGAACAAAAATTAGACGAAGCAGTAAAGCTTTGTGATATCACACTGGATAATCTAAAAGCGACATATACACCGATATATACAAGCAATCCTGTTTTGAATGCAATAGTCAATGTTGAACTTGAAAAGGCCTCATCTTCAAAGATTGATTTTTCAGTCGATATTAGTGATACATTATCCAAGTTGCCTTCAGCTGATACTATTTCGTTGGTCGGTAACCTTTGTGATAATGCTATTGAGTATCTGATAACTCAACCTGAACAAATGCGTGATATGAAATTACGCATTCATTCTTATCAGAATTTCTATGTTATTACTTGTTATAACAAAATTCTATCATCTGTTCTTAAAGAAAATCCTGAATGGTACACAACCAAGGAGGATAAAGAGAACCACGGCAAAGGTATGTCAATTGTGAAAAAAATTGCCCAGACGCATAACGGAGATATAACTTGTTTAGAAGAAAACGGATATTTATCGGTCAGTGTAGTTGTTAACTGTACTTAACAAAGTGCAGATTACATCAGAAAACATACCAATTACATCAAAAGGAAAAATATAGTTGTAAAAATGCTACTATCTTATTATAAGGATAGTAGCATTTTTTGTTGATTTTGATGGCGGTGATATTTGTGATTCACTCAATAGCTACATATATATCCAATAAGTTTTTTAATGAGAATGATAAGTATCCTCATGAAGTGTATATTTACGGAATAGAGTTGCTCATTTCTTCGTTTATTAGTACTTCTGTTATATTGTTGATAGGCTTATTATCGAATACTTTTTTTGAAAGCGTTATCTTTCTTATTAGTTTTTCAACTATACGAGTGTATACAGGCGGATACCATTCAATGACTTATTTGAGATGCAATATTATCTCTGCTTTATCTTATGTTGCGATAGCTGTGTTTCTATATTTGTTTAGAGAAACTATTTCTAATCAATTTGTAATGCTAAGTTGTTATATTGTGACCATGCTTTTAGCCTTAATCTTCGCTCCCGTTAAACATGAGAATAAAGAGCTAAACGAATCTGACATAAAAAAGTATAAAAATCTTTCCTTGTTAGTTATTACTTTTGTTTTTATTATTTGTAGCGTAGGTTATTACATATTCGAAATCAAACCTATGCTGATTGTTTTCCCAACATACATTGCAATAGATATAGCGATGATTGTATCTATTGTGAAAAACTATATAAAACTTAGGAGGAATCCAAAATGAAAAAGAACATCACAAAGAAACTGTTGGAGAAAGCTGCTGTTAATGCAGCGAAAGTAGCTGCAGGTACAGCATCAATCAATACTTTCCATCAGCCAAAAGAACCTCAAAATCTCAGAAAGCTTTTGAGCAAGTAAGAGAGTAAAGAAACTCCGCCCCTGAGTGATGTTATCAGGGGCGGATACAACCCTATTGTTAAAATAATAGAAAACTTATAGACAGGAGGAATTTCAATGAAAAACAGTAAGATTTTATTATCAGTATTTATGGTGCTATTAATTATTATTTCTTCCATTTTGCCTATTTCCGCTGTAGCTGTGAATGATGAAGTAATTAACAATGATTTTAAAATTGATGATAAACTAGAAAATGTACTTTCGAGTGCTACGGACAACGAAAAGATATCTGTTGCTATGTGGCTTTCGGATGTTGATGAAGCTGAGCGTAGTGATTTGATAAAGAATGAAATCAGGACAGCCGAGTCAAGTGGAGAACTTGTTTCTGGTGTTACTATTGACCCGGATTCCTTGACATTAAAGAAGACGGTTTTATCAAAAGAAGAATTATCTGAACAAGCACAAACTTTGGTTGAGCTAAAACGTGATGTAGAAAAAGAACTACATGCTGAAAATAATGCAGAGATTCTAAACGACTTATCAGTATCATATGGAATTGATGTTGAGCCTGTTTTCGTATCTAAGTATGCACCATTTGTGGTTGCGGACATGACAAAAAGTGAGATTGCTGAAGCTGTTAATAACCAGTCAATCGAAGCGATATATTTCTATGACCCTGAGCCTATAGTTGAAGAAGAATTGGAACTAACAGGCGAAGCGCCAGCTACTACCAGTACATCTACAGATATTGAAGATTACCCTTACGGAGTATGGCAGAATATTACAAATATAAATGTCCTGAGAGATGCTTTAGGTTTTACAGGGTCCGGAGTAAAGATAGGAACATTAGAATTCGATGGTGTTGATTTTGATTATGAAGGAATTGAACCAGATGTTACAGCAAAGCTGTATGAACAGTTCAATTACCATCTACAGAATAATTTGTTGCATTTATCAGAAAATGAAATAGCAAATAACAATTCATTCCATGGTAATTATTCTTTATCAATATTATCAGGCTTTACTGACGATTATGAAGGGGTGGCTCCGTTAGCGGAGATTTACTGTGAAAACTATTATGATAGACCAGACTGGTTTTTTACACCTACAGAAATGATGGTAGATAATGGGATTAATATTATCAATATGAGCAATGGTTGGGGTTATTATAACCTTGGTTATGATTATATAGTTAGATATTTTGACTATGTGGTGAGTAACAGTTCAATTACGGTTTGTATTTCTGCGGGAAATGATAATAACAATCGTGTTGATGAAATAATTAGCTCCGCATTACCATATAACATTATAACAGTCGGTAATATTGATGATAAGTTAACTATTGATATGACAAGACACGAGAAAGCAGCAAGTTCTAAGTATAATGGTGATACTAATGGTGTTTATAAACCCGATATATGTGCCCCAGGTGCTCGGGTTGCTTCATGTGCGTATATTGAGTTTTTAGAAACAGGTAATGGTGGTACAAGTGCGGCTTGCCCTGTTGTAGCAGGTGTTTGTGCTTTGCTTATGGAAGCTTTTCCTAATTTGAAAACAGACCCTATGCTGATGAAATCAATACTTATGGCTTCTGCTCAGGAACTATATACTACAGAGGATGTTTATTCTACCCCTACTTCTATAGATCCAGCGTTGACACGTGAATGTGGACCTGGTATGATAGATGCATACAAAGCATATGAAACCTATTTGAATGGTAATTATTGCAGTTATCCGAGTTCCTATCTTAATTCATATAATTATGCAGTTCATGTTACTCAAAGCGATGTG
>JBGVLC010000016.1:0-2240 GCA_045124035.1 Ruminococcus sp. | reverse complement strand
AAATCCTAACTGCCCTTGTGAGATTGAACTCTACTATGACTCTGCACCTCACTCATTCGGATTCCGACAGGTATATCCTGATGGCAGGACTGGAATTGTCGGAGGCTTACTCTATCACGGACAACCTGACCAATCGTTTGCCGTATTGTTGAATCCAATTCACGGGTGGAGCATACATACATAGGTAAATCCAATTCCTAAAATTGATAAAGCCAACTTAGGTCTGCCAAGTGCAGATTTAAGTTGGCTTTATTCATGTTACTTGATGGGCGGAATCTCAATAATAGGTTCGCCTTTTATTGTCTTAACAATATTTGTAAGTTCTTTTTGATATTTTTCTGAAGTTGTGCAATCGAATCCTTTCCTGCCATCTATAAAATCAGGTGTGGAAATTCCGAAGTTCCCTTTTCTCAGTATTGGTATGAATTTTACGGTATCTTGATCATTATATATTTCATGAGAAATAATACCTCCTTCATAAGCTGCTCCTCCACGACCAGATTCAGCCTTTTCTTTATACTTCGGAGTCAAAACACATAACACCTTTTGAGCAGTTCTTATACTATCTCGCATAAATTTTACTAAATCAGTACCGTGTGGTTGATATTTGTCTATTTGTGCATTTATACCATTATGTCGTAAGTCCCCAGCAAAGCGTTCTACCCAATTCATATATTCTGCATCCTCTTCTTCCCATGCATATGAAATTAATACTAATGGGGCTTCTATCTGTTGAGCTGGTTCTATCATAACTTGTCTCTTTTTAATCGGTTTAGGTTCTTCAATAATATCAGTAAAAATATCAAAGTCTTCGGTCTCTTCTTTTTGTGCGTACAAAACTTCTATTATCTTATTCACATTTGCAGATAAATCCCTCAAAAATAGCGGAACATCAGCATCCTTTAATGCTTTGAATAAATCCCTATACCAAATACCTCTGGTGGTTTTTCCTGTAGTATTCCTCAAAAGCTCTATATATTCACTATATGTAGTAGGTAATGCCAAATCTTCAAGGTAATGACGAATAGTATTATAATATATTGAACCTTGAGTGTAATACAGTGTATCGGCATCATCAGCTCCAATTAAGGCCCATAGAGAGTTGTATACTATATCCTTATTTAGAGACTTTTCTGAATCAATCAATTGTTCAAAATTAACTAATGGCGTTAATCCATCTATCCCATTTATATAGTCCGAACCTTTTTCTGTTAGGCAAATAAAATCGTTCTCCTTTAACTTTAAATAGTTGTTTTGAATGAGTAAGTCAATCACAAACCATAAATTGTTCATCTGAGGTCTTGTAAAACTTTTCTCAGAGGTAAATCTTATGGTCCTCAGCATTAATCCATGACCGTCTTTAACACAACCATTTTTTCTGAAATAATCAAATATGTATTCTATGTAATAGTCGATTCTTTCCTTTTTCATATTCGTATATTTTATTTGGCTACAAAGTTATAGTCTTTTTTACTATTGAAAGACGAAACAGCCCACAAAAAGTATATGTAGCGTGAAAATCCCGCTTCACTCGCCAAGTCCCTTCAAGAAGTTAACTCGGAGGGACAATACCTCCACGTTCGAGCCGAGGGTTTTCGGGCAAAAAATTCTCTGCGATAATTTTTCACCCGAAAAAACGCTCCGGTATCGCCGTCCGAGTTGAGACAGAGGTTGGGACTTAGCAAGCGAAGCGACCTACGACGCATAGTACAACAGGTCAAAAATCCATTGCGGTAAGATATGCCGCATCTCTATTCTCAACCTGACTGCCATATCTATATTTCATTATAAGGTCTATCAACCACCGCCACCTTTTTAGTGCCTGATTTTTTAAGTGGGGACAAAAGCAGCTCAGCTCTCAACTCTGCATATTACAAAAGTTATTTCTTTTCGGTCATACCACAGCTTTTTCTCGCACATTTTTTTGCCTTTGTTTTTCGCTCCTTCCGACCCCGTTTCGGTATGGAGCGTTTTCCCTCTTTTCACCCTTGTTTTGCCCCTTTTTGTGCCTTTGCTTTCCTACCTGCTATGACAAGTGATGACACCTTATGACTTGTATAGTCTAATGACTTAAATGTCAATGTTTTATCAAATTTTGCTATATATATTTGCGGTGACAACATTAGTTATTAACGCTAAAAACTCACAGTTATGGCAAAGAAAAATGTAAGGGATGACCCCTCAAAAACACAAGTCACCGAGAACCCGCAGATGAGCGACATCGTGCTGGTTTTAGACAA
>JBGVLC010000015.1:0-69054 GCA_045124035.1 Ruminococcus sp. | reverse complement strand
TATTATACACAAAAGTGTGTCGTTTTTAAAGACCTAATTTTTTATAGGTTGGAGGACAGGAAAGTGAGTCTTAAAATAACAGCTTACAATCGCAAATGTACTGCTTTTTGCGCGTTTTTGTTCTCGCTTTTGTTATCTGCGATTATCGTTTTGCCTGTTATGTGTTTTTCAAAAGGCTACTTTCTGTATTATGGCGACTTCAACGTTCAGCAGATTCCGTTTTATGTTCTTTGTCACGATGCTATCCAAAACGGTGAAACCGCGTGGAGTCATATCACCGACCTTGGGGCGAATTTCGTCGGAAGCTACACTTTCTATGTACTGACAAGCCCGTTCTTTCTTTTCACGCTTTTGTTTAATAGCTCAGCAGTTCCTTATCTTTTCGGACCGTTGCTGATTCTGAAACTCTCGCTTGCAAGCACTACCGCCTTTCTGTATCTTAGAAGATATGTGAACGATTCGAGATTTGCTGTCTTAGGCGGACTTATGTATGCTTTCTCGGGATTTTCTATATATAACATATTTTTCTTTCATTTTCACGAAGCTATCATCATCTTTCCGCTACTTTTGCTTTGTATTGATGAGTTTATGGAAAATGACAGGAAAGGTATTCTTGCTTTAGCGGTATTCTCAGCTTGCGTGCTGAACTACTACTTTTTCTTCGGTCAGGCGGTTTTTTGTCTCATATACTGGGTCATTAAAATCATCTCAAAAGCCTACACTTTCAAGCTCAAGAAATTTTTGCTTTTAGCTTTTGAATGTGTGCTTGGTGTAGCTATGGCATGCGCGGTACTTATTCCGTCTGTTATGGCTATTGAGGATAACTCACGAGTTGACGATTTTCTGACAGGATATGACGCTCTTTTGTATGATGTACCACAGAGGTATATGCATATATTAACAAGCCTCTTCTTCCCTCCTGACATTCCCGCTGTGCCGAACTTCACACCTGACAGTAACTCAAACTGGGCGTCTATCGCTCTTTTCATCCCGTTATTTTCAGTTACATTTGTGATAAGCTTTTTGCAACAAAACAAAAGGTCGTGGCTGAAAAGAGTTATTATCACGCTGTTTGTTATGGCGTTTGTGCCGATACTAAACTCAGCCTTCCAGGCATTCAACGACTGCTACTACGCAAGATGGTTCTACATCTTAACGCTGATGATGGTGCTGTGCACAACTGTTTCTCTTGACAACATCGAAAAAGTGGACTACGAAAGAGCCTTCAAATGGAGCGCAGGACTTACAGTAACGTTAGCTTTATCCATCGGGCTTATGGTCAAAAAAGACTTCGATGTTGCTGACACAAAAGTGTATTCATTCGGACTTGAGGCAAACTCGCTTCGATTCTGGATTTATGTAGCTATTGCTGTTTTGGGTCTTCTCCTATCATTTTTGATAGTGAGGTTCACTCGCCAAAACAAAGAACTTTTCATAAGACTTGTGGCACTTTCACTTTGCTTTGTGATTGTCGGATACAGCGAATACCTGCTGTTTTTGGGCAAAAGCGAAACTGATGAGAGTGATGAATTTGTTATCAATTATGCGTTAAACTACGGCGAAGATATCGCCATAGATGACATAAAAGATGTGAGGTCTGACTTTTACAACTCTATGGATAACATTGGAATGTTCTGGGGTATTCCTAACATTCAGGCTTTCCACTCGATTGTGCCCGCTTCAACAATGGAGTTTTACAACACCGTTGGAACTACCCGTGATGTGGCGTCCCGCCCTGAAACGGAGCTTTATGGACTCAGGGGCCTGTTGTCTGTGAAGTACCTTTTTGATGAAATCGAGAACAAGGCTGACTTTGTTTCAAAAGACGGCAACACACTTATGCCTTACTTCGAGTATCTCGATACCCAAAACGGATTCAAAGTTTATGAAAATAAGTCTTATGTTCCGATGGGTTTTTGCTATGATAAATTCATAAGCGTTGAAGAGTTCAAAAACCTCTCTCGTGATGTCAAGCACTTAGCTTTGATGAAAGCCATGGTGCTGACTCAACACCAGATGAAAGAGTACAGAGACATCACTTCCTTCAAAGACGGAATGTATATGTCGTTAAATGAACAGTATTCTGAGGATAAACTCCAAAATCTCAGTTACCCAAAATACAAGGACTTTGACAGCATAACAACCTCTTTCGAATACTCAAAGGAAAGCTATAAAAAAGACTGTGAAAACAGGGCTTTGAGTGCTTGTGACAGCTTTTCTTACACCAAAAACGGCTTTAAGGCTTCTATTACGAACAAAGGTGACGACAATCTTCTGTTTTTCAGCGTACCATATGACAAGGGATTTACCGCATTTGTCAACGGCAAAGAAACAGAAATCGAGAAAGTCAACATCGGTTTTATGGCTGTGAGAATAGAGGGTCACTGCAAAAGCGAAATTGAATTTGTTTACAAAACACCGGGACTAGAGCTGGGAATTAGCATCTCTATCCTCTCTTTTGCGGTGTTTGCATTATATATAATCACAACACTTTTATTTAAAAAACAGAAATCAAAACATAAGAAAACTAACCACGATTTTTCAGAATAACACAGGAGGTTAATATGAGTTTTGGTGAAAATATTCTAAAGTATAAAGAAGAAATAATAACAGACCTCGCTGAGCTCATCGCTATCAAATCAGTTTCGGGCTTTCAGGACGACTGCACTGCTGCTCTTGACTGGATGATGAAAAAAGCTGAGAGCTTCGGTCTTACTACTAAATCATATGAGGGTTTAGCCGGTCACGTTGAACTTGGAAGTGGTGGAAAGCTTTGTGGTGTGCTCTCACACCTTGATGTTGTTCCTGAGGGTAACAACTGGAACTCTCTCCCATTTGAACTTTCTGTCGGTGACGGATATATGTACGGCAGAGGTATCGCTGATGACAAAGGCGCCGCACTCATCACGCTCTACTGCTTGAGAGCACTCAAAGAAAACGGCGTTATCGGTAAAAACACAATGAGAGCTATTTTTGGCACATGTGAAGAAACAGGTATGCACGATATCGAAATGTATTTTGAAAACGAGCCTGTTCCTGATATGTCTTTCACACCTGACAACCGCTACGGTATTTGCAGATGCGAAAAGGGTATCTTACAGCTTGAGCTTTACGCACAGACTCACGATGGCACAACTCTCACCCAGCTTCACTCAGGCAAAGCTGTCAACGCTGTTCCTGACACAGCTTACGCTCTTCTTGATTGCAGCGAAACTGAGGACCACCAGCTTCTCAGACTTGCTGATGCAAAAAAAGGTAAATTCGAATTTTACTATACAATCGACGGTCTTATGGTATTAAGCCGTGGCAAGGCTGCTCACGCTCTTGAACCTGAAAAAGGTCACAATGCCGCAGTTGCACTTATCGACCTGCTCACATCAAATTTCGCCCTGCCATCTCTGGGCAGTATCTGTTCTTTTATTGAATCCTGCGTTGGTCTTGATACAACAGGTATCAAAATGGGTATCAAAACAAGAGACGCTGAGTCAGGTCCGCTTTCTGTCAATATTGGCACTGTACATATCGATGAAGGTTACGCTACATGTACAATGGACATCCGTTATCCTGTTACTATGAACGGTGAAAACATACTTGCCCTTGTTAAGAAAGCAGCTTCAAACGAGAACCTCAACGTCAAGGTTCTCAAGCACTCAAAGCCGTTGTATATGAGAGAAGACAGCGAAATCATCACCCTGCTTTCAGACGCTTATGAAGCAGTTATGGATGAAAAGCCTGATATGTATTCAACAGGTGGCGGTACATATGCACGAGTGCTCGGCGGTAAGGGTGTTGCCTTCGGTCCTGTATTCAAGGACGAAGTTTCCAACATTCATAACGCAAACGAGTGCCTGAGCGTTGAGAAATTCTTCCTGCACGCCCAGATTTGTCTGGAAGCTATGTACAGAATGTTTACTGCAGAATAAGGTGAGTCTGATGTCCCCTGAAAAAATCATCAAATTGCAAGCGAAAGAGCGTTTCAAAAGAGCAGGTTTTGCAAAACCGCTTATCGGACTTAGCGTTATCGCTATTGCTTTTATGATAACCGAATATATAAGCTATACGCTGTATTCAGTAGCTGATATGGTATCTGACGAAAACCTGAACTTCATCCTTCAGGTAGTTGCAGGAAGCGTCACTATCATCTGCGCTTTGCTACTTAGTCCTATCATACTCGGATACATCAAAATGCTCAGCACAGAAAAACCGTGTTATGATATTGCAGACCTCAGCTACTTTTTCACAGACTTCAACAGATACTGCAAGGCTGTTGCTTTTGTGTTCTCTTATCTTCTGAGATTGCTGATACCTGCTGTACTGTTCTCTCTCCCTGTTGTTGCTGTGATTTTAATAGACAAGGCGACACCTATCCCTGCAAAGCAGTATGTTATCATCACGCTATGTGTTCTCTCAGCCTTAGCGGTACTCGTATACTCTACCAAGTTTTTTGCGAGTGCTGTGCTGTTTTGTGAAACACAGAACGCACCGCTGAACCTTTACTTCAAAATATCAAAAATTGTTATGAATGGTAAAACTAACAATGCAGTGAAGCTCACGTTATCATTCTTCCCGTGGTTTTTGCTTTGTGTCACAGTTATGCCGTTACTCTATGTACTGCCATATTTCACTCAGGCGATGTGTATATCATCAAACTGGCTAGTACAACTATCAAGGAATGAAATCAAATGAGTTATTTTAGCACAAATGAAGAAATGAGGGTTTCGCTTTGTACCATTGCGTACAACGAAGAAAGCGTTTTAAACGGCTTGTTCAGAGACTTTTCCGAGCAGAGCTATCCTCATAATAAAATCGAAATCATTATGGTTAACAACGCGTCAACCGACAACACCAGAGCTATGATGGAGGAATTCCAGAACACAGACTACGGCTTTGAATCGGTGAAACTTGTTGACTCAACAAATAAAAATCAGGCAACCGCGTGGAACGAAGCACTCATGCAGGCTACGGGCGACATCATCATCAGAGTTGATGCTCACTCAAAGATTCCGCGTCACTTCGTCGCTAAGAACGTTTTCGAAATCAGCGAAGGCGAAGACATTGTTGGTGGCGGCAGACCTAACACAACTGATGGTATGAGCAGATGGAAGTTCACACTTTTGGCTGCTGAGGAATCACTCTTTGGTTCATCTGTCGCTGACTACAGACGAGCACCGGGTCAGAAGCTCTATCTGGACAGCCTCTTCCACGCAGCATACAAGCGTGAAGTTTTCGAAAAGGTCGGAGGATTCAACGAAGATTTGGGCAGAACCGAAGACAACGAACTTCACTACAGAATGAGAATGGCAGGCTACAGATTCTGTTGCTGTCCTGAAATCATATCATTCCAGCATACAAGAAATAGTTTACGCAAAATGATGAAACAAAAATACGGTAACGGCTACTGGATTGGACTTACTTCGGGCGTATGCATGAAATGTTTGAACTACTTCCACTTCATTCCGTTTGTTTTTGTTATGGCGATTATATTCAGCCTCCTTTTATGGTTACTCGGCAACCCTACCCTCTTTGCTATTATCGTCGCGATGTACACTATGTTCAACCTTGTAAACACTGTAGGATGTTTAGTTTTGAAAAAACCGAACTGGATGTTCCTGCTTCTTCCGTTCATCTTCCCTTTGCTACATATCTCATATGGTATTGGCACCCTTGTGGGACTTGTGAAAATGCCTAAATGGAAAAAGAACCTGACCGATGAATCCGACAAACGAATCGAAATGGTCAAAGAAGCTATCAGAAAGAACACAGTCAAAAAAGATGAATACGAACGTTAACAGGTGTTATTATGTCTGAAATCATTAAAATTGATAACGAAACTCTCAGAAAACTACAGCTCAAAGAAATCGAGTCGCTCTTGTTTTTCAAAGAATTTTGTGAGAAAAACGAGCTTAGATGGTACTTGCTCGGCGGTTGCGTTATAGGTGCACTTAGACATGGCGGTTTCATTCCTTGGGATGATGACATCGACATCATTATGCCACGTCCTGACTGGGAAAGAATGCTCAAGTTATGGAAGGAACAGGTTGACTCCAAGCGTTTTCTGATGCTCAAAACCGACGAGGGTGAGCTTTTCACAGGCAACATCTTCGCTACTCTTGTTGATACTTCAGCAACTATGGTCAAAGAAAACCAGAAGGACATTGACGTTCCGCACGGAATCGTCACCGACATCTTCCCTATCGATGGTTGTCCTGACGGCAAGGTACAGCGATATATGCAGTATATGTGGACTCTCATCTACTCACTTTTTATCTCGGAATTTGTTCCGCAAAAACACGGCGGTATGGTTGCATTTGCAAGCAAGCTGATGCTGAAACTCATCCGTTCAAGAAAAGCCAGAACAAAAATTTGGAAATTCGCTGAAAAGCAACTCAAGAAATATGACTTTGAGACTCACGAATTTTCAACCGAGCTTTATGCAGGTCCGTATTATATGAAGAAAAAATATCCTCAAAAAGCTTTTGCAAAGGAAGCATACCTCGAATTTGAGGGTATGATGCTTCCTGTTATGCAAGGATACGACGAGTATCTTTCCATCGCTTTTGGTGACTATATGGAGTTACCGCCTGAGGAAAAGCGAGTTCCACATCACGACCTTGTAGAACTCGACCTTAACAAACCTTGTGTTTAATATTGACACGCAAACTTATCATATATATAATAGTAGTATCTTCGGGGCGGGGTGAGATTCCCCACCGGTGGTTAAAGTCCACGAGCGAAAGCTGATTCGGTGAAATTCCGAAACCGACGGTATAGTCCGGATGAAAGAAGATAGGTATTTACGCTATGCTTATATTCTACTCCCCGATGTTTTCATCGGGGATTTTTTGTTAGGTGGTATATAGTATGAATAATTCAAGTATAAACAACACACGAAAACTTGTGGTAACAGCAATGCTAAGCGCACTTGCAACAGTACTGATGCTGTTCGAGATACCTTTGCCGTTCATTGCTCCTCCTTTTTATGAGATGGATTTTTCCGAGATTCCTGTTCTTATAGGTGCATTTTCGCTCGGTCCTGTCAGCGGTGTTATCATTGAAGCTGTCAAAATACTTCTAAACCTCGTTCTTAACGGAACTACAACAGGTGGTATCGGTGAGATCGCTAACTTTGTTATCGGTTGCTCTTTTATTCTTCCAGCATCCATAATTTACAAACGCAAAAAATCTAAAGGCAACGCAATTTTCGCTATGATAATCGGCACACTATGTATGGCGGTACTCGGTGTGTTCATCAACGCTTATGTGATGATACCGATATACTCAGCATTTATGCCGCTTGAACAGATTATCGCTATGGGCAAGGATATTGTGCCACTCATCAAAGACACCCTTACTTTCTGCATATTCTGTGTTGCACCTTTCAACTTAATTAAAGGTATACTAGTGTCTACTGTGACAACATTCATCTACAAGCCGCTGTCAAAAGTTATCCACAAGAAGACTTGACAAGCTAATTAATATATGATAATCTAAAGAAAATACAGAGTAAAAGATCGAGCGTGAAGTGTTTTGTGGACGGGGAGTTGCCACAAAAACGAAAGGATTACCTGCGATTCGGTCTTTGCATCCCGCTGTTACATTCGGATACTACCTCCCTATGTGATAACGAGATAGGGAGGTTTTATTATGTCTATTATTCAGATGATAAAAAAATCATCACAAAAAATGTCGAAAATAGAAGCTTTGTGCGTTTGTTCAATGATGCTGGCACTTCGAATTGTGCTCGGAATGTTCACCAACTTCACTTTGAGCTTTATGCCATTTGTAAAAATCGGATTCTCGTTCTTACCGATAGTCATTGTGGCTTACCTTTATGGCCCTGTGTGTGCTGCGATTGTATCCGGCGCAGGCGATATCCTTTCGATTATTCTTAGCAACCCAACAGCTTTTTCGATTATGCCGGGTATAACACTTTGTTATATTTTTGAAGGACTTTTGCTTGGCTTCGTCCTGTTTGAACAAAACATTAGTGTAAAACGAATTATATGGGCTTTTATTATAGTCCTTGTATTGTGCAGGCTACCACTAATCACCTTGGTGTTGCATTTTATGATGGGTATTCCTTATTTTGAGCTTATGATGTACAGAGCTATGGTGCTTGTGCCGTTTGCTGTTATTGAGGTTTTAATCAGCTTCTTCATCTTAAAAGCGGTCAGCAAAGTTCCGGTACTAAAGAAAATCAGATAAAACAATTAAAGCGACGTATCACACGTCGCTTTTTTATGCGCAAAAACACCCCTTGCAAAAAGCAAGGGGTGTTCGTTTAGCTTAAAATATCAGATTCAATGAAGTATCAGTGATTAAGCAATTTTGTTTGTGAGCTCTGCATCGTCGTAAACTGAGATCCAAGCGCCGTTCTTAGTAGCAGCTGCATCGTTGATTACAACCCAAACCTCAGGCTGTGTGAAGCCCTTGTAGTCGTCTGTCTGGATACCGCCACCGTTGTTGATGATGAGACAGTATGAGTATTCAGGTGGAATATCGAGCTCTGTTGTGTACCAGCCGTTCTCATCAGGATTTGTGAGCTGGAGACCTGGCCAAGCTTCGAAGCAGTTTTCTTCCTTCAATGTTTCAGGAGCTACTGACCAAGCCCAGAGGAATGGATCCCAAGTGAGGTCGCCGTCGTGCTTAACGTGAACTTTAACCTTCTCAACGAGGTATACATATTCGTATACAACCTCTGTGTTGCCTGTGATAACGCCAGAAGCGTTTTCAGGAACAGCCTTGATTGAGTGGTAAACATCAGACTTAGCCTCTGTTGTGTACTCTTCACCGAGTCTGCACTCCTTAACAAATGGGCTGAGGAACTCTCTGCCTTCTTCGTCAACGTACTTAACTGTGAGTGTAAATACTGTTACATCCATCTTAGCAAGGAACTGCTGGAGTAATGAACAGTCAAGAATTGTTGTTTTGCCGTCGTAGTTGTAGTCGCCTCTTGCGAAAGCTTCATCGCTGAGCTCATAGAGCTTAGCAAGGTGGAGCTGGATAGTTGTTGCATCCATAACGCTGAGCTTGCCGTCGCCATCGATGTCACCGTTCTCATTTGTCATTGATGATGGTGTGTAACGCTCATAGATGTAGTTAACTTCTGTGTCGTTTTCTGCAAATGTGCCAGCTTCCTCACCCTCAACCTTAGCGATTTCATACTTGAGTGGGATAGACTTGTCAGCAGCAGCAACATACTTCTCGCCTGGTTTGCCGAGGATTGTGTTAGTCTTGATAGTCTCGCCTGTGTCTGAATCAATGTGGTTGATAAATACAGTTGAGAAAGCAGACTCAATGTTAGCAGCTTCATATGTTGACTTTTCAACAGCGATGATAGCTGAAGAAGCAGGAATTTCGAATGTGAGACCCTTAACTTCGCCGAGCTTCTTGATACCAGCTGACTGGTCGTTAGCGATAATTACCCACTCCATATCGTCTGTGAGGCTCTTATCAACTGTCTTCTTGAGTGTCTGTTTTGCCATAGTCTCAGAACCATTGAACATAACAGCAATCTTGTTCCATTCGCCCTCATTTGAGTTATCCATTGTGTAAGCGATAGTCTTAGAAGAAGTAGCCATTGAAGTTGAGAAATAGTACTTATATGTACCGTCATCCTCAGCAGCTGTGAATGGTGAGAACACCTTACGGATTTCCATCATACCCTTGTAGTAAGAAACAAGGTCAGCGTTTGTGCTAAGGAGATTCCAGTCGATCTGGTTGAGTTCTGGAGATGAGCTATATGAGTTGTGGTCGCCATCCTTAGAACGAGCCATTTCCTCACCAGCTAAGAGGAGGTTGATACCCTGTGATGTAAGTGTGATAGCACTTGAGAGCTTGTTCTGTGAGATAGCTTCATTGTATCTAGCTCTGTAATCAACAGAAGTACCGTAGTTGATACCTACGAGTTTGTCGTAGAGTGTGTGGTTATCGTGGCATGATGCGTATGTTACGCACTGCTCAGGAGATAATGCTGTCCAGTTAGCGCCCTTACCGAATGTGTTTGCTCTGATACCGTAAGATACGCCTGGAGAATGAACGATAGAACCTGAAAGGTAGCCAGGAGCTGTAGGGCCATCGAATACGCCGCCCTTGAGAGCGTCACGAAGCTGGTCGTTGAAGAAACCAACTCTTGAGCTTGTTACGCCAGCATTAGCCTGTGTACAAGGGAGAACTTTCTCGCCTGTGCATGACTCAGGGTCGAGAGTTGTGTTACCTGACCAACCCTCACCGTACATGATGATACGCTCGTCTGTCTTATCGAGCATATCACGGATGAGGTTCATTGTCTCTACATCGTGGATACCCATAAGGTCGAAACGGTAACCATCGATGTGGTACTCGTCAACCCAGTACTGGAGCATATCCATCATATATCTACGGAACATATAACGCTCTGATGCTGTATCGTTACCGCAGCCTGACTGGTTAGAGTATGTACCGTTAGCATTGATTCTGTAGTAATAGTCAGGAACAATAGCTGTAAAGCATGAATCCTGCTTGTATGTGTGGTTGAATACAACGTCCATGATAACGCCGATGCCAGCCTCGTGGAGAGCCTGAATCATCTGCTTACACTCGTTGATTCTTACGTTACCATCGTATGGGTTTGATGAGAATGAACCTTCTGGAACACCATAGTTCATTGGGTCATAACCCCAGTTGTACTGTGTGTCAGGACCAGTCTCATCGATAGAACCGAAGTCATAGAATGGGTTGATCTGAACGTGTGTTACACCAAGGCTCTTGAGATAGTCAACACAAGTTGCAACATCGCCCTCACCGTTTAATGTTGTACCCTCTTCAGTAAATGCGAGGTACTTACCACGGTTAGCTTCAGATACACCAGAAGTTGCGCTGTATGAGAAGTCTTTTACCTGGAGCTCCCAGATAATAGCGTCAGACTGCTCTTCAACGTAGATGTGCTTGTCATCAGCCCAGTTTGCAGGGTCAGTTGAATCGAGATCAACTACCATTGAACGAGCTGAGTTAACACCAACAGCGTATGAATATACGTCCTGTGTCTCTCTTGTTGTCTCTTTGCCGTTAACAAGACGTGATGGAGATGTTACTGAGTATGTGTAGTAAACGTTCTTAAGATCGCCTTCTACTGTAACTGTCCAAACACCTGTGAACTTGCCATCTTCTTCGAGCTTGCTCATTACCCATGTACCGAGATTAGCAGCGCCCTCTTCTTTGTCTGAACCTGTAGCATAAAGGTTAAGACTAACCTCTGTAGCTGTTGGAGCCCAAACCTTGAACTCTGTGCTTTCCTTAGAGTAGATAGCACCAAGCTCACCTGAGTATGCATACTCATCATCGAGTAACATAGCAGCAGAAGAATACTTGTTCTTTGGATTTGGATCTGTAGTTTCTGTTGTCTCGGCAGCTGAACCGATAATGCCAACGCTCAGAATACCAAGCAGCATTGTCACAGCAAGAACTACTGATAAGATTCTTTTTAATGCTTTCATTTTTTCACCTCAAAAAATTTTACTCTATAAATAAGTCATCAGCGTCAGAGCAATCGCCAATGCCTTCTTTACGCTTTTTCATAAGCATAACACCACCTGCAGCCATAAGCAGAACAAAAACGCCCATACCGATAATAACCGCAATATTAAGCGCACTGTTTTGTTTTTGGTAGTTTACGATAATGTTACACTCTTTATCCGAGAACACAGCGCCACTTGCTGTATCGGAAACATAGAGATAGCCAGGAATATCGATATACTCAACGATAACCTCGCTGTCTTCATCACCTGCGTAACTCTTCTTCTCAAGAATCTCGCCTGTTTCGCTCATATATACAACATTTGCGACACAAGCTCTTTGGGACAGAGCATCCTCAGGAATTTCACCATCTTCAGCAGTAACTTCAATGGTGTTGAATTTATATGTAACGACTATATCGTCTTTTTTGTACTTACCCGCACCGTTTTCAGGAAGGTTTTCCAAATCAAGTTTATAGCCGTAAACACTTGGAATTTTAGGGGTTGTATATCGCTGACCAACGCGGTTAGTCATAACCACCGAGTTTGCGATATTTTCATCGTGTTCATTCACAAAATGGAAAGTAACAGTTGAATAGTCACCTGAATACTCCTTACAATGAACAGTAACTTCCTGAGTTTTTGCAGTGAACTTTCCCTCTTTTGAGCCTGTTACACCTGTGATGTCGTACTTATACATCATCTGATTAGGATACTCAACTGTGAAGCTGTCACCGTTTTCGCCTTTGAGAATCTGTTCATATACAACAGACTCGGACTTTTCGTCGTAGTATTTAACCACTACGTTTGAAGTAGTATCGATATTCTTATATTTTTCAAAACTCTTTTTGTCAACGAGAAGAACAGCACTATGTGGCTGTGCTGTAACTTTGCTATCAGAAATCTCCTTGAGATTCTTGATGCCGGCATTCATATCGTCAGCAATAACGATAAAGCTGTCCTTGAACTCTTTTGGAAGAGTAACAGTTGTCTTCTTGTCAGAACCATTGAACACAGCAGCAAAAACTTTAGTGTTACCCTCACCTTTGAGTGTATATGCGATAACACCCTCATCGAGGTCTTTGATATACGAGATGTTATTAGCAGCATCGCCTGTTGGCTCATTCAGGATATCAATAGTTTTTCTGATATCAATGAGACCTTTGTAATATTCATTGAGGTCAGCGTACTTATTGATATCGTTCCAGTCAATCTGGTTGACTTCAACAGGAGATTTGTATGAGTTCTCGTCGCCGTCTTTACTACGAGCCATCTCCTCACCAGCCATCATAAATGGTGTACCCTGAGATGTCAGAGTCAAAGCGGCAGACAGTTTGTTCATTGAAACGAGGTCTTCCCTACGTTTTCTGAAACTTCCTTCTTCAGGATAACCAGAAGCAACAAGCTTATCATAAAGAGAAAGGTTATCGTGGCATGATGCGTAGTTCACGCACTGCAATGAGCTTCGTGCCCAGTTGCCTGCTGTAGCCATACCTTCGATACCCGCTTTAACCTTAGAACGGTTAGCGCCTGACTGGATAAATCCCTTATCCTTTTCGTCAAAAACGTTACCTTTGACACCATCGCGGAAAGTGTCGTTAAATGCACCGATTCGGTGATACATAGAACCCATATTACTCTGGGTTGCAAGCTTCACTGTGCTTTCACAGTTAGTGTTGAGCTCCCAGGCTTCACCGTACATAAGAATCTTTTTGCCATCTTTGAGCGTATCAAGACTGCGACGGATATAGTTCATAGTATCAACATCGTGCAGACCCATAAGGTCAAATCTGAAACCATCGATGTGATACTCCTGTGCCCAGTACATAACAGAGTTTTTCATAAACTCACGGAACATTGTGCGCTCAGAAGCCGTGTCGTTGCCACAACCCGAGCCATTTGACCATACGCCGTTATCGTCAACACGATAATAGTAGCTTGGCACAAGCTGGTTGAAGAACGAATCTTCTGACGCATAAGTGTGGTTGTAAACAACGTCCATAATAACGCCGATACCAGCATTGTGGAGAGCCTGAATCATCTGCTTACATTCTTTGATTCTAACTCTGCCGTCATATGGGTCAGATGAGAAAGAACCCTCAGGAGCGTTGTAGTTCTTAGGGTCATAACCCCAGTTATACTGAGGATTAACTCGATCAGTTTCGTCGATAGATGCGAAATCATAGAACGGATTTATCTGAACATAGTTAACGCCTAAATCTTTGAGATAATCGATACAGGTCGGAAGGTTACCCTCAACAGAGTCAACAACAGTTCCCTCTTCGGTAAACGCTAAGAACTTTCCACGGTTTTTCTCAGACACACCGCTTGTACTACTTGCTGAGAAGTCACGAACATTAACTTCCCAGATAATAGCCTTTGTGGCGTTGTCAACACGGTCAAACTTATCCTTGCTCCAGCCCTTAGGGTCTGTGTCCTTGAGGTCGATAATCATACCTCTGTCACCGTTAGCGCCAACAGCCTTAGCATATGGGTCAACAACTTCGTTAGTTTTGCCATCTACAGTAACAAGATAGGTGTAGTATTTGTTTTTATAGTCACCCTTCAAGGTAAGCGCCCAAGCACCGTACTTAGGGTAGTATTTCATACTGGTTTTTGAAAGCATCGAAGCCCCGTCTTCGCCGTCTGTACCTTTTGTGTAGATACAAACCTTGACGTCGCTAGCAAGCGGACTCCATACCTTGAAAGTAGTTTCTTTCTTAGAATAGATGGCGCCCATTTCATCAGTATACACAGTGCTCTCAAGACGCTCGATGTACTTCTTCATACCAACAGTCTCAGGCGTAATCGGTGGCTCTGTTGGTTTCTCAGTAGGTTTCACAGTTTCTTCAACTACTGTTTCAGCTTCATAATCATCACCGGATGTCGCCATAGCTCCAGTCATTCCAAAAGTTGGTAAAAGCGTCATCATTAGCACCCCCGCTAAAATTCTTTTTAGTCTCACGGTATTAGCCTCCAGTTCGCATTTTCATACAGCCTAATTTTAACACACAACACCTATATAATTAATTCCATAAAAGAAATAAACCGCCATAGTCAGCGGTTTATTTTTTCTAGCAATTATTTGCACAAAAAAGCATCAAAAGCCGTATGCAGAAACCTCGCCCAATTCCTCTTCTATTCTTAGCAAACGGTTGTATTTTGACACTCGGTCTGTTCGACACGGTGCACCTGTTTTTATCTGACCTGCATTGAGAGCTACCGCGATATCCGAGATAGTTGTGTCCTCGGTTTCACCGCTACGATGAGAAATCACAGTTGTATACGATGCCCTGTGAGCACAAAAAACGGCTTCTAACGCTTCGCTGAGTGTTCCTATCTGGTTCACTTTCACAAGTATCGAATTTGCAGCTTTAAGCTCTATTCCTTTTCTTAGTCTCTCTGTGTTTGTCACGAACAAATCGTCACCAACAAGCTGAATTCTCGAACCCAGACGCTCTGTCAGCTTTGTGAAGCCCTTGAAATCGTGCTCAGAAAGTGCATCTTCAATGGACAAAATCGGGTACTTCGTACAAAGATTTTCCACATAAGCAATAACGTCGTCTGTGTTCATTCTTATATTTCTTTTCGGCATACGATAAAATCCGTCTTCATACCACTCGGAAGCCGCTACATCAAGCGCAATTTTGATATCATTTGTTGTGTAGCCTGCTTTCTCCACGGCTTTGAGGATATATTCGATAGCCTGCTCATCTGAGTCTAAGTCAGGCGCAAATCCACCCTCATCTCCTACTGTTGTTGTTTTACCCTCGCTTTTGAGTATAGAACCCAAGGTGTGATAAATCTCACAACACTGCCTGAGTGCCTGAGAAAAGCTCTCAGCTTTAACAGGCATAATCATAAATTCCTGAATATCAATATTGTTGCCGGCATGGGCGCCTCCGTTTAAGATATTCATCATCGGTACTGGCAAAGTGTGGGCGTTAGTGCCTCCGATATACCTGTACAGCGGAATGTTGAGCACCTTCGCTCCTGCTTTCGCACACGCTAGTGACACAGCCAAAGTCGCATTTGCTCCAAGACGCGACTTATTCTCTGTACCGTCGAGTTCAATCATAGTTTTATCGATTTTTTTCTGAGATAAAACGGACATTCCCGAAAGCTCCGATGATATAATATCCTTCACATTGGACACAGCTTTCCTCACACCTTTTCCCATATAGCGCCCATCGTTATCCCTAAGTTCCACAGCTTCGAACTCACCTGTGGAAGCGCCAGACGGAACCGATGCAATAGCACACACTCCCGACTCGAGAACTACCTGAGCTTCAACTGTTGGGTTACCTCGTGAATCAATAATCTCTCGCGCTAGAATTTTCTTTATTTTTGTATTCATAAACATTCCTCCCACTCTTAGGGTTGACCTGTCTTTCCAAAATATTCATTTTCCAAATACACACTTTTGCATAGTATGTAATAAAGGAAGGAGGATTTCATGGAACTTACAACTTATACTGTCAGACCGGGCAATACGCTTTTTGCCATTGCTCAGCTTTTTGGTACAACCGCAAACGATATAGCCAGATACAACGGTATTGTTTATCCTTATACTATCTACCCTGGACAGGTGCTGAAAATCCCTGTCAAAGAAGTAACACCACCGATGTACTACTTTGTGCGTCCAGGGGATACAATGTTCACTATCGCAAATAGATATGCACTCGACTTAAACCAGTTGCTTGCGCTCAACAACTTAGACGACCCAAACTCAATATATCCGGGTCAGAGAATCAGGCTGTATATATAAAAAAAGCCGCTTTGGGAAACCAAAGCGGTTACATAAAAAAAGCTGTCTGCAAAAAACAGACAGCTTTTCTTTACATCGGGATTTTTTTGATGCCGTAGATACGCCTGAGTATAAAAGATAAAAACTTCGGTCTTTCGATAAGTACAACTTTCATAGTTACCTCCTGCAAGATATCGCTACTATGATGATTGTGAAAGCCGCTACGCACAACACCCATTTGTACGGCAGAATACAGGACATTATCATCCCTGCGCCAAAGGATATGGCACAACTGACTTTATTTTTACAGCATCTCATAATCATCACCCGATATTATTTTACTCACAAAACACTTTTGTGTTACACTTTGTTGTAAATTTTAAAAGTTATGGTATAATCAACGTTGGTGATATTATGCGACAAATTACTATAAATAAAAACGACTCAGGTCAGCGACTCGACAAATTTCTGCTAAAGCGATTCAAAACTATGCCGAAATCACTGATGCACAAGTATCTGAGAACAAAATACATCAAATTAAACGGTAAGAAAACCACACCAGAGGTTTTTGTGAACGAGGGCGATGTGCTCACACTTTACATAAAGGACGAGTTCTTCGAAGAAAGCAAAAAAGAATACGAATTTATGAAAGCAAGCAAAAAGCTTGATATAGTTTACGAGGACGAGAACATCATTCTTATCGATAAAAAACCGGGAGTTATCGTTCATCAGGACAAAAACTACGACGCTGACTGTATCGTAAACAGAGTGCAGAGATACCTCTTTGAAAAAGGTGAATATGACCCTGAAAGTGACAAGGCGTTCTCCCCTGCCCTTGTGAATAGAATCGACCGAAACACAGGCGGTATCATCATCGGTGCCAAAAACGCAATGGCACTTAGGGTTCTCAACGAAAAGGTTAGAACAAGAGAAATCCGAAAATTCTATCTTTGTATTGTCAAGGGGTCTCCAAAGAAAAAAAGCGCTACTCTCACCGACTATCTCACTAAAAACGAGAGCAAAAACACCGTCAGAGTAACAAGAAACGAAACCCCAAACAGCAAGAAAATCATCACTAAATATGATGTCATAAGCTATGACAAAGCAAGAGATTTGTCGCTTATCGAAGTTGAACTTCTCACAGGCAGAACACACCAGATAAGAGCTCATATGGCAAGTATATCTCATCCGCTACTGGGCGACGAAAAATATGGCGACAAGGCACTCAATAAAAAATACAACAAAAACAGCCAACAGTTATGTTCATATAAGCTGATGTTTGATTTCAAGCAAGATGCAGGAGAACTCCAGTATCTGAATCAAAAAGAATTTTCTTTAAACGAAATATGGTTCTGCGAGAGCAACAGAATCAAACTATAAAATAAGCCACCTTTTTACAGGTGGCTTTTCTTATGCAAGCTCAAATGCATCTCCTGTTGAGATGTAACTCAGCTTACTCATAACATTTTTCATAATTTCATATTGCTCCACGCCTGTACAATGACAGGTGTAAAAATCACACTTTGTTAAACTGAGGTTTCTCGCTAAATCAAGAACGCTTTCATCATCCCACTTTGAGGTATGAAATCCACCAATAACTGTATCAACATCGAAACAGTTTATGATATTTGCAACACCTTTGTGAGAACATCCGCTGATAAGAACTTTTCTACCATTTTCAGCAATATACAAATATTGTTCGTGCAAAAACGAGTCAGGTATCTTCTCCCCATCTTTCACAGTGCTGAGTCCTCCGCTGTTGATTTCCCAATCTCTCGATTCTTTCTTACAGCTGTACAAAGTCATATCCTGAGTAATTTCATATTCATCATCAACAAACACAAGTCGCTTGTTATCTTGTAACGACACATCAAGTCCGATATACTTTTCACCATTATAGTGAGGCTCAAAAGCGCGAGAGCTCAGATACACTTTCGCTTTATTGTTAACTTGAAGAAACTTTCTAAGTCCACCACCATGGTCATAATGACCGTGAGAAAGCACGGCTATATCGACTTTCTTCAAGTCAACTCCTAGTTTCAGCGCGTTTTCATAAAAGATATCACTTTGTCCCATATCAAATAGAATTTTGTGACTTTCAGTTTCAATATAAAGTGAGAGGCCATGTTCATATGCTAAACTCTCATTTGAAGTTGTATTCTCACAAAGTACGGTTATCTTCACACTTCCACCCCAATTTCAAGATATTTCTATTATAACTTCTTCTATCTTTCTTGACAAGCGACTCATACATTGAGTATAGTTAAATCATAAAAATACAGGAGATTTTGTATGCAATATTTCATAGCTTTTTTAGAAGGTATCATAACCTTCATTTCGCCATGCCTGCTACCTATGTTACCTGTTTACATCTCGTATTTCGCAGGAGGGCAAGAAAAATCAACAAAAAAAGTCCTCAGCAACGCTCTTGCGTTTGTTCTTGGCTTCTCAACAGTTTTCACAGCTATGGGAGCGCTAGCTGGAACGCTCGGCAGAATACTGAACACTTACCAGACAGCTGTGAATATCATCACAGGACTTGTTGTTGTATTCTTTGGACTGAACTTTCTCGGGATTTTCAAACTAAACATATTCAAAGGTATGACCGGTGAATTTTGCAAAAGCGAGCTTGGCTTTTTCTCATCGCTGTTGTTCGGTGTTGTTTTTTCTGTCGGTTGGACTCCGTGTGTCGGAGCTTTTTTAGGCTCAGCTCTGATGCTAGCTTCACAACAAGGTCAACTCCTCACAGGAGTTATTATGCTACTTTTATATTCGCTCGGCCTTGGTATTCCGTTTGTAGCGAGTGCTGTGCTGATTGACAAACTCAAAGGTACATTCAACTTCATAAAAAGAAACTATAAAATCATCAACATCATTTGCGGATGTATACTGATACTCGTCGGCATACTGATGATGAGTGGACTACTCAACAAATTTATCGCGATACTCGCATAAGGAGATACTATGAGCAAAAACACAAAACTTATCATAAGCATAGTTATAGCTGTTGCACTTTTCATAGCAGCGCTGCTGCTTTACTCAGCGCTGAGTGAAGATTTCGATGCAAACAATATGGCTGGCAACTCAAACACATCAAGCAACAATACAAATAAAGACGATAGTCAGGACTACTCAGCTCCTGACTTCATCGTAACCGATAGTGACGGTAGTGAAGTAACACTTTCGCAGTTTTTCTCAAAGCCTATCGTTCTCAATATGTGGGCAAGCTGGTGTTCACCTTGCAAAAATGAAATGCCATATTTTGAAGAAGCTTACAAAGCTAATGAAGACATCCAGTTTATGATGGTCAACATGACCGCAGGCGACTCAAAAAAAGACGCAAAAGAGTTCATAAAAGAAGAGGGCTACACCTTCCCTGTGTTCTTTGATGAGCAGGGATATTGCCAAAGCGTATATGGTGCAACTTCACTCCCGATGACAATATTCATAGACAAAAACGGAGATATAGTCACCTACGCTGTGGGAGCACTCAGCGCTGAGCAACTTCAAAAAGGTATAGATTTGATAAAAGAGTAAGTTAAAGGGAGGGTACAAACACCCTCCCTAATTTTTACATTATTTCAGACACATAAAAGCGGACATTGTGCCACGCTTTCCGTTTGTAGCTCTGTGGCTCCACAACAAATCGCAATTGCACTTGGTACACAAATCAGAAATTGTGATATTTTCCTCTTTTACACCTGCACGCATAAGTATCTGGCGGTTAGTTTCGAGCAAATCCACCATAAATTTTCCGTCTTCTTTCGGAAAAACGAACTTGCTATCATCAAGATTGAGTGCGTAAAAATTATCAGCGCAAGCTTTGTCAACTTCATAGCAACATTTTGAAATAGCAGGACCGATGGCACAGATAACATCACTCGGGTTAGTGCCGTAGTTCTCAACCATAGTTTTAATAACATTTGCGCCTATCTCACCAACCGTACCTCTCCAGCCCGCATGAGCAAGACCGATAGCTTTCTTCTTTGTGTCCACAAAAAACAGCGGTGTACAATCAGCATAATATGTGACCAAAGTCACTCCCTTTTCATTTGTAACAAGGGCGTCAACGCTTTTGATATCCTTAGGTTTTGTGATACCAACTCCGCAATTCTCTTTTGTACACACACGGACAAATGTGTGGTGGTCCTGAGACGACGCAACAAGGGTATCAAAACCAAAGCCTGAAGCCTTACAAAAACGCTTGTAATTTTCAGTAACCTTATCAAAATCATCGTGTTCAAAGCTCATATTCATACTTTCGAATATTCCTGTTGACACGCCACCGAGTCTGGTTGTAAAAGCATGGTTGATAAAATCAATATCGGATAATTTGTTATATCTTAAAAACGGTACTCCGTCTTTTTCATACAGTTTCATAGTTTTAGAATCAATGTTCATAATATCACCTCAATATTATTTAGGATACCACAGCTATATTACTCTTGCAAGTGGAATATATTCGTGTTATAATCTAAGCAGTATGTATCTTTTGGAGGAGTTATGAAGAAAATCAAGCTTTTTGGTAATAATATCGAAGTGAATTGTAACTACTGCGCTCACTCAAAAATCAAAAACGACACTCAGTTTTGTACTATGAACAAGGTGCTCAAAAACGGCAAATGCAGAAAGTTTGAGTACAACCCGATTATGCGTAAACCTATCACTATGCAACAGCTTCCAAAATATAAACCTGAGGATTTTGCTTTATAAAAAAGATAATTAGGACTGCCAAGTGTTACCCTGGCAGTCCTTTTTTTAATAGTATTTTGCTAGTTTCATCAGTTTTTTCTTGCCGGCTGTGATGTGACGCGAAACAGTTGAACGAGAAAGCGAGAGCTCGCTCGCTATCTGAGGGATTCTCCTGTTTTGAAGATAATACATAGTGATACACTCACGCTGGCGGGAAGTCAACTCAAGCATCAAAGCAAGCGACACAGCCTTCTTCATATCTTCGATATGACCACGGTTTGAGGAGTTACTAATCAAACTGCTGTAGGCTATTGCATCTTCATTTTCAGCATTGAGCGACACAAAATCATGCCGCATGGAGCATCACTCCAGCACGCTCACTGAGGTGTTTTGCTGTGAGCATACACTCGTAGTAAATGTTTCGCAGTTTTATGATATCTGCATTTAAGGTGTGACGTTCATCAAGCGAAGCTTTTTTCAGTTTCTGTTTCTTTTTCTCAATGAGTTTGAGGAGACTCTCAGCCTCATCAATATATTCCTGTGACCATTTCATGTAATCCATAATTTTTCGTCCTTTCCGGCATTTTTCTGAGTTTTTTCGGGGCTTATTCGATGAAGTTGGGGCTCGACTTCGATTTTATTTTAGCAGATATTTCCACATATTTCAATAGTTTTTCGAATATTTGTTCGATATTTACAGACCGTTTACAAACTTCCTACATTTACTTTGTTTTTCAGACACAAAGCGACAGTAACCTTCAAAATCCGAAAAATCGACACCTGAAACTTTCGCTGTTTTTCGGTAAAACCAAAGCGTTTTGTGACGAAAAAAAGTGCGCACAAAATGATTGTACGCACTGAAATCAATATATTTATTTTTCTTGTTTAGAATTATTTTTCTTGAATTTATCCAGAATATTTTTGTGTTTTTCGGGTGACTCAATCTTTTCTTTTTCGACGATTCTCTTATCAACAGTCATACCCTCGTATTTCAGACGGAATGTGATTCTGCCTTCAAAATCGCGCTTACACTTATTGCATCTAAACTGAGCACGGAAGGAACGATTTTTCATATTCCACTTGGTTTTGCGACGAGCTTTTTTTCCGCATTTATCGCAACAAATGAAGAATTCCTTTTTATCGATAAGCGGATTTTTGATATCATAGATAACTGTGTTCTTGAAAGTTATTTTGCGATAAAATTCATCATTTGCAACTTCGATAAACTCACGAATAGCGTTCTCATCATAAAGCTTCTCGAAACACTTGAGGGTGAAAACAGCATCATCAAGCGCTCGGTGGAGTTCTAGCCCCTCGTCAGAAACATTGACAAGTTCAGCACAAGTGGACAGTCCCATCTGTTTTGCCTTATCATTGTGTCCAAGCTTGTGTTCACAATACGCCTGCAAATTACAGTACGTTGTCATAAATGAAAGTTTCGACTCGCCCAAATAGTACTTGCAATTTTCCATCAAGGTAAGAATATCGGATGTTCCGAATGTCAGAAGCACGCTGTCCCCGAGAAACTTTTTGAATTTAGAAAGCACATGGGTAAAAGTGTTGTGAGAATCAAGCAGTTCCTGTGTTGTAATATGCGTCAGCTCAGCCACTCGTGAATTGAGCTTCTTGCCTATTTGCGGAGCAACGAGCATCGAAAACTTTTCAATAATATTAAATTGTTCATCGACTTTCACAGCACCGAATTCGATAATTTCGTTAACGAATTTCTTAGCTTTTTTGCTGTAAGCGCCGTTCCACTCAAGGTCAAGTATAACAAAGTTCATATTTATCTACCGAGATTTAATATATTTCTGGACAAGAATAATAATGCGCCCTACAAGTTGGTTAGTTCTTTTTGAACTGTTTTTTCATTCGAAGTTCTTTTGATAAAATCTGCTTGCGCATACGGATGTTCTCAGGAGTTACCTCAACAAGCTCATCATCAGCGATAAATTCGATACACTGCTCAAGTGACAACACTGATGGTGGTGTGAGCTTCAAGGCATCGTCTGAGCCTGATGCACGGGTATTTGTGATATGCTTTTTCTTGCAGACGTTAACGGTGATATCTTCAGCCTTAGGGCAAGCACCGACAATCATACCTTCGTATACAGGAACACCAGCACCAACAAAAAGTCTGCCACGCTCCTGCGCCGCATAAAGTCCGTAAGTAACAGTTTCGCCTGTCTCAAATGCGATGAGCGAACCCTGATGGCGAGTGATAATTTCACCCTTGAATGGCTCATATGAATCGAAAACGTGGTTCATAATACCGTTACCGTTTGTGTCAGTAAGGAACTCTGGACGATAGCCCATAAGTCCACGGGACGGAATTCTGAATTCAATGTGAGTGATGCCACTCTCACGAGTTCCCATATTGATAAGCTCAGCTTTTCTTGAGCCTAACTTCTCCATAACTGCACCTACATAAGTGTCAGGAACCTCAATCATAAGGTACTCGATAGGCTCACACAAAACGCCGTCAATGTGCTTTGTAATAACCTGAGGACGGGAAATCTGGAACTCATAGCCCTCACGACGCATAGTCTCGATAAGAATAGAAAGGTGAAGTTCACCTCTGCCTGAAACTTTGAATGTATCGGCTGAGTCTGTCTCTTCAACACGCATAGCAACGTTGGTTTCTACCTCTTTGAAAAGACGGTCACGCAGATTACGGGAAGTAACGAACTTGCCCTCTCTTCCTGCAAACGGGCTGTTGTTGACGATAAAGTTCATAGAAACAGTAGGCTCGTCAATCTTAACAAAAGGAAGCGGATCGATACCATCAACACAGCAGATAGTTTCGCCGATATTCAGGTCAGCAATACCGCTGACACAAACAAGGTCACCCATCTTAGCTTCTTCAGCGTCAACACGCTTTAAGCCTTCAAACTGATAGAGCTTTGAGATTTTAACCTTCTGTGTGGTGCCGTCGCGTCTGCAAAGGACAGCCTGCTGGTTAACCTTAACACTACCACGTTCAACACGACCTACACCGATTCTGCCAACATACTCATCATAGTCAATGTTAGAAATGAGAATCTGCAAATCACCGTCGATATCGCCCTGTGGAGCAGGAATTTCGTTGACGATTTTTTCAAAAAGAGGTTTCATATCAGTACCCATCTCATATGGGTCAAGTGAAGCCACACCATCTCTGCCTGATGCGTAAACAACAGGAAACTCGAGCTGGTCATCATCGGCACCAAGCTCAATGAAAAGGTCGAGCACTTCGTCCACAACTTCTTCAGGACGAGCACCAGGACGGTCGATTTTGTTGACAACTACGAGTGGCTTTTTATGAAGTCCGAGTGCCTTTTTCAAAACAAAACGTGTCTGAGGCATACAACCCTCGAAAGCATCAACCAAAAGCAAAACGCCATCAACCATAGTGAGGATTCGCTCAACCTCACCGCCAAAATCTGCGTGTCCCGGTGTGTCAACAATATTTATCTTAGTGTCGTTATACATAACGGCTGTATTCTTAGAAAGAATGGTAATTCCGCGTTCACGCTCAAGATCGTTACTATCCATAACACGTTCAGCCACAGACTCGTTAGCTCTGAAAATTCCGCTTTGTTTCAGAAGCTGGTCAACGAGTGTTGTTTTGCCATGGTCAACGTGAGCAATAATAGCTATATTTCTGATATCTTCTCTTGTACTCATAGTATCACCTAAATCCTTGTTTTTTCCAATATGTGATTATACCACTTTTAAAAGACAATTACTATGTAAATTTTTACCGAAAAAGGTGCTCCTTGTTCATACATAATTTGCTTTACTTTATAAAGTGTTTTTGATATAATATTATATATGTTTTTCAAAAATCTAACATTAGCAAATGGAGGTATATAAATGGGTTATTCTATTGCTGAAAAAATCATTAAAGAACATATTGTCAGTGGCGAAATGATCAAGGGCACTGACATCGGTCTTAAAATCGACCAGACACTCACACAGGACGCTACAGGTACTATGGCTTACCTCGAGTTCGAGGCTATGGGTGTACCTAGAGTAAAGACTGAGAGAAGCGTTGCTTACATTGACCACAACACTTTGCAGACAGGCTTCGAGAACGCTGATGACCACAGATTCATCCAGACAGTTTGCAAGAAGCACGGCATCTATTTCTCACGTCCTGGTAACGGTATCTGTCATCAGGTTCACCTTGAGAGATTTTCTAAACCTGGCAAAACCCTCATCGGTTCTGACAGCCACACACCAACAGGCGGTGGTATCGGTATGCTTTCTATCGGTGCTGGTGGTCTTGACGTTGCTGTTGCTATGGGTGGCGGCGCTTACTATATCACAATGCCAAACATCGTAAAAGTTGAGCTTTTAGGCGAACTCAAGCCTTGGGTATCAGCTAAAGATATCATCCTCAAAGTTCTCGAAATTATGAGCGTTAAGGGTGGCGTAGGTAAAATTATCGAGTACGCAGGCGAGGGCGTAAAGACTCTTTCAGTTCCTCAGCGTGCTACTATCACAAATATGGGTGCTGAGCTTGGCGCTACTACTTCTATCTTCCCTTCTGATGAAACAACAAGAGAGTTCCTCAAAGCTCAGGGTCGTGAGGAAGATTACATCGAGCTTAAGGCTGACGAAGATGCTGTTTATGATGAGCACATCGTTATCAATCTTTCTGAGCTTGAGCCACTTGCAGCTTGCCCTCATTCACCTGACAACATCAAGCCTATCGCTGAACTTTCAGGCCAGAAAATCGATCAGGTTTGTATCGGTTCCTGCACAAACTCAAGCTATGCTGACCTTATGACAGTTGCTCACATCTTAAAGGGCAAGACTGTTCATCCTGATGTTTCACTTTCTATCGCTCCTGGTTCTAAGCAGGTTCTCACTATGCTTTCTGAAAACGGCGCTCTCGCTGATATGATTGCCGCTGGTGCAAGAATTCTTGAGTCAGCTTGCGGTCCATGTATCGGTATGGGTCAGTCACCTAACAGCGCAGGTATCTCACTTAGAACATTCAACCGTAACTTCCTCGGTCGTTCCGGTACAAAAGACGGTCAGATTTTCCTTGTTTCTCCTGAGACAGCTGCTGCTTCAGCACTCACAGGTGTATTCACAGATCCAACAACTTTAGGTGAAGGCTACAAGGTTGAAATGCCTGAGAAGTTCCTCATCAATGACAATATGATTATCGAACCAGCAAAGGTTGAAGAAATGGACAACATCAAGGTTCTCCGTGGTCCAAACATCAAGGAGTTCCCAGCGTCAAACCCAATGGAAGATAGCATCAAAGCTACATGCTCACTCAAGGTCGAAGATAACATCACAACCGACCACATTATGCCTGCAGGCGCTAAGATTCTTCCACTTCGTTCTAACATTCCTGCTATTTCACAGCACTGCTTCACAGTTTGTGACACTGAGTTCCCAAACAGAGCAAAGACACTCGGTAGCTCAATTATCGTTGGTGGCGCTAACTATGGTCAGGGTTCTTCTCGTGAACACGCAGCTCTTGCTCCACTTTACTTAGGCGTTAAGGCTGTTCTTGTAAAGAGCTTCGCTCGTATTCACAGAGCTAACCTCATCAATGCCGGTATTTTACCTCTTGAGTTTATCGACGAAAACGACTACAACAAAATCAACCTCTTCGACGAGCTTGAGCTAGGAAATGTTAAGGCTGAAATCGAAAACGGTGATGTTGTTACTCTATTGAACAAAACTACAGGCGAGACAATCAAGGCAAAATGTGAGCTTTCACAGCGCCAGAAGGATATCGCTATTTGCGGTGGTCTTCTTAATTACACAAAGATGAATGGTTAATTCTTTTTCTGAATAAAACGAAAGGATGATTACAGATGGATAAAATCATAATGAAAACTCCGCTTGTCGAAATGGACGGCGACGAGATGACCCGAATCATATGGAAGATGATCAAGGATATCCTCCTTCTCCCATATATCGATTTAAAAACAGAGTATTATGACCTCGGTTTAGAGTACAGAAACGAAACTAACGATCAGGTTACTATCGATTCAGCTGAGGCTACTAAGAAATACGGCGTAGCTGTTAAGTGTGCTACTATCACACCAAACGCTGCCAGAATGACAGAGTACAATCTCAAAGAGATGTGGAAATCACCTAACGGTAC
The DNA here is from genome assembly GCA_045124035.1 of Ruminococcus sp. Classification (GTDB taxonomy): domain Bacteria; phylum Bacillota; class Clostridia; order Oscillospirales; family Acutalibacteraceae; genus Ruminococcoides. The sequence continues at coordinate 42,008 of JBGVLC010000015.1, read as the reverse complement.
TATCCGTGCTCTTCTTGACGGTACTGTTTTCCGTTCCCCTATTCTTGTCAAAGGTATCACACCTTACATCCCAACTTGGACAAAGCCAATCTGTATCGCAAGACACGCTTACGGCGATGTTTACAAGAACTCTGAAATGATTGTTAAGAAGGGCTCAAAGGCTGAGCTTTGCGTTACAAATGCAAATGGCGAAGAGTCAAGAGAACTCATCTTCGACTTTAACAAGAGCGATGGTATCATTCAGGGTATGCACAACCTTGATTCTTCTATCTCTTCATTTGCAAGAGCTTGTTTCAACTACGCTCTTGACCAGAATCTCGACCTCTGGTTCGCTACAAAGGACACTATTTCAAAGAAGTATGACCACACATTCAAGGACATCTTTGCTGAAATTTTCGAAAATGAATATAAGAGCAAGTTCGAAGCTGCAGGCATCGAATATTTCTACACACTCATCGACGATGCTGTAGCTAGAGTTATTCGTTCAAACGGTGGTTACATCTGGGCTTGCAAGAACTACGACGGCGACGTTATGAGCGATATGATTGCAACAGCTTTCGGTTCACTCGCTATGATGACAAGTGTACTCGTATCTCCTGACGGTATCTACGAATACGAAGCTGCTCACGGCACAGTTCAGCGTCACTACTACAAGCACCTCAAGGGTGAGGAAACATCAACCAACTCAGTTGCTACTCTCTTCGCTTGGACAGGCGCTCTCAGAAAACGTGGCGAGCTCGATAACACACCACAGCTTTGCGCTTTCGCTGACAAGCTCGAGAAAGCTACTATCGACACAATTGAGAGTGGTGTAATGACAGGCGACCTCTATCTCCTTTCTACACTCGAGAATAAAACAAAGGTTAACACAGAAGACTTCCTTAAGGCTGTAAACGAAAGACTCAAGGAATTATTATAATTTCCGTATTTTAACGGAGGGGTTATTATGGCTAAACAAATTTCCATGCCTGTTATCCGCAGACTTCCGCGTTATCACAGATTCTTATCTGAGCTTGAAAGTCAGGGCGTTGAGAGAATCTCATCCAACCAGCTCGCAAGCATTATGCGTTCGACTGCATCACAAATCAGACAAGACCTCAACTGCTTCGGCGGTTTTGGTCAGCAAGGCTACGGCTACCCTGTTTCTCAGCTGAAAGAGGAAATCGGCAAGATTCTCGGGCTGGACAAAGAATTCAGTGCAATTTTGCTCGGTGCTGGTAACCTTGGCCGTGCTGTTGCTACCCATATGAATTTTTCTCGCCAGGGATTTGAGCTTACCGCGGTTTTTGACAACAACGAAGCTGTCGTTGGTACTATGTTGCGTGGTATCAAAATTATGTCTGACGATGAAATTGATAGCTATTGCAAACAAAACAAGGTGGATGCGGCATTCCTATGCCTTCCAAGAAACTCTGTGAAACAGCTTATTGACAAGCTGTATTCACTCGGTATCCGAAATTTCTGGAACTTCAGCCACTATGATATAAAGAACGATTACCCAGATGTCATAGTTGAGAATGTACATATGAGTGACTCGCTGATGACGCTTTGTTACAGAATCAACGAAAATTACAACAACTAAATAACCCTAGCATAGAAATTTAAGCCGACGGTAAAACCTACCGTCGGCTTTTGTTATATAATCAATCTTCTGTTACTCGTTCTAAAATAAATTCTACATCTGATAAATCAGAAACCCCATAGAACTTGACGCTCCTCATAACCTTCTCAAGCATATAAAGCGTGTGCTTAGTTCTGTCGCCTTTGATACTGTAATTCACAGCTCGAATGAACATCGACACCATATCCTTAGTATCAAGTCGCTTGAGAGAATCAAACTTATTGCTATCAACAAAGACGATACTTTTCACAGGAAGTTTGACATCTCTTGACAGTTCACCATTGAGTCCGAAAGGAGTTCCATATGCATAAAACACAGAACTAATCAAACGCACAGCAGGATAATCAGCACAGAAAATCTTGTCCTTAGGGAGCTTTAGATTAATATCGATATCTTCATCCGGTGATGAAAACAGGACACAAGAATCCTCATACTCAACAGCAGTTGCATAAATCGGAAAGCCGTTGAAATCGAACAGCTCTCGAGAAAATTCAGTTGATAAATAAATACACTCAATCACATCAGCTGTATATCCCTCATATTCATCCATATACTGCAACAGTATATCATCAGAGATAGAAAGACTCAGGTTAGGTTTATAATCAAACGAAGTCTCATAAGGTGGTAGACTGCTTTGCAATGTCTTTGAGTTTGTTGCCAATTCAATATTCAGCTCGGCTATTCTGTATTGTCCCATAATCAACTCTCCAGAGAACAAAATTATTTGAAAATTTTATGATATATTTTAGAAATACACAAGCGAGTATATTTCCACAAAAGCATTATATGAACATATAGTAAATATGAAAAATCATCGACCGAATACAATTTCCCGTTGTGTGTAAATGATGTCATAATCGCGAAAATATCGTCATAGCTTATATCTTTATCAAAGTAATATTGGCTATCGCCACACATTGTAAAGCTATTGTCCCCCACCCTAACTACTCGGTGCAACACCAGTGCATTATCTCGTTTGCGATGATAAAAAACAACATCGTATTTCTTGATATGTCGAGGTTTCTTTTTTAGCACAACAGTATCAGTAGTACCATTGAGCATAGGTTTCATACTGTTGCCTGATGGTGTAAAAGTGATTGCTTTATCATTTTTGAATGCTTCCTCGGCAAGAATCAAAAAATCATTCTTAGAGATTTTCTCACTCAAGAAGATCAGCTTCTTTCAGTTTCATAACGAAAGCTTCGATATCTTTTCTCGCCTTATCCTCAGCTACATCATATTCATTAGTCATCGATAAAACAAGCTCATCGACATTTTTTTCACTCTCGAGCTGGGACCACAAAAAAGCTCCTGTTTCAGTAAGTTTTATAATAGCTCCAAAATCAACAACCTGCGTTCCAAGAGGTACAACCAAATTGCTTCCCGCAAGAGATTTTAAGACGAATCCGTCTTTGATTTTCATAAGTATCACCTTTTCTATTATATAGTATCCTAACAATTATTGCAAGATTTTTGTATAGTATAAACAATAAAACGCACAAAAAAAAAGGACACGCAGTTTCCTGCGTGCCCAAACGATTCATAACAATATGAAATCAATATTCATAAATTTTTCCGATATCCGTACCATCCTCGAACTGAGCGATATATCTCTGGATACAAGTTGCATCCATAATTGAATTAAGTCCATCGTGGTCGATATCGCTACGGATAAACATCCTTCCATCTTCATCAGCGATAAAATGTGCTAAAAGCAACTGGAGACAAGTAGGGTCCATAATAGTAACCTGATTATCACCATCAACATCACCGAGAAGATAAGTCTCAACAGGCTCAAGCAGAACATACTCGATGCCCTTACTTTCAGCATAAACGTGCGCCGCAGAATCCTTGTAGCAATAGATGACAACGTTAGGACTCTTGTAAAAAGCCTTATCGTGAATAGTAGTAACGGACTCAGGAATTGTAATTTTTGTTAGCCCATCACAGTAAGCGAAGGCTTTCTCTCCGATAGAAGTCACAGTTCTTGGAAGAGTAACTTCAGTAAGAGCATCACAACCTGAGAAAACACCGCTATAAACAGATGTAATCATAGTATCTTCAAGATTAATAATACTAAGAGCAGTACATCCAGCGAATGCGTCAGCACCGATGATCGAAATTTTTGAATTCAGATTAACAGTCTCAAGAGCTGTAGAATTCAAAAACGCAGTTGCGTCAATCGCTGTAATTGGAGCATTGATGTCAATACTTTTCAATGTTGTATTGCCATTGAAAGCAAGCATTCCGATTTGAGTAATCGGGATATTGTTGTGAGATTTCGCAGTAGAGAGAGTAGAATTATCTCCCTCATAAGCATCAATCTCAAATTCAGTGTTGTTGTTAATCTTCTCATATACCCAGTCGCCAACAGGAAAAACAACCTTTGCGCTAACAGACAAAGAAGCCATTGAAATCAACAACACTAAGCATAATAAAACAGATATAATTCTGTTCATATATTTCATAAAAATCACCTTTTAGTAGGTTTACCCTCCCCCACAAATCTGCAGGGGAGGACTAATTATAAATAAATCAAAGAATGTCGTCGCCGAATTCAGGCTCTGTAGCATCAACAACTTCACTAGGCAAATCATCCTCATAGCTAGCTATAAGAACATCAGATGTTAACTTTAATGTAACAAGCTCAAGTTCAGGCTCCATATATAATTTTCTCATTTTAATTCCCTCCTAAGCTTATTGTTAAACTGGAATATACGCATATGGTGCGATAGCTGTGTTGATAGGTTCACTAGTATATACTGTGCCATCAACTATGATATACGCGTAACAAGTAAATGCGTAACCATTCATATCAGTATTCTTAAGATTATGTCTGATGATGTAATTGATACGGTTGAAGTCAGTAGTATCACTCTTTGTAAGGTCATAAACATATGCGTGATATATAACAGATTTATCCTGATTATAGAACTGCTTGTTACCCTCAAGATTAGCTATCTGTTTAATCTTACCCTTAAGGAACTCTTCGCCTAACTGTTCTTTTGGATATGTGATAGTTAAATCAGTAAGAGTATCATCAGGATCCTGAATTCTCTTCATATCAGCATTATACTGATCTTCGCTATATATATAAGTGCTGTTGCGTACGTTGATAAGACCGTACTCGATTGAACCAGGATTTGCTTCTTTCAACTGGTCAACAATATCACCCTTTAAGCTGTTGAAAGCAAGGAGATAGTCAGTATAAACAAAGTCGCCACTATCAGATTTCTCACGAGTGTATGTTACAGAGTCAATAGTAGGGTTCCATAGATCCGGTGTAGGCATACCGTATCTTGCCTCAATCCATCTATCTTCTGTGATTCTGTAGTTATACGCCTCTCGGTAGCCTACGATATCACCATAAACTTTATTTTTATTCTTGTCATAAGTGTACTCCTGCCAATAAGAGAACTCATTACCATCCTCATCTGTAGATGGAGCGACAATCTCATTATAGAGAAGTTCATTATAAAGAATATCAGTCTTAGTTTGTGGAGCAGGTGAATCTGGAGTGATATATGTTACAGTGTATTTAGCATCAGCAACTATAGCTTCGAGAAGCACACGAGATTTTTCAAGAGTCATCTGTACATCTACGATTTCCCAAATAATCTCCTTATCATATGCCTGAGTTACATCAGGATTTGGAGCATTCTCAGAAATCGCATTGTAAGAAGTATAAGTTTTATACTTAGTCTTATCGTATGCGTTAAATTTATCTTCACCATATACAGTGTCAATTAAAGTACCATTACCATCAAACAAATCATACTTTGTGATATAAGTTGGATAGTATGCATTCCAGTTATTACCTTCGTAACTCTCCACCTCTTCAGGTTTAAGTTCACTTTCAACAGTGTAATACTTGTCTTGATCAAAACGATCTTGGTATTTATATACGAAAGTACAAATTCTGGATACCTTCTTGATGTTTGAATAGAGGTGAATAGTATTCAACTTATTCTCACGTCGGTATGTATAAGTAAATGATGCCACAACCTCATCACTGCTATCAATAATGCTTGGGTCATCCATCAGTACTTCTTCGTATGCAACACCACCATATGCATCGGAAGTTTGCATCATCCATGCAAAGAACTTATCATCAGCACGTGGATCTGTTTTAATGTTGATAGTATATGTATCGCCTTCACTTACAGTACAACTTGCTTCAGAACCATCGTAAGAATAAGAACCAGGATATACTTTACCATTAGCGTCTACAATCTCAACATACAATTTACCACGACCACCATATGATGGAACACCGGAAGCGATATCTGTATTGTTGTAAATTTCGTGTGTTACAACAAGCTCATCTGTACTAACAGGTCTGAATACAGCGTAGTAGCTCTCAGATACGTTGATGTAATATTCATTCTCAACTTTGTTCTTTGAAATCAAGTTTGGTTGACCGTTACTGTCAAAAGTATACCAACCAACAAACATATAGTTTTTCTGATTTGTAGCTTTAAGGTTAACATAACCATCGTCAGAAGAAACTTCTACTTTATCTTTCCAAACACCATCAGCACCAGAAATCTCAGCAGTACCATAATCTTCAACATTATCGGTAGCCATATCGTCGATTGTGAACTTGCCATCGCCGTTCTCATCATAACCAACGAATACCTTACCTTCAGAAATCATACTGTTACCACCGTACCACTGACCGTCGTAACGAGTACCATTTCTCTGTTCGTAAGAAATAGCAATTTTCTTATCCTTATAGTAACTTGCATCATGTTTCTCTTTATCCATAATATCCTGAAGCAATTCAGAGATATTATCATCTTCATCTGCATAGCCGTCATTGTGATAGAATGTATCAGAAAGATGTTGAGCAACTAATGTACCCTGCTTGTTATATACATACCAGTCAACTGACCATTGACCCTGATAGTTAGCGTCGAACTCATACTTGTTCTGAGTTGTTACCATATAGTCAGTATTACCGCGGGAAACAATGTAGTAGTCAGCATCGATAGCTGCATCATCATACACAGCGTCCTTCATCGACTCACCGAAGAAGTTCATAAGATAGGTCTTGTTAAAGTCTTTTAAGTATTCAAATTGGAAATTAGCCTTATTGAGTGATCTCAAATCATCATCAGCATGATAATTACTATCACCAGGCTTAGCTCGGAAGTAAACAGCACCAGCTTCCTGCTCATCAAATGTGATAGGTTCACGATAGTCGTAAGACTGCTGTTTGCCTGCAGGTACACCGAAGAATGTTGCTGGAACAGAGAACTCCATATAGTTACAGAAAGTAACACCCTGTGGGTCTACATCTGCAGGAATTTCAATAGCAGTATAGAAAGACTTACCATCGGCAGTTGGAATCATAATCTGTCCCGGCCAACCACCGTGGAATGGAACAACTGCGGTACCCTTTTTACCATAAACATATACTGAAGTGAATCCGCCCCAACCAGTTTCTTGAATATCCTGAGCGTCGAAGACAAATTCAAACTCTTTTGCTGACGGATTATCAATATAATACTGGTCTGTTCTAAGGAAAACAGGAACAATGTAACAATCAGTTGTTACGCTGAATGATCCTTCATAAACATTATCAGTTTCGTTAATTGGAGTGATAACCTTGAGAGGTGTCTTGTTTATTGTGTCATAGACAACAAATTTATCTACCTTATATGTATCTTTAGAGCTACCTGAGATAGTAGTAGAAAATTCAATTTCCATATCTCCGTTAGTTCTATAGATAGTATAGTGTTCATTTATAGGCTTTCCATCAGAGTGAGCTATGTCTCCCTGTGCCTTTGTTCTGATACCGTTATCTTCGCTTGTGATAACAGAAGCAGACTCAAAGTAGGTTGCATCATATGTGCCATTGAGAGATACGTTACCACTGGAGAGGTATACAGTATGAACACCCTGAAGAGGAGAAACTTCGGTTGAAGCTTTACCGGAGAGTGTGTATGTAGAGCCCTTTGATGTAGCTTTGAAATACAAAGTCATAGACTTGTATGTTGAAGAGTTACTAACAGTCGCTTTCTTATTACCATTTGCATCGCTAAAGGTAACGTTGTTACCATTTGAGTAAGTTGTATTGGCTGGTGCATCCCAACCCATGTCTTTACATAACTTGAACTCTGCTGTTGAAGCAGGAATAACCTCAGAGTACTCGAGTGTACTTGGATTAAAGTCCATTGGGATGTGAGTCCAGTTGTTAGAAGCGCTGTTAGGAACATAGATATTCCTAGCAAAAAATGCGTAGATAGTTAAGTTATCTTCCTTGACAACATAGTTAAGAGTTGTATTCACACCAAGACACTCTTCATAGTTAGTGCCAACATAATAACCAGCGAATGTGTAATTACTCTTAAGGCTAGCAGTAACAACACTAGCCTTCAGTTTAATCTGACCGGAAGTATAACCTTCAGCATCAATACCTTCAGCGTCTACCTTGAAGTTAGAAGTCTGAGGATCGCTGGTACTCAATGGATCGTAAGCTTGGATAACTACTGATACTTTCAGCTTGTGTGTAACTTCAGCTGTAAGAGTTACATTTTCAGCAGGCATAGCGAAAGTAACCTTACATATGCCATCAGGACCAGCAGTAAATGTCTGAGTGTGACCGCCTGAAGCAGTTACAGACTTCAATGAATCTCTGCCTGTAGCGCTAACTGTGATAGAAACATTCTCGCCCGGTTTGTAGTATGTTTCGCCTGAAACAGTAAGACCAGTTGCATCGTCAAACTTAACGCTGTAAAGCTGACCTAATGAAACAGTAATAGTTACGTTGTCATCAGGCATATTTTTGATAGTGCAATCGCGTCCAATGATAGCAACCTCAACATTATCACCTGCATCAGTTACCGCAGTAGGATTCACAATATACTTATCCTCAGGAAGGCCTGTAATTTCGAAAGAAGAGCTAGAACCAACTGTTACGTTCTTTGTGAAAAGAACTTGATCGTTGTCTCTGTTTACAAAAGTAACAGTCTTCTGGTTCTTTTGGAGTGCATAACCCCTAAGGTCAAAACCTGAACCTGACGCTTTTGGAGTCAACTTAAATGTAATATCATTAGTTAGATACAAGTCTGTATTGCGAACTGAATAAGTATGCCAATGAGAAGTCTTATTGTCATACACAACAACGCTTTCAGTAAAATAGCCATCTGAACCACCGCCATAGGCTTCGGATACTGTAATAACTGAACCGTCAGTTGTTTTTACAGCAAAATCTTCAGACTTAGCACCTGATTCTAATTTGTATTTATATGAACCATCGCTAACAACGTATTCAAACTTCTGAGTCTTATCCAAACTATCAGCAGATTTTGAGAAATAATACTCTTTAGCGAAGAGGGCGTAAAGTGTTACAGCCTCAGCGCCCATTGTGTGAGTTATTTCTGCGGTTGTACCGTTTTCAACAGGCTCTGTGAAAGCGCTGTCATAGTACCAACCGATGAACTCGTAGTTATTTTTAGCTGTTGCTTTGAAAGTAACAACTTCATTTTCAGCAGCTGCGGTCACAGCTTTGCCGTTTGATGTGATAGCAACTGAACCGCCTGCTATGTTTGAAGCTTTGTTTGTGTAAACTTCAGCTTTAACATCGTAAATCTTCTCAGTAATAGGAGTGATTGATGTTTTTGCATCAATAGTAACTGTAAGTGGGTTATCAGCAGGTTTTGTTTCAGGTACATCATTCTTTACAACAGTCCAACCTGTGAGTCTGTAACCTGTTTCAAGTTTTGCTGTGAGCACAGCTTTATAACCATCGGTAACATCATCTTGTTCGAAAGGTTTTGATTCAGTAGCACCACCAGTCTGAGGAATTTCAACTGCTGAAACACCTTCACAAACAGTAACAGTTACAGGCCAAACCTTTTTGAAAACTGCTGTGTATTCTTTATTCCCGGTTGAGCCTTTTTTAATTGTTACAGTTTTATTAGTTGTATTACCATCATTCCAACCTTCGAATTTGTAGCCGGACTTTAAAGGAGTCTCAAGTTTGATATCATCGCTATTAATATTGTAACTGATTGTTTTTGGATAACCGTCTACACCATCAGCGTTGAGTGTGATAGTATAAGATTCTATGGTATAAGTAGCTGTGTACTCTTTTCCGTGTTCGTTTACAAGAGTATCAGGCTCCCAACCAGCAAAAGTATAACCGGTATATGTAGGAATTTCAGGAGCAGTAAGAGTTTCTTCAGGACCTACATACACATCTTTTGATGTATCGTTACCATTTGCATCCTTGTAGTTAAAAGTAACCTTGTTCTTTACACGAGCAAAAGTAGCTACGATTGTTGTATCTGCTGTAGGTGTAAACTTAACTTCGTTACCAACTGCGTTATTATCAACAAACGAGCCTGCACCACTGTTTGCTTTAATAGCCCAAGTTACACTTACACCTTCGTCAACAGGTGTAGCTGTGAGGGTAACAGAACTACCATGTTCAACAGTTGCATTACCGCTAATCTCTGCATTACCTAAATCACCGTTAACAGTTTCAACAGATACTGTAAACTCAGTTGCAGGTGGAGTGTAGCTGGTTGACCAAGCTCCACTTGTAGTACTACTTAGTTTATAGAGGCTTCCTGCTTGAGGTACTGTTAAGTCACCAGTTTGGTATTTCTTATTATCCCATGAAGGAGTTGCCCCAGTATTACAGAGCCAAATTATATGTGTCCAAGCTCCTTGTGGTGCGGTCACTTCATAATTACCATCGGAAAGTTGTTTTCCAGTAACCCACGCAAATTTCTGTGTTGCAGTATTGAAAAAGTAGGCATTATAGTAGGTTGTAGTCCACTTACTATTAACATTTAAATAGACTTTTTCACCACCTACAAACATTCTATACCAATTACTATTATAGTACAAATAATTATTTCCTGGGATGCTAAGATCTCCTGTTTGTCCACTATCATTAAAAATACATTTGTTAAAGTTACCTTTAGTATCAACCCATTTTTTTAAACCAGTGGAAGAATCTGAAGTCAAAGCGACACCAGGCCAGCCTGCATTGTTAGCATTAGTAGAACTATTCCAAGCATAAATCTTTTTATAGTCGCCAGAATACCAAATAACATCACCCTTTGTTGTATTATATGAAGTCTCAGCAACATCAACATTTGCTCTTGTGTCTGCGTTATCCACAACAGCTGCGAGGCCTGTGATTGTGGAGCTTAATAGCATAATCACAACCAAGAGCACTGACAAAGCTGCCTTGAGAAAACGCGTTGAAATTGTTTTCATAGGATTTCCTCCTTTTGAAATTTGTTATGAATCGTTTTTATTTGAGGGACTCAATCCCTCATTCGAGCGAACTGAGTTCGCCCCTAAAATTTTTATATCCGTGGGAGGGCGGGGTGCCCTCCCCTACGTTTTGTTTCTTTGAGGAGTTCACAACCCCTCCACCACAATTCGGTGGTCCCCCGCCCCTTACACAGGGGCGGCTTTTTTATATTAAATATTATATATATTACTGAGTAAGATGTATCTGCAACTTTGTTACGTCCATAATTGATACAACTGTGTCGAGGTTGTAGTCAGCAAGCATTGTGCCTGTGCTTGAAAGCTCAGTTTTCTTAGCAAGAGCAAGCTGAGTTGTTGTAGCATCAAGGATGCTGTCAACACCGTCACCATCAGTATCACCAATAGTCATTACTGTACCATTAAGGCTTGTTGTTGGAGCATCCTTATCGTATTCAGAGTTGAATACCATATGAGTAGCTGACTGCTTGAAGTTACGGATATACATAAATTCATCAGTATTAAACTCAGTAAGGTTGATAGCATCTTTACCGTTGTTGAGGTTATCAACACCGAAGTAGTAAACGCCATTTGCGGCAAACACATCAAGTTTGATAGTTGCACCGCTTGTGTTGTACTGGTTAGTGAACTTGAGAACAACAGGTGTTCCTACTGTACCGACAACACTACATTCGTACCACTTGTACTCCTGAGTACCATAGATATTCTTACCAAGAGTAGCTTCGGTTGTGCTGACATCCATAGCTTTAGCCGCATTATTGTCAACAGAAAGCTGTGGTCTGTAACGATAAGATGTTGATGACTTGAACTTAACTGTGAAGGTTACTTCTTTGCCGAAATCGCCTGAAACATGGCTGAACTTTTCAGCAGGTGATGTGTTATAAGTTTTTCCATCTGGAGCATAAACGATAACAACAACACTGTTTTCGCCTTCGATATCAAAGGTATATGTTGGATATTCGCTGAACTTGCGATTAGCAACTTTTGTCACATTATTAACCTTAACTGTGTATGTACACAAGCTGAGCTCAACAGGTTCACTGCCCAATGTAACTGTAGCTGTTGGAGAAACAGTAACCTTGTTATTATCCTCACCTGCATAAGCACCATTTGCTTTAACATTAGTTACGCTGTACTTAGGCTCTTCAACAGGTGTGTATGTGAAGCTTGCTTTCCCGCTTTCAGCTTTAACACCACTATCTTTGATTTCAAATACAACATACATATTGTGAGTACCAGAACCCATTGTGTATGTGTAACTTGTCTGAGTCATATTAGCTGAATAAACTTCTTTGTCGTCAACACATAACTTCCAAATAATATTTGCAGCAGGAATTGGCTGATCGTTATTAGTAGCAGCAGCGTCGAGAGTAATCTTTATCTTTGACTTATCTGTCTCGTCCTGTTTTAAGGTTGCTGTTGCTTTTGTGAATTTATAATCATCTTCAACGAGAAGTGACTCATCATAGAGAGATTCAATGTTGCCATCATCAGTATCTGACATAAAGAACATACGCTCAGATACCCAGTCGTTGAGGTAGTAGATTGGGTTTTTCCATGAAGCTGCAGTAACTGTACCTGTCATAGAACCATCATTATTAGATGAGAAATTGTATGAACCAAATTTATATTGGTTAGTTTGTCTTGTACCCCATTCCTCGTGGATACCGTTCTTATAATAACCCTTCCAACGAGCGAAGTTCATAGCAACAGCAGAGCTGTATGGTTCGAGCCACTCGTCAACAAGGATACCGCCATCAGCTGTCTCAGTAGCATCAGTATCGATGTAAACATCGATAGCGTCACGCATCTGGTTGGTCCAGATTACACGACAACGCTGCCAGAAAGCATCATTCTGTGCAAGCTTAGCCTGGAAGTTGTACTGGCTCGAAGAATTACCGCTATGATTTACATCGTTGTCCATAACCTTGTACTTAACGAACCACTGATTAGGGTCGTCAAGCTTATTACTTTGAGCTTTTCCATCAGCCGGATTGTACATAGCTTTATGCTTATAGTATGAACCGAATGACCAGTCATAGTCCCAAACAGGAGAAGCAACGAGCTTGTTGCCATTATTGTGGATATAGTAAGATGTAGCCGCTGAGTCGAGGTTAAGACCTAACTCCTGAATAAGATACATCTTTGCAAATGAATCAACATCGATGAGATTGCTGATTTCGTTGAGGTCTTCCTCGCCACTTGCGTAGACAGCATTTTCAGCAGCAACGAACATACCAGCAATCCATTCCATTTCTTTCTTAGTTACATACTCAGGATACTTAACAACTACATGCTGTCCCTTTGGAGTTTCGAACCAAGAAAGCTCATCTCGGTATCTCTCGCCAAGTTCGAATTCAAGGAGGAAGTTCTTCTGTTTGAATTCTTCGTCGCCATCATCGTACTCGAATGGAGTGTTAGCTTGATCTGTTGAATACCAGTACTTAGCATTTGTAGCGCCACCGATAGCTTCTTCTTTCGATACGATTATTTTATCGTCAATAGCATCCTCGTAATCGCCAAACTTGTCTTCGTGGAAGTCATCGAGACTCTGCATATCACTCATAAGGTATTTCTTACCATACTCTACCTTTTCTGCGATAACATAAGCACCGAGATAGTTACCGTTATCATAGAGGTTAACAAGACGTGTGTTAGGAGCGTACTTAACGCCGATATCATCAGCAAGAGCATAGATGAATGAGTTACGCATCATTGAATGGTCAACGTTGTTAGCAAGCAAGCACCACTTTGTTGATGGATTAGCGTCTTTTGCAAGAGCTATCTTTTCATTAAGAGTGATGTTGTAAGCATACTTACCGTAAATCTGCATTGAAGCGTTGAATGTTGAGTTACCACGGCCCTTGAGTTTCTTGAGGCCATCCATCTTAACTTCTTTGCCGTCCTTGTCTGTTGTAGGAGCATTCACCCAACTACCTGACTCATCATAAAGATAATAATTACCTTTTGTATCAACCTCTTTGTAAACCTTGTAAGCGTCCTTGTTTTCACTCACCATAGAATTAGTGATTTCTGTAAAGAGCTCACGATTAGTCTGGAGGAAGAGAGTCGCAACACCGCCGCTTGTTCTGTAAACCTTGAGGGTTGGTGTCTTCTTATTTGACTCTGCATCGTACTCTGTCTGTAAGAATGAAAGATTGAAACTCTTTTCTGCGTCAGTACCGAAATTGAAAGGAGTTCCGTTTGTGATAGTAGTACCGCCAATACTCAAAGTTTTGAAGCTTGTGTAAACCTTTGGATTAGCAGGTGTGTTATCAGGAAGATAGAGATGGAACTCGTTGTTATTAACCTTGCGTGCAACAACTGCATCGTAAGCTTTGCCGTTACCCTTTGTATCAACCCAGATACCGAATGAAAGATTCTCTATATCATCTTTTTCAAGGTCAGGGAGAGCATATGGCTCAGTCTTACCGCCCCAATGACCTGCATCTGTGCTTGCGCCTGTAGCACAATACACACCAGTTGTACAACCCGAATATGCAGCAGTCCATGTGTACTTTGGTGAGCTACAATCTTCATCAGTTGCTTTAGTAGCATAGAACTTAACAGTTGTTGGGTTAGTTGCTGGCTTCTCAATATACCACATATCGTGACCAGACATTGTATCAACAACTTTGGTCATAGGCTGTTTTTCGCCACTATCGAAAGAAACGAAGATGTTTGTGTCATAGCCGTCGTCGATTGAATCTTGTGCATCATCACGGAAAGAGATGTGATCCCAAGACTCTTTAACGAAGTCATTGCCTGGAGTTGTGCTAGTGGTTTCCATAGGCATCCATTTCTTATTTTTTAAATCGTAGTAATAGCGAGGTTGGAAAGCCATGTCGCCAGTTTGCTCACTGCCATTATTAAAAATAACGCTATCACGACCATTTGTTAGACTGTACGTATAAATTGCATTACCATTGAATGTTTCGTTACACTTAGTCATAGCCTCACCAGGCCATTTTGTAGTATTGGTATTATTAGAGGCCTGCCATGCATGGCAATTAACGTTGCTCCAACCATTATTGAGAAGAACGTAAACAGTTGTTGTATCGTTCTCATCGATAGTAATAGGGAATTTTTCTGTGGTTGAACCGGAATCATCGCCACCACCGCTAGGTGGATTATCTGGTGTATACGAAACAGTTGTACCTTTGAAATTTTGGTTCCAGTCCCCGTCTTTGTTCAATTTAAATAGACTATTTCCATCATAAACAACGTTATCAGTCTGATTCCACTTGTTACTCCAATCGTTAGTTGTATTAGCACCATTCATACGAACCCAGATATAAGTATCCCATGAATTTTCTTTAATAGTAACATAGTAATAACCAGTACCATCATCCTTATTGGCATTATACCACTTGTTTCCAGAACTACTGAACACATAACACGCAATTCGAGCGTTATCCTTTGTCCAATCATTCCAGTTTAAATCAAGATACAAATTCGTTCCAGCAGGAATTGTTGTACCTGTTTGAGCGATGTCAGTCTGCGCTGCGCTTACGTTAACAACGCCCATTGTCACGATGGACATAAGCATCATAACGACAAGAAGCAGGGAAACTGTGGATTTACAAAATCTTTTTGTTTTCATTTTATCTCCTCCTTGGGAAATATTGAAATTTTTCATAATTTCGTTTGATTTCGAGATTCGTGAGTAAATGTATTGTTTTCGCGGTCTTTTATCCGTCTGACCCCGGAGTTTAGATAAAAGCTATAGTAAGAACGATAGCGGTCGCCCATTACAGTCCAGTTGCAAAGTCGAGCTGTGCTCTCCAATACATAAAAGGACAACAGATATGTACATTACACAATTCTCCACCATCTTCGGCGGCGTCCTCCCTTTAGGCAAGGGAGGCTTCGTCAGCTCCCGTTAAAGATCGAGGATAATTTTGTGCCATGAAATGGGTAGAATTATAGCTTTTTTAGGTAAACAACTGCAAAAAGGGTACACTTACCCAACAATTATTCACGCTAACATTATACCAAACCGCAAAATGGCAGTCAATAGGATTGGAAAAATAGTAAAATAATCACATTTTATTAGTAGGTTTGCACAATTTTCAGGCACCTTATTTGTGCGATAGTATCAAAAAAAGAGAACTTATAATTTTTTTATAGAATTAAATTTTGATTTAATTGTGATAACTCCTATCACTTCTTGTCGATTGTGTTAAAATTAACAAAGTTTGTGTAGATTTTATATTCACTTTGCGAATATTTTTGATAAACAAATGGCTATTCTGGAAGAACTCTGAGACCCTTCCCTACATTTCTCATTATATTATGGCGACAAAAAAAGCACTCGACATAAGCCGAGTGCTTTTAAAGTTTAATATTGAATTACTTCTCGATGAGAGTACCGATACCATCAGCGCATGAAAGCTGAGCAAGGTAACGCTGGAGATTTGTAACGTCCATGATAGTTGCATCACCAGAGAGGTTTACGTCAGCGCACATAATCTGCACGTCTGAGAGCTCTGTGATGAATGCACAGTAACGCTGAATCTCTGTTGCGTCGTTGATAGAAACAACTGAGTCAAGGTCTGTATCGCCGAGGTAATACTCAGGAGCCTTACGTGAAACGTAGATTGTGCCCTCTGCTGTTGCGATACCATCTTTATCTGTTGAAACTGTTGTAACATCCTTAGCTGTTGCTTTGTATGTAATCTCAGCTACGCCGTCTTCTGCAACTTTAACAGTAACGTTGCCGTTAGCGTCAGGCTTAACTTTCTCACCGTTTACTGTGAATGTAACATCCATAGCCTTTGATGATGTAGCCTTGAAGTTAAGAGTTACGTCAGACATAACAACAACCGGAGCATCAGCTGTACCATTAGTAGCAAGTGTGCCGTTTGCGTCAGAAGCTGTAACCTTAAGAGTTGGAGCTGTAGTTGCTGGCTTTGAACCGATGTTTGAGTTCATCCATGTGAGACGATCGAATACCCAATCGTTGAGGTAGTTAACAACATCAGCAACTGTATCACCTGTGTCGTATGATTTCCACTCGATTGTGAGATCCTTTGAGATAAAGCCCCAACGGCTCTCGTTACACTTGAGAGTATCTTTCATTTTAGCGTAGAACTCGCTGAACATAGCTTCACTATTCTCGATATTATTCTTGCTATCATCGAAAACATATGAGAACGCTGTATCCTTGAAGTTTGTGTACCAAACTGACTGAACAACATCCCAGTACTCATCACAAGCACAGAGCTTAGCCTGAATGTTAACGTCCTTGCCTGAGTTGTTGTCAATTCTTCTGTAACGAGTTGTCCAACCTGATGTTGAAAGAAGGCTACCTGTACCGCCTGATGCTACAGGACGGGAGTCGTTGTACTGACCGCAAGTCCAGTCATAGTCCCATACTGGAGAAGCGTGGAGTCTGCCGTCGCCTGTTGAATCTGATTCTTTGTAGATATAGAAGCTTGTCTGAGCAGCGTCGAGGTTCTTAGACATCTCCTGAATGAGATACATCTTAGCAAATGACTCAACATCAATGTACTTAGCAATTTCCTCGATGTCTGCATTTGATGAGTAAACTGCTGACTCAGCCTTATTGAAGAGATTCATAATGTAGAGAACTTCGTTCTTTGTAGCGTACTCAGGGTACTTGATAACTACTGGCTGACCCTGATTTGATACGAAACCACTGATTTCGTCATCAAAACGCTCTGAAAGCTCGAACTCGAGGAGATAACCACCTGTGATATCCTCAGGTGATGGAGTATCTACATACTTGTAGAAACCAGCTGCTTTGCTTGACATACCGTTATTCTTCTGAGGAGCATCCTCGAAGTTAGGGTTCATTTTTTCGTTAGCATCGTCGAGTGATGTAACGCCTGAAAGAAGACCAGACTTGCCTACTTCTACCTTTTCACATACTGAGTATGTACCGTGGTAGTTACCGTTGTCATAGAAGTCGTATGTACGAATAGTTGGAGTGTAGTCAAGACCGATAGCATCAGCGAGAGAATAGATGAAAACATTACGCATACCTGACTCGTCCATATTGTTAGCGAGCATTGAATACTTCTTTGTCTTAACTACGCCGCCTGTGATAGCTTTGTTCTTTTCAGTTGTTGTAAGGTTGTAAGCATACTTACCATAGAGCTTGTATGAAGCTTCCCATGATGAGTTACCTCTACCCTTGATTTTGCTTACTGTATCCTGATAAGCGATAGCACCGTTTTCATCTGCTGTGTAGATGTTGCCGCCCTTACGCTCAACCTTATCTTTGTGGTAAAGAGAAGAATCAGTCTTTGTTGGAAGGCTTGAGCTACCTGTCATATACATTGTGTATACGTTAGCTGACTTGTAAACCTTGAGTGTTGTGTTCACATCACCTGTAAGGTTGTATGTAGTGTTGTCAGCAAAAGCAAATGTGTCACCTGCATTAATAGCTTTGCCGTTAATGCTGAGGTTTGAATAGTTGTGGTATACAGGGATTTCTGAATCAACACCTGATGGAAGATAGAGACGGTATGAACCATCATCTCTCTTATAACACTTAACAAGTGCTGTTACATCAGTTTCGTCAGTGATTTCATCAGCCTGTGTATCTACCCACAAACCACTACTGAAAGCATTGGCTTTTGTTGTTGCAGAAGTTTCTGCTACGTCGTTAGTTGCGGCTCCAACGGAAACTGCGCCTACAGTCATCACAGAGATAACCATAACGAGGCAAAGCACCAAAGAGAGCACACGTTTAGTTGTTGTAAAACGCATATTGACCTCCTGAAATATAATATATTTTCATACTACCATATCATACCACTTCGGCACCAAGTTTTTCAATAGAAAATAATATTTTCAGCATTATGCAACACTATAAGCCTCGACTTTTGGTCAGTTTGCCAAAACAAAAAACGCCGAGGAAAACCTCGGCGTTAAATCACACTCAATATCAGTCTGAAGTGTATGGGAGAAGAGCAAGGTGACGAGCACGCTTGATAGCAACTGTGAGAGCTCTCTGGTGAGCTGCACAAGTGCCAGTAACTCTTCTAGGTAAAATCTTCGCACGCTCTGACATATAGCGACGAAGTCTAGCGATATCTTTGTAATCGATATTCTCAACTTTATCTACGCAGAAGCCGCAAACTTTTCTGCGAGCTTTTCTGTGGTTGTTTGGTCTATCAGCCATTGTTGATTACTCCTTTCGTAAAATAAGAAGTGGCGTTCAATACTCAAAACCTGGGTATTAAAGACGCCGTCCCCCTCAAAAGGGGATCAGTGCGCTTACAAACCTTCAATCAGAATGGAAGGTCGTCGTCAAGTGGCATTTCCTGGAAATCATCAACAGAACCGTTAGAATACGATGGTGCTGCTGGAGCTACAGGAATCTGTGAGTAGCTGTCTCTCACCTGTGAGTAAGATGAAGCTGCTTCCCTACGCTCGCCAGTGAATGATACGTTGTCAGCGACAACCTCAACAACTGTACGGTTAGTGCCATCTTTAGCCTGATACTGTCTTGACTGGAGCTGGCCATCAACAGCAATGAGAGCGCCCTTGCCGAAATTACGACAAACGAACTCAGCTGTGTTGCGCCATGCAACGATGTCAAAAAAGTCAGCCTGACGCTCAGCGCCTGCTTTAACATAACTGCGGTCAACAGCAATACGGAAAGATGTAACGCTGATACCGCTTGTAGTAGTCTTAAGTTCAGGGTCAGATACGAGTCTACCCATTAAAATAACTCTGTTTAACATTAAGTGTCATCCTTTCGATCTCGGTAAAATACCGAAAAACGTGATTATTCGTCTTATTCTTCTGTCTTTGTCTCTGTTTCAGCCTTATCTGCAGCCTTTACTTCAGCATTGTCGTCTTTTCTGATGATAAGAGAACGCATGATGCCGTCAGTAATCTTGTAGATACGGTCGAGCTCTGCAGGGAAAGAAGCCTCTGACTCAAAGTTCATGAGAACATAGTAGCCTTCAGACTCTTTGTTGATAAGATAAGCAAGCTTACGCTTACCCCACTCGTCAACGCTCTGCAAAGTAGCATGCTTTTCGATGAGAGCCTTGAATTTCTCGATAAGAGCCTGGATACCATCCTCACCCTGCTTCATTGAGATAACCATAACGGTCTCATAGTTAGCCTTTACTGCCATTTGTTGCACCTCCTTCTGGACATTTGGCACCGTTTTCCACGATGCAAGGAAAATTAAAAACTCTGTTACGCGCAAACTTTCACACATAACAGAGTTATTATAACACAACTTTTTGAATTGTCAAGGATTTTCTGAGCTTGCAAAGCCTTTTCCACTGATTGCGTTGGCTGTTGTGACGATGATAAACGCGTTCTCGTCAACACTATTCACAATCACCTTGGTTTTGTGAACCTGAGAAGGTCTAAGCGCACACAAAAGCACCTTTTTGGTATCATTACTGTACGCGCCTTGGGCATCAAGCAAAGTCACTCCCCTGCCCACTTGCTCCATAATTGCTTTTGACAGCTCCTCAAACTTATCGGTTACGATAAACATAAGCTTTCCGTTATCGTGAGCAATACCATAAACAACAGTATCAATCACCTTGGTGCTCACAAACACGGTTATGACCGCGTAAAGGGCACTTTCGATAGAGTGATATACAAAAGCAGCAGACGCAATAATCAACGCATCACAACTGAGAATCACAGTACCCATCGAAATGTGCGGAACACGCTTGTGAATATTTCGGGCTACTATGTCTGTGCCACCAGTAGTTCCACCTCTGAAAAAGATGAACGCAAGACCCAAACCCGAAAGCAATCCGCCAAATACAGATGCAAGAAGAGTGTCGCCTTCATACTTGAACGAAAACGGCTCCATAACATCAATCAACACTGAAATAAACACAGTTGCAACAATGGTTTTGGTCAAAAACTTCTTGCCATTCTCAATCGCTCCCCATATAAACAGCGGGATATTCAAAACCAGAATCATAACACCGATAGGCAACGAGAACAGATAATGAAGCATTGTGCTCACACCGGTAAGTCCTCCCGGAGCTATATCATTGGGAGCAGTAAAAGTATTGACCGATGTAGCATAAAGCACCGCACCGACAAAAATAATGACATAATCACCAATCGTACTTAGCACCTTGTTTTTCAATCAAAACACCTCGCTGTTATCTATTATCATCATAAACAGCTCTTTTATCCTATCAGTATTGCCACTAAGATAAAGATAGCCAAACAGCGCCTCGAGTCCTGTTGCGCTGTGATAGTCAGCTAGAGACGAATGCTTTGACGGACAGTTGACTTTTACATTTCTGCCACGCTTGTACACATCAACTTCATCCTCATTCAAAACATCCATAATCATCTTCATGCTTTGCGCCTGACTTTTACAATTGACCAAAGTTACTTTCATCTTGTTAAGCTCTTTTACAGGACGGTTAGCAAGACTCACGAGATGCTGACGCACAAGCAAGTCGTACACAGAATCTCCGACAAAAGCCAGCGTCAATGGTGACAGCGAGTGAATATCGCTGTTAATATCTAAAAGATTGCTCATAAAATCCTCTTACTCAACAAAATCAAATTCCATATCATAAATTGATACGGTATCGCCTTCCTGAACTCCAGCTTCTCTGAGTTTATCATAAACTCCGCTGGACTGCAGAACATTCTCGAAGAATGTGAGTCCGTCGTAATCATCAAAGTTAACGGTGCGAAGTGCTTTAAGGAGCCATGGTGACTCAACAAAGTAAACGCCATCGCATACCTTGATAGTGATTTCCTTATTCTTAATCGCAGTGAGGTCAACCTCAGGTGCAGGTTCAGCCTCATACTTTGTGATAGGAGGAAGCTTAGAAAGCTCCTCGAGAATCTTGTTGAGAAGTGGGTCAACGTCCCATCTGATAGCCGCCATAATCGGGAAGAAACTGTAGCCCTTAGATTCAACGTATTCTTTGAATTCAGCAATCTGCTCATCAGTCGCAAGGTCGCACTTGTTACCCGCAACAATCATCGGACGAGAAGCGAGTTCTTCATTGAATTTACTGAGTTCTTCGTTGATAGTATCGAAGTCTTCTTTTGGGTCTCTAGCTTCGCTACCTGAAACATCGACAACATGAACGAGAAGTCGACAACGCTCAACATGGCGCAAGAACTGGTGACCAAGACCGGCACCTTCCCACGCACCCTCAATGATACCAGGGATATCAGCCATAACAAAAGAGTTGCCTTCACCCATCGACACAACGCCCAAAGTTGGAGTGATAGTTGTGAAGTGGTAATTTGCAATCTGTGGCTTTGCGGCTGATACCACTGAAATAAGAGTTGATTTTCCAACGTTAGGAAAACCGACCAAACCAACGTCAGCGAGAAGCTTGAGCTCGAGTGTAACATCAAACTGTTCACCAGGCATACCAGGCTTTGAGAAACGAGGAGTCTGACGAGTAGGGGTAGCAAAATGGGTATTACCCCAACCGCCTTTGCCACCTCTGGCTACAACAACAGGTTCATCTCCTGACAAGTCAGCCATAATACGGCCTGTTTCGGTTTCTTTGACAATAGTTCCAACAGGAACACGAATGATCAAATCCTCGGCTTTCCTGCCGAACTTTCTGCCTGATGAGCCATTATTGCCCTTTTTAGCCTCAAACTTTCTCTTGTATCTGAAATCAACAAGAGTTGAAAGGTTTGAGTCAGCTACAAATATAACATCGCCGCCCTTACCGCCGTCACCGCCATCGGGACCGCCTGAGGCAACGTATTTTTCTCTGTGAAAGGAAACGGCACCGTCACCGCCGTCACCAGCTTTGATTGTAATCTTCGCTATATCTACAAACATAGTAATTCCTCAATTATATTATTCTTCGTGGTTTTTGAAAATTGCATCAGGATGCTCAGTCTTATCAGGTTTTGAGTTAACCTTCGCACTCTTGTTAGATACATACTGACTAAGCAATAACACCGATAGTAAAAACGCAAAAATAACGCCCCACATAATCCTGCCCGAAATGAAGTTTGCTACCATACAAACAGCAAGAACAACCATGAGCAAAATCGTAATAAGGTTAAAACCACCTTTTTTCATCGAACCATATACATCTTTCGCCTGATTTGCATTCGCTACAACAGGACGATTCTTCATAAAATCTCTATCATTATTTTCCATAGTAAAACACCGATATAAAAAACAAGGGCGGATAAAACATCCGCCCTAAAAAATTACTGCTCTACAGGGTAAACGCTAGCGCGCTTTCTGTCTTTGCCAACGCGCTCAAAACGAACAACACCGTCAACCTTAGCAAAAAGTGAGTCATCAGAACCACGACCAACGTTCTGGCCTGGGTGAATGTGAGTACCTCTCTGCTTTACAAGGATGTTACCAGCGAGAACGAACTGACCGTCAGCACGCTTAACGCCAAGACGCTTTGACTCACTGTCACGACCGTTCTTTGTAGAACCCATACCTTTTTTATGAGCGAATAACTGAATGTTTATCTTAAGCATAACTTACACCTCCGAAATAGTTACTGTAATATACTGTTTATACTCCTGACAAAGGGAGCTTAGATGGAGCACAAGACCTGACATAATGTCCGAACATCTTTGTGCTGATGATTCATCGAGTTCCAGTTTCATCACACCGTCAGACTCAAAAAGTTCCAAAGGTGAAACACCGATAACATCAGTAATGGTGTTGACTGTCATATATGCTGCGGACGAAACCGCGGCACAAACAATATCCTCACCGTGCTGTGCATAACCTGAGTGACCTTTGATTTCAAATCCTGTGACAGGTGATTTACCGAAAAATTCGACCTTAATCATAGTTAGTAATTAGCCAACGATTGACTTAATCTCAACCTTTGTGTATGGCTGTCTGTGACCGAGCTTTCTCTTCTCGCCCTTCTTTGGCTTGTAAGTAGCAACGATGATCTTCTTGCCCTTACCGCTCTTTACAACCTCACCTGTTACTGTTGCGCCCTCAACATATGGAGCACCAACCTTGAGACCGTCCTCAGTTGACAAAGCAACTACTTTGAAGTCAACAGTAGCGTTGTCCTCGGCGTTGAGCTTCTCAACATAGATAACGTCGCCGTTAGCTACCTTGTACTGCTTACCGCCTGTTTCAATAACTGCGTACATTTAATTCATTCCTTTATACTAGACTCGCTATGCGTGGGTGGAGCAAAGCTCGCTTGTGACCCACAATATGCGGCTTATATACTATATCACAACGGAAATTTGTTGTCAATAATAATTTACAGATTATTTTGTAATTTACAAGCTTTGAGGGTATTCTTCATAAGTACTGCGATTGTCATAGGTCCAACGCCACCTGGAACAGGAGTGATGTATGAGCATTTTGGTGCTACTGCATCGAAATCAACATCGCCACAAAGCTTGCCGTTTTCATCTCTGTTCATACCGACGTCGATAACAACAGCGCCGTCTTTGACCATATCTTCGCCTACGAATTTAGCTTTACCAATAGCCGCTACCAAAATATCAGACTTATTGGTTACATTCTTCAAATCAACAGTTCGGCTGTGAGTGATAGTAACTGTGCCGTTTTTGTGGAGTAAGAGCATACCCATTGGTTTGCCTACGATGTTTGAACGACCGATCACTACACAGTTCTTACCTGTTACATCAATATCATAGTAAGAAAGCATTTCCATCACACCTGCAGGAGTGCAAGGAAGGAAATCATAGTCGCCAATCATAATCTTGCCGACATTTGATGCGTGGAAAGCGTCAACATCCTTGAGTGGTGAAATAGCTTCGATGATAGCTTTTTCGTCAAGGTGCTTTGGAAGTGGAAGCTGACACAAAATACCATTAACATCAGCTCTATTATTAAGTTCATCAACCAAAGCCATAAGTTCTTCCTGTGTAGTCTGTGCTGGAAGGGCATACTCAAGGCTCTTGAATCCGACATATTCGCAAGCCTTTTTCTTGTTATTAACATAAACGCGTGATGCAGGGTCATCACCAACAATGATAACAGCGAGAGTTACCTCTACGCCCTGTTCTTTTAATGTTTCAACTTCTGCTTTAACACTATCTTTCACGCTCTGTGAAACTAATTTACCGTCAATAATCTTATACATTTTCTGCCTCCTGTGGGTTTTCTTTGTTTTCTGTTACACTAATCTTTTGATTTATATTATCGTTTTTGTTTCTGAAAACTATAAGCAGGACTACACCTGCAATAACAATAGCAACTGACAAAAGCTGTGATACTCGTGGTTGGTAGTCACCGATGGTGAAAGGAAGATACAAGCTGTCAGTTCTGAGTCCCTCGACAACCGCGCGCTCGAGTCCGTACCATACCATATACAAAAATGTGACTTGTCCGAAATACTTCTGATACTTCTTAGAAAAAATATGTAGAAACAGCACACCGAGTGCACACCATACTGATTCATACAAAAAGCACGGATGAACCGCTACCCCTCCTGTGCCCTCACTCACCATTCTGAAAAGCGAGTCAGTTTCGCACCCGAACGCTTCCTGATTCATAAAGTTGCCCCAACGACCAACCGACTGTCCAATCAGAAATCCAATCATAGTCAAATCAAGTAGCGGTAACAGTTTCATCTTCTGAATTTTTGCGGTAATGAGCCCACCGAGCAATGCGCCGATAATAGCACCGTAAATTGCAATACCACCATCACGGATGTTGAAAATTCGCATCGGATTACTCGCAAACTCTTCCCAGCTAAACGCTACATAGTAGAGTCGCGCGCCAACTATCGCAGTGATAACTCCGACGATAAAACAATTGATAAGCTTGTCCTCATCAACCATAAAACGCTTAGCGTTAAAATGAGCATACAAAAGTGCAAGCAATAAACCTGAAGTAATGCACAACGCATACCAGTAAATATCGAAACCAAAAATCGAAAAGGCAACTCGGTCTATCTGAAACTCAAGACCGAGCTCCGGGAAAGACACATTGAACATCAGCTCTCCCCCTTACACATTCCTGATAACTGACAATGTTGATTTATCAGCATCGAGCATAGTTGAAAGTCGCTCTTCGATATCCTGAAGCGTAGCGTTAGCTATAGCATCAACGTAGGTGAATAATTCTCTATCAGAAAAATCAAAATCAGCAATCATATTCGCGATATTGTCTGTTGAGTTGAGCGAAGCTACAGCATCACCATAAGTCGCTTTCTTCGCGATTTCAAACTCCTCAGGAGAAATTCCGTTTTCTTTAATATTTGCAACATAATCCTTGATTCGTTTTGCAACCTCTTCAGGGTTATGGGATTCACCTGAGAAAACTGTCGCTACAAAACCCTCACCCTCGAAGAACTCATAACCAAAGCTTGAGTTTATGAGTCCGTCGTCCATAAGATTGCGATAAAGCTCGCTTGTTGAAGAAGCAAGCATAAAAAGTAAAATCTCTGTATATGCCAGAGTTTTTTCATCGACTCTGTTCTTGCCTGCTTTTTCTTTGAAACCAAAGTTAAACAACGGCATTCCGACAGGAAGCTTCTGTTCAACAAAAGGTGAAACAATAGAATCAGGCTCTTGCTCAAATATATTATCAATTTCGTGGTACTCAGACTTTTTGAGCATTCTGTCCGCAATTTCGAGCACTGTATCGACGCTTGCGTTACCCGCTACGCAAAGCACCATATTATTGAGGTTGTAATATGTGTTGTAGCAAGTGTAAAGATACTCAGGAGTAATCTTCGCAATCGACTCAACTGTACCCGCAATATCAATCTTGACAGGATGGTTGTGGTACATATTCATAAGCATATTGAACATAACACGCCAGTTAGGAGAATCGTCATACATTTTGATTTCCTGACCGATGATTCCCTGCTCTTTTGCAACTGTCTCCTTTGTGAAATATGGAGACTGAACAAAGTCAAGCAAAATTTCTAAGCTCTCCTCGAAATTGTCTGTGCAGGAGAAAAGATAACAGGTTTTGTCAAAGCTTGTGTAAGCATTCGCGTTTGCACCTGTTTTAGCATAACGGGAGAAAGCATCTCCGTCTTCACTTTCAAAAAGCTTATGCTCAAGATAGTGTGCAATACCATCCGGAACACTCACAGTCTCACCGTTATCAACTTTGAAAGTATTATTTACGCTTCCGTACTTAGTACCAAATATAGCATAAGTGGAGCTGTAACCTTCTTTTGGGTACACATAAATTGTAAGCCCGCTATCGTGTTTTATTTTATAGTATCTCTCAGAAAGAGCTTCTGACTTTATCTCTTTGATATCCATATTACACCTCTTCTTCATCGACAGCATTGCCTGTCAGAGTGAAAACTGTATCAAGTGTGAGCTTTTTAGCACAAGCAATCACATCTTCCTTAGTCACATTCTCAACAAGCTCAACAGCCTGCTGCGGTGTCAATACAGCTTTATCGAGCATCTGTGACATGTAGTAGTTGCTGATACCACCTACGGTATCACAACTGCTGAAGAACGCGTTATTCATAGACAACTTTGTAGCTTTCAGCTCTTCATCAGTTATGTCGCCATTCTGCATAGCTTTGATTTCACCCAGGATAGCTTCTTTTGCCTTTTCGATGTTATCACGCTCAACACCGCTTTCGACAAACATAATACCCTTAGAACGGATATATGAAGATGAGCAGTAATAACATAGGCTAAGCTTTTCACGCACATTACAGAAAAGCTTTGAGTGAGCAGTACCGCCCAAAAGTGCACACATCACTCTTGCCGCCATAGCCTCATCATCAGGCTCAGCAATAGCTGTTCTGAATCCCAGAATCATCTTGGACTGTGAAAGCTCCATATCTTCGTTTTCGGTTTTAACTCGCTGTGCTTCACGAACCACTTTAGTGTCAATAGTAGCAGGTTCGCGATTTATCTTAGCAAAACGCTCTTTGAAAACATCAAATGCATTAGTTGAATCGGAATCGCCGACATAGATAATCTCAAAACGAGCAGTTTTGAGCATATTGAGCCAAGCTTCATACAAATCAGCAGGAGTAGCACTGAGCACACTTTCCCTGCTTCCATAACGCGCAACACCAAAAGCTTCGTCCTCACACATAATCGATACCGCTTTCTGGTTAGCGTATACTCTCTTTTCATTGAACTCTGAATCGATCATATCAATAAGCTGACGTCGCTCCTGTTCGCACTCACCCTCATCAAACGCATTGTCTTTTAAGAGTGGGTCAAACAGAACATCACACAGCAGGTTTGACAGTTCTTTTGATATAACATCGCCTTCAAGCGCGTAGCGGTCATCAAGACCTGAAACAGAAAAAGTCAGCGCCTGAACATCGCCCATCTTACGAAAGCCTGATGTAAGTGTTGCACCATACAGTGATGAAAGCTTTTTGGAAAGCATTGTGAAATCAGGATACTTGTTGCATGAACGAGTCAGAACAAGTGACATCAACGCATTATTTGCCGCAGTAAGCTTATCAAGCGGTAAAAATGCAGTCACAGAAATACGCATCGTCTTGAAACGACTTTCTTTTATTGTATTGAATGTTAAGCAGTCTGAAATCTGCTTCCTCATCAGATTACTCATAATATCCTCCGCATCGGAATTTGGCGCAAAACACTTGTCACCACTATAATTTTTTATTGTACCACATCTGTTCAATTTTGTATATAAAATATTTTGTCAAAAAATTTTAAATTTATTATTGACAAACTAAAAACTTGGTGATATAATAGCAAATGTTCGAGAAAAACAAATACATTTGCGAGTGTGCTGGAATAGGCAGACAGGCACGTTTGAGGGGCGTGTGTCTTCGACGTACGGGTTCAAGTCCCGTCACTCGCACCAAAGAAAAACAGATACCGAATGGTATCTGTTTTTTCTATTTATGCCAGCAACAGAGTTACGGGACTTGAAGGCGAGCATTAATAAATCGTCACGGTGTGACGATTTTAGCGAGAGCGACGATGAGCCTTTATGCCCCACAATGAGGGTAAGACGAGATAGCTTTCAATGAACACAAAACACCCGTCACTCGCACCATCGGCGTCGTAGACTGTACAGTTTGCGACGCTTTTTATTTTATCTCCGCACAGTCGGATTATTGTTTAACAATTCTTTATTATATAATGTATATTATCTTGATTATTTTGTCGCTTTATCTTATAATTTAAATACATTACTGATTATTTGTCGAAACAAGGTGAAATTATGAAGCATTTCAAAAGAGATCTGAGCTTGAGGTTCGTTAAGCTTCTCAACATAGCTCTCACCTCTCTCCCTTTTATTTTTTCTTGGATGGCGTATTACTCAAAGCATACGGCAGGAGTCGAATATACTACTGGTAACATCATCGCAATCGGTATGTTTGTGTTTTTGTATGTTATTTTCGCGAGAATTTATGATGCTTTCCTTGTTTCTATTAACCGTATTTCCGAAATGATATACAGCCAGAGTCTGGCTTTCATTATTTCTGATGCATTTATGTTTGTTGTTATATGGTTATTGTGTCAGAGTTTTCCGAATATTTTGCCGATGCTCGCTTGTATCGCAGTGCAATTTACAATATCGATTATATGGTCAGTTACAGCTCACAAGTGGTACTACTCGAAATTTGGTGCTAAAAAATCAGCGGTTGTATACAGCGATTTTCACGATATTGAAAGCTTGATACACGAATACCGCCTTGATAAAAAGTTCAAGGTTGTAAAAGCTCTGACAGTCGATGAGTGTATGAGCGATATAGACGTACTATCGGATATGGATACCGTGTTTGTGTGTGGAGTGCAAAGTCACAATCGCAACAAAATTATGAAGTACTGCATCAACAATGGGCTTGAAAGCTATATTATGCCAAGTGTAGGAGATATAGTCTTGAGTGGTGCCCAAAAACTTCATATGTTCCATCTTCCTTTTCTTCGAGTTGGACGATGCACACTTAACCCTGAACAGATTATAATCAAAAGAGTTTTCGATATTATAGTCAGCTCAATTGGAATCATCGTCGCTTCCCCTGTTATGCTTATTACAGCTATTGCAATCAAAATGTGTGATAGAGGACCTGTACTTTATAAGCAGAATCGACTCACAAAAGACGGAAAGGTATTCGCTATCTGGAAATTCCGTTCTATGCGCACCGATGCCGAAAAAGACGGGGTAGCACGACTTTCAACAGGCGACAACGACAGTCGCATCACTCCGGTCGGAAAGGTTATCCGAAAACTTCGAATTGACGAATTCCCTCAGCTATTCAATATTCTGCTCGGTGATATGAGCGTTGTAGGACCTCGACCTGAGCGTCCTGAGATAGCTTCTCAGTACGAAAAACAGCTGCCTGACTTTAGGCTCAGACTTCAAGTCAAGGCAGGCCTCACAGGATATGCACAGGTTTACGGAAAATACAATACAACTCCGTTCAACAAACTGCAGATGGATTTGATGTACATAGCAAAATTCAATCTGCTTGAAGACCTGCGAATTATCTTCGCAACAATAAAAATCATCTTCCTGCCTGAAAGCACAGACGGTATCGCTCAGGGTCAGACAACCGCAATGGTTGAAAATGATAAAGAACGCGAGCCTGCGCTGACAAATTCAAGCAACAATTAAACTTGGTTATACTAAATTTGATGTATAATTTAAGAGGTGTTCATTATGGCAAAAACTGTGAAAGATATCATCAAGCTTATCAAAGAAAATGATATCAAAATGGTCGACTTCAAAATGGTTGACATCAACGGACAGTACAGACACGTTTCTATCCTTGCTGAAAACTTCACTGAGGATACTATGAGAAGCGGTATCGGTTTTGATGCTTCAAACTACGGCTACGCTGTTGTTGAAAAGAGCGATATGGTCTTTATCCCTGACCCTGACACAGCATATATTGACCCATTCTGCGAGATTCCTACACTCTCTATGACAGGTAACGCAATGATTATTGACAATCCTGAGAATCGTCCTCTCGCCCAGTATCCACGAAACATCGTCAAAGCCGCTACTCAGTATATGAAAGACAGCGGTATTGCTGACACTATGTATATTCTTCCTGAGTTTGAGTTTTATCTCTTCGATCAGGTAGGATGGGAAGTAGCTCCTAACGAAGTTTCTGCGTTTGTTGATACAGACCAGTCATACTGGAACAGCGCAACTCAGGGCAAAGGTTGTGTTGTACCTCATCAAAAAGCGTACCATGTTGCTAAACCTTTCGATACTTCATACGATATTCGTTCTGAAATGTGCCTGCTTATGAAAGAAATGGGCATTGAAATCAACTATCAGCATCCTGAAGTTGCAGCTTCAGGTCAGTTTGAAATCGAGCCACAGCTCGGTGAGATGACTCATATGGCTGATGCTTCAATGATGATCAAATACATCATCCACAATGTTGCTATGAAACACGGCAAAACCGCTACATTTATGCCAAAGCCAATCTATGGCGAAGCAGGTTCTGGTATGCACGTTCATATGCTTCTTATGAAAGACTCTAAGCCTGTTTTCTCCGATGACAACGGATACTCAAATCTTTCAAAAGAAGCTCACTACTTCATGGGCGGTCTCTTAAAACACATCAGCTCACTTTGTGCTATCACAAACCCAAGCACAAACTCATTCAAGCGTTTAGTTCCTGGTTTCGAGGCTCCTGTTACTGTTGGTTACGCTACTTCTAACCGTAGTGCAGTTATCCGTATTCCTGCTTATGCAAAGAGCCCTGAAAAGCGTAGATTTGAGCTTAGAAATCCTGACGCTACTTGCAACCCTTACTTCTGCTATGCGGCTATTCTTATGGCTGGTTTAGATGGTATCAAGAACAAAATCGACCCACACGAGAACGGCTGGGGCCCATACGATATGAACCTCTTCCATCTTTCTGACGAAGAAAAAGCAAAGCTCAAAGGCTTGCCAACTTCACTTGAGCAGGCTCTCGATGCACTTGAGAATGACCACGACTACCTCTTGGAAGGTGGCGTATTCCCTAAGGAACTCATCACAAACTTCATCAAAACAAAGCGTGCAGAATGTAGTGAGCTTTCAAAAATCCCACACCCTGCTGAGTTTGAGAAATACTACAACCTTTAATATAAGCAAAGAAGGCACATCATCACGATGTGCCTTTTGTGTTATTTACATATTTATTTTACTTTAATACCCTTTGTCTTCAAAAAAGCTTTGAATTCATCTAAGTCTCCACCTTCAAGCGAGTTAATCGGGATCCAGTAGATAAGTCTCGCTTTTGATCTGAGAAAAACGAGCTTTTTATTATTAGTGAATTTCACTATGCTGCTGTATTCAACGTTATACTCCGTGCCAGTTGTTGCAGTAGATTCGAAATGATCATCAAAGAATTCGTATGTAGCGTTGCTATTCTCGTTGTGAGTTTCTTTGTATCTCTTCATACTCAGATTTGTACTTCTGAAATACGCATATACTTCAAACGCCCATACCAACGGTATAAACCAAAGTCCGAATGTCACGTAATAGTAATACGCAAAAAATTCATACACAGAATATGAAAAGGCAATCAGGAATAAAATGTTAATCACGATTCTGATTGGTCTGAGAAAATACATATACATATTGAGATTCTTCATAAGTTCTTTTGTAATCTGAAACTGAGCTTTGAATTTTGGTTCCATAATATCACCTCTGTTTTTATAATAATGGATGAAAATTTGTTTGTCAACAATTATTTTACAATTTATAGACTAAAGTTTAAACAGTTAAAACAAACACCGAATGTATTGCATAACTACACTCGGTGTTTTCTTTTATTCATTATCAAGTTGTGTGAGAATTTCTTCGATTAAATCAGGTTTGAGTTTGCTTTTACGCCCCTCCAAAACCAGAGTCAAATTGTCTCTTATGAAGATTTCTTTCGCACAATTTACAACCTGTTCTTTTGTGACATCAGCAAATCTGCCATAATTCTTTGCTGAATAATCATAAGGGGTGGTATCAAGAATATGGTTATAATAAGCCATAGTCCAATTGATTTCATCAGGATTATCAAGGTTTATCAAACAGTTGGCAAGTTCAAACTGCAAGTTCGCATCAAAGTTAAAATTCCCTTGTTTCAAATCGTTAAGTGCACTAATAACACAAGCTATACTTTCCTTAGCTTTAGTAGGTGCAAATTCGAAATTGAAATGAATATTCCCAACATTATCATACTGTTCCTGAGTACATTCATATGAATACGCAATCGGATTATCCTCAGAAATATATTTGAAAATCAGTGCATTTTCACCTGTGAAAAGTGTATTGTAAATCAGGTCGTACACAGCTGGAGGACACTTTTGGGGATCTATATCAAAACCAAAGTATGCGCAATAGCACGAACCATCTTTAATTTTAACGCTGTGTTCCCTTTTGAAGAAACGCTTTGAAACATTGATTACGTTATTGTTTCGCTTGTCCCCTTTTTCTATATCAAGTAACTGTATCTTAGAAACCAAAGATTTAATTTCTTCATCAGAAATATTACCTGTGACATAAAAGAAAGAGTTATCACCGCAAAAAGTATATTTGCGGAATTCTTCAAGTTTTGACAGAGATATTTTATCAAGATTCTTGCAATAACCGAGTATTGTTTTCTCATTAGTGGTATCAGCCCAAATATTTCTCAAAAAGAAATTACCAATGCTATATCTGTTATCACTTTCTCTGATTTCAGCTTTGATTCGCTTTTTCTCAAGCTGATAATCTTTGTTGCTGATAGCAATTTCATCAAAGACACTGCAAATAACTTCACAAGCAAAATCAAAACCAAACGAAGGGCCTGTAATAGTGAAACGCATAAACTCTCTGTAAGTAGTCCCTGAAAAGATGAGGCCATTCAAAGTGAGCAGGTCGTAGAAATTATCAGGGTATTTCCTTTTTATGTTTCTGAAAACCATATGCTCAAGCATATGTGAAATTCCGTTGTTGTCCTTGTTTTCAAATATACTTCCTACTCTTACATAAAACGAAAGACAAAAGCTGTTGAGATTTTCATTTGTAAAAGCATAAAGCGTTGTGTTATTCACCGGAAATTTTCGCTCTTTCATAACCCTCCCCCTTTCATAAACACAAATAGTATATCACCAATTCTTCTTATTGTAAACAAAAAGCGAACACCACAAAGTGTCCGCTATAAAACTACTTTTTAATACTGACAAAAGCACAGTATAACATCACAAGACCACAGCTTATCAAAGCTCCGCCAATAATATCGCTCAGCCAATGCACTCCTGACAAAAGTCTTCCTACTACCATAAAAACCGAAAAGAGCGATAATATAACCGCTACGCTAACGCGAATTATATTATTCTTTATTCTGTCTGTCAGCTGCATAATCGCCGTCGACATAACACACATCACAAGCATAGTAGTTGATGACGGATAAGACGCTTCGAGAAACCCATCAATCAGAATCGGTCTATAGTTTACAACCACAAACTCAAAGAGGATATACACCGCCATCACAACGATATAAAAACCACCGAGAACAAACAAGCTATAATCAACATCACTGAGTTTTCGTCTTTTTATCCACTGAAAAAGACCTGCAATCGCAAAACCCACTATGAAACAAATCGGAATCAGACTCAGCCAGTCAGTAATAAAATAAAGGCTCATATGCACTGAGGTCAGGTTATGAAAAAACTCGTTGAGCGTTGCAAATCCAACTTCACTTCCTTGTGGTCCTATCGGCTTAACATCCACATACAAAACCAAAACCGTCCATAACACAAACGCCAGAATAAAGCCAAATGCGATGTAACATTTCTTCAAACTTTCTTTCTTCATTTTTAGTCTCCCCTTATTTGAAAATTCAGCTTTCGCATGATTTCACTGTAAAGGAAGCGCTAAAAATTCTCAAGAAACGTCTTGTTGCACACGCGATACTATTCGTATCATCCCACTTTTATCAGCATTAACACTTTGATTATAAGGAATAAGAACACAAATATCGCCGCATAAGGTTGCAGACTAAGAATAAAAAGAAAAGCACCCAACACATCAAGTATCAACGATAGTTTGCTTTTGTGCAAAACCCAAAATCGATTTTCGCAATTTTGCAAAACGAGTGTCAACACTCCAAAAGCAACAGTTGATACCACAAAAACAAAGTAAGCAACTCTCAGGTATGGTGAGATTTCCGTTAAAAACAAGAGAGAAACCGAACTGATAGCGCCATCAATCCTCTGTGCAAAAAAAGGCAAAAACAACAACAACGCTATGCTGATATCAAACAACGAGAATAACAAATCACGAAAGCGTGATTCTCTCTTCTTGTTATCTTGTTGCACCGCAGTCAGCAACTCATCACCTGACAAAAGCTCATCAATCGAAATTGAAAAGAATTTCGCGATAGCTTTCAGCGAATCGATATTCGGATAACCTCTTCCTGATTCCCACTTTGAAACAGCAGCCCTGGACACAAATAGAACATCTGCAAGCTCCTCTTGTGTAAACCCTTTTTGTTTTCTCAATTCCTGTAATTTTTCATTAAATTCCATAACTTATCTCTCACTAAAATTCACACTTTTCTTTTATTATACAATCAATACATACTTATTTCAATACAATAGAACCTCTCTTGCGCATATATCACAAGAGAGGCTAATTAAACAAAAAATAAGTTCACCAAATACAATCTTCTCGCAGTTTATTCCAAGAATATGTAGCAGATGAATATGGGATATGTAGCTGACACTCACCAAACAAACAGCCTTTATAACGCAACATACAACGCCACATCTGTTCAAAATGAGTTCTGTATTGATAAATAAACTCAAGCTGATATTTTCCGCTGTTTACTGCATCCAACACTTTTTCAAGTTGCCAATATTCAACAGTAGCTTTACGATTTCTTCTGCTTCGAAACACTTCCAAATAGATCTCGAAATGCTCATCGGGTGTAACCGCAAAAGCCACACAAGAAGCATCGGTGCGAACAGTTTTTGATAAATTATTAGCTTCGTGTTCAGAATAAACCCAAAAACCATCAGGAAAACGAAATGACAGAACACTATCGCTGTATGTGATTTTATCTGCAATACAATCGTGTAAAGTCAATTTTGTATCGTGATAACTATCAGGATCGTTATGTAAAAACGACAAATGCATCATTGTCACCTCGAAAAACTATTTCAGCTTAACCGAAAGCACGCCCTGTGTTGCTGTTATGAAATCCTCAACGGTTTTCTCACGCCACTGAGTTTCTGTTGGATAGTAAAGCTCTTTATAATGTTCATACACAACATCTGCTGTGATTCTATTATCTGTTTTATACCAGTACTGTCTGTTCTCGTCAACAGTATATTTCAACGAGAGAATGGTATCGAAAAAGCTGTCACCGATTGTACCAAACTCAAAGCACGTTGAAAACAGTTCTTTATCTGTATTTTTACGTTCTGCTAATCGATAGAAATAGTCAGTTGTATCGCCGGTTGTTGCATAAAAAGACTCTGAGTCATGTGCAATTACGTAATCGTAACCAAAAGCTTCTTTTGTCTGAGCTTCGTTCATTGTATCGTATACAGAGTTGAAAATAACCATATTATATCTTGGGCCATAACCTGAATGAATATCAATATGAACTATGTTATCATATTCACCATCCAAACAATCATTGAACACGCCCTTGAGATATGCTGTAGACTTCTCATCCTTTGTACCACCATAATAAACACCCTGTGGATATTCATACTGACCAGTTAAAAGTGCATCAGACACCTTGTCTGCACCTTTTGTGATAGCTTCTTTTGCTAAACTTAAGTAAAAACCAACCTCATGCCAGAAAGCGTTACCGATCTTCTTTTCAGGCTGGAGAAAACTTTTGACTTCAGGATAATCCTTGTTTGAAGAGTAATCAAAGCCATCCCAATCGATTATAAAATTACGGTTGAGATCAACGTTATTCTCATTATAACGTCGCATATATTTCATGCCATAAGGATTAACATTAGCGATAACCTGAACACCTGTAGTATCAGCATCAAGCTCAGGATAGATCTCTTCAAAGAAAACATCAAGCATAACCGAACCGATGTAACCCTCAATACCATGGACACCTGTTGTAAGTACAATAAGATTTTCTTTCTCTTTACTTGCAGGCAAATAGATATTATCGATATAAAGCTCATCGCTCTCATCGACAGCATACTCGCTAACCTCAACCTCAACACCATCAGCACGCAAGGAGTCAACTCGCTGTCCAAGATGCGCTCTGATTTCATCATAAGTAGTGTAAAAATAATCGCTGTATGAATAGTTTTGTTCAACATCTGGCTGCTTTGCACATGAAAGTACAATATGTGGTCCTGCAACAGTGAGTACAACTGCGATTACTAAAATAACCGATAAAGTTATAACTAAGCCTTTTTTAAATTTCATATTATCACTCCGTTTTATATAAAAATATGTAATATATCTCCTACATTTATATTTTTAAAGACACATACCATCAGTATGATAGATATAGCTTACTGTTTCTCCGTTTTTTGTAAGACTATCAAGCTGTCTGCCCTTTGACTAGGAGAATGTTATGTACAAATAGCAATACACTAGTAAATACTTATCTAGGAAATTCAAATACTTCTTTTTTTCCATCTTCCATATATACAGTTAAAATGACATGTATTGTATTTTCTTCAGACAGAACATACGGAGTTTCAATATCAAATTCTTTTTCTTGTGATTTACTTGTTTTTTTACGAGTCCTCTGACCATCATTATACTTCATACTAACTTTATTAAATTTGTATGAATTATTAACTTGATACGATATACTTTCTAACTTAGCATATTCATTACCATCTGAGCCCTTATATGAATTGCATTCGACCGACATTGTAAAACTTCCGCCATCAGGCAGTCTCCTACTAATATCCACCGAGTTACCTTCTTCAAAAACAAACTTTATTTCTTTATTGATATCAGAGCATGCAGAAGCACAAATAGATAAACAAACTATTATTATACATAATAACCAACTAGCTCTATTCTTAATTTTCACGCAAGTACATCTCCTTCTGTAAATACATTTCTGATCTTTTGAGTACTTCCATTATCGAGGTGAATTGTCATATTAACACCTGTTGATAATATGCTACTTGCAGGTAACCAACTAACCATATAGCATTTTCCCATGTCATATTCTACCACATCATTTACATAATCACCAACAGCATATTTGATAGACACATAATCAACACTCGCACTACCTTGTATCGAGTAATTAAAACATCTTATAGATGCATATGATAAATCTTCATCACCAATATAAATGTCGTAACCTACAGTAAGATTAACACTACCACCAGTTGATATTTTTTGGTGTACCTCTTTCTTTTCATATTGTAGATAATCAGCATATTTACCTTGTTGCGTAATCATTGTAGAACTGTTGTATGCAGGACTACAATAATATGGCTTAAAATCAGGATACACTGTATCGTACCATCCATCTTTAAGCTTTTTAGCTACATCTGCCTCCCTTTCAGGATTGCAAGATATACAAGTTGGATCCCCACACATACCAGTAGGATCAAAATAATTAACCGGATTGTTATCACAACATGCAAACATATTGTGACCGAGGATCCCTGTACCAGTTGAAACATAACCATCGGCATTGATGAATCTATGTGTTAATGGGTCGTAATAGCGGCTCTGGAGGTAGTAAAAACCGCTGTCCCTATCATAATAATATCCTCGATAGCGGAAAGGTTGAAAATTAGCAATATGAGTATCGCTAGTTATTGTAACACCATTCTGATTTGTAACAGACAGTTCCTTTCCCCACACATCATAGTTATATTTAACTATCAATGAGCCATTTTGGTCATACAACCCTATTACATCATTTCGTGTGTTAAGAGCATAGTAATAACACATATCGTAATTTTGATTTGGTATCCTATATCTCACCATTCTAGGTCTACCATTTGCATCATAACTATAATCAAGAATTCTATTACCACGAGTTTCCTGAATAAGCAAACCATTTTTGTAGATATATGTATACTCTACACCGCCTACTGTTTTAGTAAGACGCATACCATCGTTATCGTAAGTGTAGCTTACTGTTTCACCATTCTTTGTGTAACTATCAAGCTGTCTGCCCTTTGACCAAGAGAATGTTATACCATCTCGATAATTAATTGGATTACCTATCTCGTCATAAGTGATAGCCTGTCCGTTATACGAAGTGAGTAAGTCGCCCCAGGTTTCATCACCATAATTGTATACGTTAGTCTTAAATGGTTCCGCACTACTTACAAAAAGGTCATATATCTTTTCACTTTGTATATTTCCTGCGCTATCATAAGCATACTCATACTTTCGCTCCTGCTTATAGTCAGTCGCAGTAAGTAGCTGATTCAAGTCATCATAAGTGTATTTTTCAATTACAGTCTCGGTTGATGTACCATTCTCATCAGTTGTAGTTTCGAGTATTTCGGTTATATTGTAATTTTTATTATACTTATATCTATAATTAAACGCTCCGCTTTTTTCTGTTCGGACATTTTCATTATATATAATTTCCGTGAAGAAACAGTTGAAGAAAAGTTAATCCCTCCAACTGTTTCCTCACTAAAAGGCAATTTTGTAACAGCAAGATTAGAAAATCATCTTAATCCCATCAACAGGGAATAAAACTGTCATGCAACTTCAAGAATCGCATTTTGGGGACAAAAACAGGTTATTGAAATAGTCCCAAGCTTTTAAAGGCTGCTGGTGTATTCTTGAAACCTCGAGAAATTCACTTTCTTTTTTTTACTATAAGCTCTGCTGAATTATTCTCCAAAGAATTATACTCATCAAGATGAATGTGTTGAAATTCTGGTACATTTTCCTGTGCTAACTCTAGCAGATGTCTTGCTAATGAAATCAACCCAGCTTTATTAGCTTCAATTATTATGCTCTCGTTTTCAATCAAACACTTTATTGAAAAATCTTCTTCCCATACAAATGAAAATTTTTCACCATCGTATGCTGGTACAAATATATCCATTGTTATTCTCCTTCAATCAAATATAAAGACATGTGAATTTCCTGTTATTTGAAACTTACCTGACTTTAACGGATTTGGTATAAGTGTTTCAAAATTTAAATGTGGTGCTCCTGCATGATTATTTATTGTTGATAAATCCGATGCTGTCATCCTAACTTGTCGTAATCCATCTGATGAAACAAATCTACCAGGAGACATTTCGGAATAACCCTTTCCTAAAAAGTCGTCAGCTAAATCAAGTGCATCCGACGAATTAACTTTTATTCCATTCTTTGGAAGTGCGTTTTGGGTCCCACACACATTGTGAACTAAAATTGAATTTTTACCTACATAATATGTATGAAAATCCTCTACCTCAAAATTGTAAACAGTAATCGGTTTCTCGAGAATCTCGTGCTGAATCTTTTCAACGATAACATATTTCCCGTTTACAGAAACAAGGATATCTCCAACACGTAATTCACAAGCCGATACCCACCCTTTTTGAGAAACATAAAATGGATGTTCAGGTGTTGCAACAATTTCCTCTCCATCAACAAAAACATGAACTAATTCTTTAGTTTCATTAACGAATGTTTGCACAACTTCCTTTAAAGCTTTTTCACCTGTTTCAGGGTCTTCGGCCCAAACCTCATCTCCAGCACATATATCCTCAATTGCTCTGTACCCTACCGATGTAACGACTGTTGTTCCCGCAACAAAACACACATTACTAGTAATCCCACCAGTTATCGCACCAGTTATTGCTCCTGATAGTGCACCATCAGCCATTCCATTTAGTGCAGCATTTCCTGCACCCTTCCAACTTCCTGTCGTCACCCGATGACTTACCGCTCCACTCGCCGCACCGGTGGCAGCTCCAACAGCAAATCCTATTGCCGCACCTTTAGCTGCACCAATAGCCACACAAGCTATAGCTGATCCAGCACCTGCTGTAGCAACACAAATCGTGGCTACAACAGCAACAGCCACAACAACAGCTGCTGCAATGGCAAGTTTTTTTGCCCATTTAGGTAAATGTCCATCAGGATCAGATTGGTTAACAGGATTGTTATTGCAATATGTAAACATATTATAACCTAAAGAACTATCCCCTTGATTCAGCTGGGTATCCGCATTGATAAACCTATGAGTTACAGGGTCATAGTAACGGCTTTGGAGATAATAAAGTTTACTTTCTTTATCGTAATAATAACCACGATAACGGAATGGTTGGCGGGTAGCTAAGATATCTCGATGTGCGACGCTGTTTCCATCGGCATCGGTTATTGAGGTTTCGTTGCCCCAAGCGTCGTAGGTATACTTGGCAATAACTTCACCTTCACCGTTATATAGTCCAACAACATCTCCTCGACTATTGAGCGCATAGTAGAAATATCCAGGGGTTGCACTTTCGTTTTGCCTAAATGCACCCATTCGTATTCTACCATTTGCATCGTAGCTATAATCAAAAATCATATCGCCACGGGTTTCCTGAACGAGCAAACCGCCTTCGTAGAGGTATGTGTACTTGACTCCATCCACAGTCTTACTAAGACGCATACCGCTATCATCGTAGGTGTAGTTGATAGTTTTATTATCCTTAGTCAAATTTACTAACTGCCTACCATTTGACCATAACATTGACATGCCATCTCGGTAATCAGTCGGATTTCCTATTGCATCATATTCGATCTCTTGTCCATTATACGTTGTGAGCAGGTCGCCCCAGGTTTCATCACCATAATTGTATACGTTAGTCTTAAATGGTTCCGCACTGCTTACAGAAAGGTCATATATCTTTTCACTTTGTATATTTCCTGCGCTATCATAAGCATACTCATACTTTCGTTCTTGCTTATAGTCAGTCGCAGTAAGAAGCTGATTCAAGTCATCATAAGTGTATTTTTCAATTATAGTCTCGGTTGATGTACCATTCTCATCAGTTGTGGTCTCGAGGATTTCGGTTATATTATAATTTTTATTATACTTATATCGATAATTAAACGCTCCGCTTTTTTCGGTTCGGACAACATCGGTCAACTTATCGAATTTAGTGCCTTCAACCCTAAAATAAGTATACTCCGTCTTTATTTCGTTAGTAGTATCGATTTTCTCCCATGTAGGCAGGCATACTGAATCGAATTTATAGGTTAACTTTTTACCATTACTGAATGTTGCAGTTGATGGCAGATTGTCAGCTCCATATTCGTATTCAGTGACATTCTTACCCTTTGGTGTAAGTA
>JBGVLC010000014.1:0-15121 GCA_045124035.1 Ruminococcus sp. | reverse complement strand
AAGCTGTCCCACTTACAGGCGGTAAGGTTATGGTTGAGGCTGAGAAGATTTACGATATCCTTGATGAAATTCAGGATACTTTGCCTGCTGAAGTAAGACAGGCTAAGAACATCGTAGCTGACAGAAGCCAGATCATCGCTGAAGCTAAGAAAGAGTCTGAGGATATTATCCGTGCTGCTGAAGAGCGCAAGAAGGCTATGATTGAGCAGAGCGAGATTATGCGTGCTGCTAAGGCTGAGGCTACTGAACTCCTTAACGAAGTTAAGGCTAAGTCAGCTGAAATGCGCAAGGCTGCTAATGATTACGTTGAGAATATTATGAAGAAAACTGACGATGCTATCACAGCTCAGCTCACAGAGCTCAGAAAAACTCGCCAGAATCTCAGAATCACAA
Source organism: Ruminococcus sp. (assembly GCA_045124035.1). Lineage (GTDB taxonomy): Bacteria > Bacillota > Clostridia > Oscillospirales > Acutalibacteraceae > Ruminococcoides. The sequence goes on along the minus strand of JBGVLC010000014.1, from coordinate 14,728 downwards.
AGAAATCATAATCCTTTTGCTTTGGATTTTAATGGGCATAACTAAAGCTCCCGAGTTTTTCGGGAGCTTTTATTTTTTAATATATGGTTTTGGATTGTTTGTGAGCCCCAGAAGATAGTCAACGCTAGTGTTATACAAAGTCGCGAGTTTTATCAGGACATCGGTCGGAATATCCCTGAGTCCTCGTTCGTATCTGCTATATTGGGGTTGCTTCATCAAAAGGTAGCTTGAGACCTGTTCTTGTGACAGCTCAAGCTTGCTGAGCTTTAAAAACTTAATATGATTTAACAACAAACGGGTTATCTCGCAATGCGAGGTGACCCGTTTTTGCGTCAGAAACAACAAATCCTTTGGAATATTTTACTAATTTCCTGAGGAGAAAATTTCAATTTGTAAATTTTTTGTTATAAATCGTAACTTTTACCTTGATTTTCTATCGCTGATAGTATATAATCGTTCTATAAGTGGAGCAAAGTGTCATTTTGTGACACGATTTGCACAGATTATTACAGGAGGTGGCAGAATGTTCTCGGGTACTACTAATCAGACTATCGATACAAAAGGCAGAATAATTCTGCCGTCTAAGTTCCGTGAGGAGCTAGGAGAGACTGTTTATGTCACTTCGGGTTTTGAGAACTGTGTGCAGATTCTGTCTGCTGAACAGTTCGACCGCCTGCGTGAACAAATCAGAGAACTTCCTGCTGATAAGGCGCTGTCGCTCCAATACATCCTCATTTCTCCTGCTACCGAAGTTGCTGTCAGCTCTCAGGGTAGGGTTATGATTGCACAAAAGCTCAGAGAAGACGCTAACCTCACTAAAGATATCGTTGTTGTCGGTATGGATACACGAATCGAAGTTTGGGACAAGGATGCGTTCGAGCAGTTCATCGAGAAGCAAAAGCGCGAGTCTGTCAAAGAGGCTCTCGAACTTTTGAGACTGTGAGGATGATATGAGCTTTTCACACATTCCTGTTTTATTACATGAAACCATAAATGGTCTTAATATAAAAGAAAACGGTATCTATGTCGATGGTACCGCAGGTGGTGGCGGTCATTCGGCTGAGATTTTGTCGCACCTTAAGGACGGCAAGCTCATCTCGATCGATCAGGACCCTGATGCTATCCGCCATGTGAAAGAGCGTTTCAAGGATAACCCGAATTCTATCATCGTAAAGGGTAACTTTGGTGATATGAAGGAGCTTCTCAATGCCCGTGGCGTTTACTGTGTTGACGGTGTTATGCTTGATATCGGAGTTTCATCACATCAGCTCGACGTTTCCGAGCGTGGCTTTTCTTTCCACGAGGATGCTCCGCTTGATATGCGAATGAGCCAGAGTGGAAGTACTGCTGCTGATTTGGTCAACACACTTGACTATGCATCTCTTGCAAGAATTATCAATAACTACGGCGAAGAAAAATTCGCTTCTTCTATAGCTAAGAATATTATCAAAGCACGCGAGCAAAAGCCGATTGAAACAACTCTCGAGCTTGCTGAAATCATCAAAAACAGCGTGCCTCAGAAAGTTCGTCGTGATGGACATCCTGCGCGAAAGACTTTTCAGGCTCTCAGAATCGCTGTCAACCGAGAGCTGGAGGTGCTCGAAAAAGGTTTGGATGGTGCTTTTGAGCTTCTGAGTCAGGGTGGCAGACTCGCTGTCATCACATTCCACTCACTTGAAGACAGAATCGTTAAGCAGAAAATGGCTTCGTGGTGTGTGGGTTGCACCTGCCCTAAGGATTTTCCTGTGTGCGTTTGTGGCAACAAACCAAAAGCAAAGCTCATCAACCGCAAACCGATTATCGCTAGTGAACAGGAGCTTGAGCTCAATGTTCGTTCACGAAGTGCGAAGCTCAGGGTATGCGAAAAACTGTGATTTTACCATTTTTTTACTTTTAATTCTTAATACAAAATATAAGTGGTCAAAACCGCTATATGAATGTGTAAATACTACCTATATTTGTAGTTATTTACTATGGACTTTGCATATACGCTATGGTAAAATAATAACAAAGTTGTAAACATTGTTACAACATTATCTTAAACACTACAATTTGTGACAGGAAGGCGCCTGTCGTACTATATTATGGGATATCACGGATATCCGCCGAGGTGGGTTGAATCCTGCGTTTTCGCCTCGGTTTTACAAAAATGTCAAAGCTGTAATTTATCTTTGGCAATATTATCAAGCTACTACATATCGCCTGAAAAAACAGAAACCAAAACAGAAACCAAAAACAGAAACGAGATTTGAAACGCGGAGTGAAGCTATGGATTACTACAAGAGTAACCTGGCTTATGATTTGCGTTTGTTCGAAGACGAGGAGATCTACTCGTCAGCGGTGAAAACCGAGGAAAAACAAAAGCAAAAGCAAAAGCCGAAAACTGAAAAACAGAATACTGCGGTCGAATCATCCAGAAAACCTATCAAAAAAATCCGAAGAAGAAAGAACAATTTCCTCAAGATTTCGGGTGCGGTTGCACTTGCGGTGGCGATTGCCATCGTTGTCGGACTCATCATCCACGGACAGGTTCAGCTGACAGAGCTTAATCAGAAAATCAGCTCTGCACAAAGTGAGCTCGAAGAAAAGCGCTCTTTGTACACTCAGCTCGAGATGAAAATCGACGCAAGCATATCGACAGCCGTCGTTGAAAAGTACGCTCAGGAAAAGCTCGGTATGACCAAGGTTGAGAATTCCCAGAAAGAGTTCGTCAGCCTCTCGCAGGGGGACAAGGTCGAGCTGACACAAGAAGAGAGCAACAACGTTTTTGATGCTATGGCAGAGGCTTTTTCTTCGCTTTTGGCATAGGACAAGACACGGCTTAATATGTATGTATAAGAGCAAGAGTTGAGATTATGGTCTTAACTCTTTTTCTGCTATTGTATGGGTGGATTTTTCAGCCATATTTTGAACAAAAATATGAACGTTCACACATGGTTTAGACAATTTTCAACTAATTTTCAATTTTGTGATATATATTCTTGTCAGGAAGGAGAGTGACTACTATGGGTGCTAATCAAAGACTAAGACAGCGTACAGTATGGCTGCTTATTATCATTCTGGCCATAGGTTTTGGTGCTGTTATCACACGACTTACTTATCTGTCGCTCATAGCGGGGGAAGAACTCAGCCAAAAGGCTGTTAACCAACAACTTTCTGATACAACTATCAGTGCAAAACGAGGTACGATTTACGATAGAAACGGTAAGATTTTAGCTCAGAGTGCTTCTGTGTGGAAAGTAGTGCTTTCTCCTGCTAATTTCGACAATGATGAACAGCGCGAGTATGTTGCGACCAATCTTGCTGAAATTCTTTCACTCGAGAAAGAAGATGTTCTTGAGCAAACAAAAGAGAACAGCTACTACTCGGTTGTCAAGCGTAAGATTGAAAGCGAAGAACAGCAGAAAATCTTAAAGCTTATGAACGATGTTTATGAGAAGTATCAGCTTTCAAGTGTAATAGCACTTCTTGATGACTACAAGAGATATTATCCTTACAGCGAGCTTGCGTCTTCGGTTATCGGTTTTACCGGTGTCGATGATCAGGGGCTTGTTGGTATCGAACTTCAGTACAATGATGAGTTGACAGGAACACCGGGCAGACTTGTTACAGCGACAAATGCCAATGGCTCGGTTATGCCGTTTGATTACAGCCAGAACGTTGAGGCTGTTGATGGTAATTCTATCGTGCTTACAATCGACGAAACTGTTCAGAGTATCGTCGAGAAATATATGAAACAGGGTATTGAGGACCACGATGTTTACAACCGCGGTGGTTGTATCGTTATGGACGTTAACACAGGAGAGGTTCTCGCTATGGCGACGGTTGATGGTTTTGACCCTAACGACCCGTTCACCATAACTCCTGAAGATGCGAGAAAAATCAAAGAAATCGATGCTGACTATCTGGTCGAAAACGGCTATATGGAAGAAGGTGCTCCGATTTCGAACGATGAAGTCAACGAGCTTTTGTCACAGGCAAAGATGGAAGCTGAGAGTATGGCGCTTTCCAAGATGTGGCGTAACAAAACTATCTCAGATACATACTATCCTGGCTCGGTTTTCAAGATGGTTACCCTCTCGATGGGACTCGAAGAAAAGACCATCAGCGAGAAGTCAAGATTTAACTGTAATGGTGCTTTCCAGCTTTATGAAGAGTTAATTCACTGTCATAACGAAGCAGGTCACGGTACCCAGACATATCAGCAGGCGCTTTGTAACTCATGCAACCCTGCATTTATCGAAATCGGTCAGTCTGTCGGCGAAGAAAAGTTCTGGGAATACTACCAGTCTTTCGGATTCTCCGAGAAAACAGGTATCGACCTTCCTGGTGAAGCAGACGACCAGTTCTTTACAGAAGATGGCTCGATGGGTCCTGTCGACTTGGCGGTTGCATCCTTCGGTCAGAACTTCTCTATCACTCCAATCCAGATGATAACAGCTGCATCAGCTATCGCTAACGGCGGTGATCTGGTTCAGCCTCACGTTGCTAAACAGATTCTGAGTGCTGACGGCTCGGTTGTTGAGAATATCAGCACTGATACAAAGCGTCAGGTTATCTCAAAAGAAGTTGCAAAAGAGATGCGTGGTATTCTCGAGCAGAATGCTATCGCAGGTACAGGTAAAAACGGTTATGTAGCAGGCTACAGAATCGCAGGTAAAACAGGTACAACCGAGAAACTCACCGACTCAAACGGCGACGGCGTTGACGACTACATCGCATCATACTGCGGTTTCGCTCCTGCCGATAAGCCTGAGGTTGCGGTGCTTGTGTTCTTTGATACTCCACTTGCAGGCAACTACTACGGTAGTGCGGTTGCGGCTCCTGTGTTTGCGAATATTATGAGCGAGATTCTTCCATACCTTGAGCTTGAGGCTCAGTATACTGAGGAAGAAGCTGCTAATGTTGATACAATCGCAGGAACCTATGTCGGACTTTCAGTAAACGAAGCTACAACAACAGCTAACGGCGACGGCTTCAATGTTACAGTTAAGGGCGAAGGTTCAACTGTTACAGCTCAGGTACCATCCGCAGGAAGTAAGATACCAACAGGTGGTACGGTTGTGCTTTATACAGATGAGTCAAGCGTTGAAGAAAAGGTTATGGTGCCGAATCTCATCGGCTATAGCTTATCTGATGTGAACTACATCGCGTCGTACTACGGAATCAATGTCAGTCTCACAGGCTCTGTGAGAGGTTCTGACTCTACTTCAATCACACAGGATATCCTTGAGGGTACTATGGTGAGCCCTGGTACGGTTGTGACAGTAGCGTTCAGTTCAGGCAGTGTAAGCGACTAATCAAAATAAATGAGGTGTAAAAATGGTAATAGGTATATGGGCATTTTTGACAGCGGTTATTTCATTTGCGGTTTCTGCTATATCGGGCAGATTCTTAGTACCGTTTCTTCATAAGTTAAAGTACGGTCAGACTATTCTTGATATCGGACCATCATGGCACAAAAACAAGCAGGGCACTCCGACTATGGGCGGTATTATGTTCATTCTTGGTATTGCATTTGCTACACTTGTTTCTGTTATCGCGTATGCGGTGACTCACGGCGGTTTCGGTGTTACTGAGAAATTCGTTATCACAGGTCTTTTTATGGCTGTGTGCTATGGAGGTATCGGCTTTATTGATGACTATATCAAGGTTGTCAAAAAGCGTAACCTTGGTCTTACAGCTATCCAGAAACTTGTTCTTCAGTTTACTGTTGTTGGTCTTTACTTGCTTGTTATGAAGCTTTTGGGCGACACTACCGAAATTGCTGTTCCGTTTGTTGGTATGGTCGACCTCGGCTTTTTCTACTATATCATTATGGCGCTCGTTATCGTTGGTATGACAAACGCAGTCAACCTCACCGATGGTATCGACGGACTTGACGGTTCAATCACATTTTTTGTTGCGTTGTTCCTTATGATGATTGCAAATGTATTGGGTGTTTTCCAGTCAAACGTTCTTTTTGCTGCAGCGGTTGCAGGTGGATGCTTAGGCTTCCTTGTTTGGAACTTCCATCCTGCAAAGGTGTTTATGGGTGATACAGGTTCACTTTTCCTTGGCGGTATCGTTTGTGCTGTTGCTTTTGCGATGGATATGCACCTTATTATGCTTTTGGTTGGCGTTATGTACCTTGTTGAGATGTTCTCAGTTATGCTTCAGGTATCATACTTCAAGCTGACTCATGGAAAGCGTATTTTCAGAATGAGCCCTATCCACCATCACTTTGAGATGGGTGGTTGGAGTGAAATGAAAATCGTTGCTGTTTTCTCAGGCGTGACAGCTTTGTGCGGTCTTGCTTCACTTTTACTTGTTGTATTTGGTTAAATTTTATATTTTGAAAGGGGATGAATCAGTTGAGCAGTGAAACACTCAGAAGAGAATCAGACAGAAGAAGATATAACCACGAGCGATACAGCTCAGCGGGTACATCTTCTCGAAATGGCTATAGAGACGAATACTATCGCGATGACAGACGAGACGAAAATCGTTCTTCTCGCTATAGTGAGAACAGAAAGCCTGCAAAAAGGAAGAAACAGTTCTCGCTTTTGTCAATCGGTAAAGGTCTCGATGTGCCGTTTTGTATGCTCATTGTGTTATTGCTGGCTATAGGTATCACAATGATGTTTTCAGCGAGCTATCCGATTGCGTACTATGAAATCGGCGACAGCTACTATTATCTCAAACGTCAGCTGATTTTCGCACTCTTGGGACTTGCGATTATGCTCGCTGTTTCGTATTTTGACTATCACTATTTTCATAAATTCTCAGCGCTTATCCTTGGCGTTTCTTATTTTGCACTTGTTGTGGTACTTCTGATACCGAGTGAAACGGGTATCCACCGATGGATCGGTATCGGTGACTACGGTATTCAGGCGTCTGAGATAAGTAAATTTGCGATTATCCTGTTTCTGGCGCACTGGGGAAGCAGGTACTACGATAAAATGCACACGCTGAAATACGGCGTTGTTCCCGGTGCCGCGGTTTTTGCATCAACTGCATTTTTGCTCTTGCTTGAGCCACACTACTCCTGTATCGTAATTGTAGCATTACTCACAGTTATTATGCTTTTTGTTTCAGGTATTGAAATCAAATGGATTGCTATTGCAGGAGCTATTCTGGCAGTTGTTGTCCTTGTTTTGTGGGCGACTGGCTTGCTGACTTATGCTATGGACCGAATGGACGGTTGGGGCAAGGCACTTGAGTATATCGACGAGACACAGTGGCAACAGACATGGCAGACTCGAAATTCGCTCTATGCTATCGGTTCGGGCGGACTTTTCGGTCTTGGTCTTGGTCAGTCAAGACAAAAGTATCTCTACCTTCCTGAGCCTCAGAACGACTTCGTTTTCGCTATCGTTTGTGAGGAACTCGGACTTATCGGTGCAGTTGCTATTTTGCTTGTTTTTGCTTTGCTTGTATGGCGAGGCATTGTTATATCACTTCGAGCTAAGGACCGTTTCGGAAAATTGCTCGGTATCGGACTTACATCACAGATTGGTTTGCAGGTAATACTCAATATTCTGGTTATCACTGACTGGTTGCCTAACACAGGTATCAGTTTGCCGTTTTTCTCATACGGCGGTAGTTCGCTGTTAATGCTCTTGTTCCAGATGGGTATTGTTTTGTCGATTTCACGTTCTGCAAACATCGAAAAGATGTAACGTAGGAGATCTAAAGGAGAAGATTGAAGGAGTTATTATGAAAATATTACTCGCAGGTGGCGGTACAGCCGGTCACATCAACCCTGCGCTTGCTATCGCAGGATATATCAAAGAAAAAGAGCCTGAGACTGAGATTTTGTTCATCGGCAACCGTGATGGTATGGAACAGACCTTGGTAAAAAAAGCAGGCTTTCCTATAGAATCAATCGTTATCAGCGGTTTCAAGCGTAATTTCAAGCCACAGTCTATTGTTCACAATGTCAAGACTGTGTCTCGAGTTTTCACCTCATCCGCTAAAGCTAAGAAAATTATCAGAAACTTTGCACCTGACATCTGTATCGGTACAGGCGGTTATGTCAGCGGCCCTGTTATTCGTACAGCGGCGAGTATGGGTATTCCTTGCATCATTCATGAGCAGAACGCGTTCCCAGGCGTTACAACAAAGATGCTTTCCAAAAAAGTTAAGAAGGTTATGCTCGCTGTAGAAGATGCGAAAAAGTATCTCGACAGTACAGTTGACTTTGCTGTAACTGGTAACCCTATCAGAGAAGAAATACTGAAAATCAACAAGGAAGAAGCAAGGGCAAAGTTGGGACTTGACAGCCGTCCGGTTGTTTTATCTTTCGGTGGTTCACTTGGTGCACGATGCATCAATGAATCTGTTGCAGGACTGGTTGTAAGAAGTGCTAACGACCAGAAGTATCAGCACATCCACGCTTACGGCCAGCAGGGTACATGGTTCCCAGAACTGGTGAAAGAAAAAGGTGTTGATATATCACAGCATAGTAACCTTGATATAAGACAGTATATTGATGATATGCCAACCTGTCTTGCAGCGTGTGACCTTGTTGTCAGCCGTGCAGGAGCTATCACTCTTTCAGAAATTCAGGCAAAGGGCAAGCCTGCGGTGCTGATTCCGTCTCCATACGTTGCTGAGAATCACCAGTATCACAACGCTATGGCTCTTGTTAATAAGAAGGCAGCTTCTGTTATCGAAGAAAAAGACCTCACAGAGGAAAAACTCATCAAAGCGGTTGATGATATGCTTCTTGATGCTGATTTACTCAAGGAGTATTCTGATAACGCATCATCAATGGCTATTACAGATGCCTCACAGCGTATTTATGATATAGTCAAAGAAATTGTAAAATAAATCTCACAGTACAACCTCTCGCTTCATAGAATACTGCGTAACAGTTTCTAAGGGGTGTTGTTGTGGCTAAGCTTTATATAAACGGTGGAAGAAAGCTTTCAGGCGAGGTTAAAGTTCAGGGCTCAAAAAACAGCTCGTTGCCGATACTTGCGGCGACCATTTTGTGTGAAGATGAGAGTGTGCTGTACAACTGTCCGAAACTCTCGGATGTTGAGGCAACCATAAAGATACTTCGATACCTGGGTTGCAAAGCGACTCGGTCGGACAGCACCCTGGTGGTGAATACAAAGGACATAACTCGAAGCGATATACCTCACGATCTGATGCGCGAAATGCGTTCGTCGATTATATTTTTGGGAGCTATAACAGCTCGGTGTGGCCGAGCGAAAATGTCGCTGCCCGGAGGTTGCGAACTTGGTCCGCGTCCGATAGATTTGCATTTGTCGGCTTTGCGCCAGATGGGGATTGAGATAACTGAACAGCACGGTGAGCTTGAGTGCGTTGCAGTTGACGGAATCAAGCCGTCAAAGATTGCGCTGTCGTTTCCGAGTGTCGGTGCTACTGAGAATATTATGCTCACAGCCGTTAAAGCAAAGGGCACAACGGTTATCACAAACGCGGCAAAAGAACCTGAGATTGTTGATTTGGCGGACTTTCTCAATTCCTGCGGAGCGAAAATCAGCGGAGCTGGAGAGAGCACTATCTTCATCGACGGAGTCGAAAAACTCAGTGGTTGCAATCACAGCATAATACCTGACCGAATTGTTGCTTCAACGCTTATGGCGTGCTGCGCTATAACTTCGTCAAAAATCACGCTCGACTCGGTTGTTTACAGCCACCTTTCGTCCATTACTCCTGTGTTTGAACAAGCAGGTTGTGAAATAACTGAAAAGTCAGGTAAGCTTATTATTGACGCTCCGTATCGTTTGCGTTCGCCAAAGCTCATACGAACTATGCCATATCCTGGTTTTCCGACCGATGCTCAGGCACCGATTATGGCGATGTGCTGTAAGTCCAGAGGGCTGACAGTTTTTGTTGAGAACATATTTGAAAGCAGATATAAGCACGTTGATGAATTGAATCGTCTTGGTGCTAACATAAAGGTTGAGGGAAAGGTTGCCCTCGTTGATGGTGTGAAACACCTGTTTGGTGCATCTGTTCAGGCACTCGACTTGCGTGGTGCTGCGGCTCTTGTTGTGGCGGCACTTTCGGCTCAGGGTCAGACCTGCGTTTGTGGACTTAATTTTCTAGAACGTGGTTATGATGACTTTGAGGTTGTGCTATCTGAACTTGGTGCAGATATAAAAAAGATTTAAGATGTAAAAAGGAGGGATTTGCGTGAGAAAAGACAGATTTGATGATTACGATTATGACCGCTTTGAAAAGCGTGACATAATGGATAAAATCGGCGATAGCGTTTCGTCGGTATTTTCGCGCAAGTCCCGCAAAAATGATAAAGCCGATGACCTGCTCTTTGAATTTGCCAAAAAAGGCAAAGATGACGACTACGAATTTTTCGTTGACGAGCAAGCTCAGAAAAAGCAACTCAAAAAGCAGGCAAAGAGCGAGACAAAGGTTCTAAAAAAGAGTAAACCTAAGAAGCCACCAACCCCACTGATGCGAAAAATCAGGAGCATTGTTACTTCATGTGTTATTGTTGCTGTTGTTCTCATTGTTTGTGTTGTTTTGTCCCTCACTGTTTTGTTCAAAACCCAGAACTATGAGGTTAAGGGTAACACCAAATATGATGAGTCTGAAATTATCAGCACCTGCTCAATAGGTAAGAACGAGAATATTTTCCTAGCTAACAAGAACGCGGCTTCCCGACGTTTAGTGAAGACTTATCCATATATTGAAAAAGCGGATGTTTCGTTCGCTATTCCTGATACTATCACTATCGAAATTACCGAAGCTGTGCCTGCTTATCTTGTAAAGCTCAGCGATGGTATATACTATGTAACATCATCCAAGGGACGAGTGCTTGAACAGGTGGATGATCCTGAGGGATATGATATTCCGCTGTTTTTGGGAAGTGAACTCAGCAGTGCTACGGTAGGTGACTATATCGAGTTTACCGACAAAACCACTATCGACATTATCGAAGAGATTGTCACTGTATTTGTGGATAACGGCTACAAAGGTATCAGCGAAATCGATGCCACAGACACAGCGAACATCAGCTTCACCTACGATGACAGAATCAAGGTCAAGCTCGGACTTCCTGAAGATTTAAGCTATAAAGTCAGAACGGCTATGACTATCATCACAGAAAAGCTTGATATGAATGGCGCTAATGCAACACAGGGTGAGCTTGATGTTTCAAACAGCAATACCACAAAGAAATCATATTTCAGAGACCAGTCGCTGATTGATGCAGAAACTAAGCCGACTACAGCTGATGGTGAACAACCTAGCGAGAATGGTGAAGACACTAATTCTGATGCTGTGCAGTATGTTGACAACGACTATGATGGCTATGATGATATAACAGGCGAGTACTATTGGGACAAGCTTGTTGAAGAAGAACCGACTGAGGAACAAACTGAAGCTAAACTCAGCGTTGATGATTGGTATGTCAATTGATATGGAATATTAATTTTTTGCGAATATTTCAAAAAAATATTGAAAATATCACAAATATGTGGTAAGTTATAAGGTAGTAGAGTGTAATACTCTAAGTATGTGTTTTTATACTTGTAAAATTTCCGTTTAGGGAGGATTTTAATATGGCTTTTGAGTTAGAGAAAGATTTGATTGATTATTTGCCTGTTATTAAGGTAATCGGTGTCGGTGGCGGCGGCGGTAACGCTGTTAACCGTATGATTAAAATGGATGTTAAGAATGTTGAGTTCATCGCTGTTAACACAGACGAGCACGTGCTCAGATTCTCACAGGCTGACCAGAAGGTTCAGATCGGCGAGAAGTCAACAAGAGGTAAGGGCGCTGGCTCTAAACCTGAGGTTGGACAGGCTGCTGCTGAAGAGAATAGAGAAGAAATCGCAGCTTTACTCAAAGATACAGATATGGTTTTTGTTACTGCTGGTATGGGCGGTGGCACAGGTACAGGTGCGGCTCCTATCGTTGCTAAAATCGCTAAGGATATGGGCATCCTCACTGTTGCTGTTGTTACAAAGCCATTTGCATTCGAAGGTAAGAAGCGTATGGCTCAGGCTGAGCAGGGTATCGCTGAGCTTGCTGCTTGCGTTGACTCACTCATCATCGTTCCTAACGAGAGACTCAAGTATGTTTCTGACCAGTCAATCACACTCCAGAACGCATTCTCTATCGCTGACGATGTGCTTCGACAGGGTGTTCAGAGTATCTCTGACCTCATCGTTGTTCCTGGTCTTGTTAACCTTGACTTTGCTGACGTTACTGCTGTTATGAAGGACGCAGGCTATGCTCATATGGGTATCGGTAAGGCTACAGGTAAGGACAAGGCTGCTGTTGCTGCTGAGATGGCTATTTCATCTGCATTGCTCGAGACTTCTATCGACGGTGCTGAGAGCGTTATCATCAACATCACAGCTTCTCCTGATATCACACTCGACGATATCGATGCAGCTTCAACTATGATTTCACAGAAAGCAAGTGAAACAGCAAACATCATCTGGGGTGCTGTTATCAACGAAGATATGAAGGATGAAATCAGCGTTACAGTTATCGCTGCTGGTTGTGGTTCAAATAACGACAACTCAAAGGCTTTCCCAAGCTCAACTCCTGAGAAGGCTGACGCTCCAAGCGTTGAAGTTGACTCTTCTGACGAGGACGATTCTTTCTACGACATTATGTCTATCTTCAACAGCTAAGATATTCAATGAAAACTTTAGGGCAACCGTTTTGGTTGCCCTTTTTTGTATTGCGAAAGGGACAGCTCAGATGAACTGTCCCATCTTTTGTTTAAAGATATTATGATAGTTTTGATAGTTTATGCTGAATGGCTGTATCATCTAAAACGGAAGGGGTCAATATAAGTAGAAAAACAGCGTGTAGAAAATTCCACACGCTGTTTGTATATTTTGTATAGCAACAAAAATCTTATTCTGAACGCAAGGCTGTGACAGGGTCTTTTGTTGCGGCCTTTTTCGATGGGATAAGTCCGCCGATGAGGGTGAGCACAACGCTGAGTGCAACCAGAATTCCTGCGGCAAGAGGAGGCAGGACAGCACTTACTGTACTATCTCCAACTAAATTATGGATAATAGCGTTGATAGGTATCAGCGATAGTAGCGATACGCCGACGCCCATAATACCAGAGCACAGACCAATGATGAATGTTTCGGCGTTGAATACCTGAGAGATGTTCTTCTTTGATGCACCGATAGCACGGAGAATACCGATTTCTTTTGTTCTTTCAAGAACAGAAATGTATGTGATGATACCAATCATAATAGATGATACAATCAACGATACAGCAACGAATGCGATGAGAACATATGATACCGTGTTGACGATAGTTGAGACAGAAGACATCAGAGTGCCGACCATATCGGTGTATGTGATAACCTTGTCTTCTTCTCCGCTGTCTTCCATATCAGCGTTATATTCATCGATAATTCTTGTGATGTTTTCCTTGCTGTCGAAGTCCTTTGGGAAGATAAACAGGGTGTATGGGTCATCAAACTCTGCATAGTTTAGAGCTGCGAGAACTTCTTCGTATGTGCTTGCGGTTGGATTCATCATCGACATCATAAGGTCTTTGAAGCTTTCTTCATCGATATCCATTTCGAATGCTTTTGAAAGCGAATCTGATATACTACCCATAGCAGAAGACATAGAACCCGAGATAGCGTTTGCTATCTGTGAGCTCATCTGTCCCATTGTTGAGCTCATAGCCTGAGCGATTGAATCTGACATCTGTTCGCCCATAGCCTGAGTTATGGCTGTCATATATTCCTGTGTCATCTGTGAAAAAGCAGGAGCGAACTGTTCCGAAATAGCTTTGACAAAGTTATTTGTAATCTGAGCGATAACAGGCTCCATAGCTTCGCCAAGAGCGTCGAGCACAGCGTTATACACTTCACCATTAACGATAGCCTCGAACTTTTGTTTAGCGCTTTCGTAGTCTATCATATTTTCGAGGTTGAGTTTGATGATCTGCTGTCCTTCTTCGCTGTTGACATAAGCGTAAAATCCGTCAAAGGTAGCACTTTCGCCCTCAGGCAGATTTTCGGTATAGCTACTGAGGAGTATATCCATCAGGATTTTCATTTCCTGATGTGAGACATAGATGTCAATATCAGAGAAATCGAGTTTTTCTAAAACTACTGAGAAATCGATGTTCGATAGAGCTTCGCAGATATCAACATCACTCATAATCTCAGCCATATCAATCTGGGACATAGCTTGTGACAGGTCGATGTCTTCCATCGCGGTTGACATATCGAGGTCTTTGAAAACTTCGCTCAGGTCCATATCACCCATAGCTGATGTGAGGTCGAAACTGCCCATCATAGACGACATATCCATTGTTGCAAAGGCAGATGATAAGTCAAGGTTGCTTGAGAGTGCAGACATATCAAGTGCGTCTGTATCAAATTTGAAGAGAGATTCCATATCTGGTGAGCTTTCTTCGCCGAACTTCTCACCGGTGAAAACACTGATTTCTTTGTTTTTTCTTTGTTTTTTAGCGATTTCGCTGTCTTGTGCCTGTTCTATTATGTGAGTTGTGAGTGATGACGGATAAGCGATACTGGTCATAAGCATTGCAGCGGTCGCGTCCTCGTCAGGTTTTACAACACCAACAATTTTGAGATTCTCACCGTTTTTCACCTTGTCGAGCATAAACTTCTTGTCGTCTGATTTGTCGACATAGATTTTGTGCTTTTTATCGTATTCATAGAAACTTGTAGGATCAACGAGCTTGAGCTTTATGTCGAGGAAATCTTCGTACTGGTGAGTTGATACAGGAGTT
>JBGVLC010000013.1:0-26769 GCA_045124035.1 Ruminococcus sp. | reverse complement strand
ATTGTGTAATAATGCTGATATGTTATCTATCGGTGGTGTCTTGGTCTACTCAACCTGCACCTTGTGCGATAAAGAGAACTCAGGTGTTGCTGAAAGGTTTTTGAGAGAGCATCAGGATTTTGTTGCTGAGCCACTTGATTTACCTGAGGGGTTTGTTCGTTTTATTGATGAACCTGACCATATGCTTACACTTTTACCGCATAAGAATTTAACTGACGGATTCTTTATTGCTAAATTCAAAAAGGTAGGAAGTAAATGATAGATATAAAATCACTTTATGATTTTGAAATAGAGCAACTTCTGACTGAAAATTCATTTCAGAAATTCAGGGCGAAACAGGTTGTTTCGTGGCTTCAAAAGGGAGTAACTTCGTTTTCTCAGATGACGAACATTCCTAAAAATCTTATTGGTTTTCTTGAGGACAACTGTTACATAGGCTGTGCAAAAATCGAGCGCAAGCTTGAGTCAAAACTCGATGAAACTGTGAAGTATCTGTTTTCTTTTAACGATCTTGAGTGCGTTGAAAGCGTTGTGATGAAGTATCATCACGGCTATTCTATTTGTATTTCAACGCAGGTTGGTTGCAAGATGGGATGCACTTTCTGTGCAACTGGTATGAGTGGTTTCAGCAGAAATCTTACTGCATCCGAGATGATAGCACAGATTGAGTCAGCTCAAAATGACCTTAACATCAGAATCTCCAATGTCGTTTTGATGGGTATGGGAGAACCTCTTGATAATTTTAACAATGTACAGAGGTTTCTGAATATTGTTTCGAGTGAAAATTCGCTTAATATCGGTATGCGACATATTACACTTTCGACTTGTGGCGTAGTGCCTAAAATTTACGAACTTGCAGATATGAAACTACAGCTCACTCTTTCTGTTTCATTGCACGCTCCGACTGATGATATCAGAAGCCAGACTATGCCTATTAACAAGGCGTATAACATTGATGAGCTTCTCAAGGCTTGCAGATATTATATTGAAAAAACTAATCGTCGAATCTCGTTTGAATACGCAATGATTGACGGTGTTAACGATAGTGATGAGTGTGCTGAAATTTTGTCAAATAAGCTTAGAGGTATGCTGTGTCACGTTAATTTAATTCCGGTTAATTCTGTTAAGGGTACCGGATATGTTAAGAGTAAAATACAAAGACAACAGTCTTTTGTTGATATTTTGTCCAAAAAAGGCGTTACTGCTACCGTTCGTCGTACACTTGGTAGCGATATAAACGCTTCTTGCGGACAGTTGAAAAGAACTATTAAGGAAGGAGGATTTTGACTTGGAAGTTTTCTCACGTAGTGATATTGGACTAGTTCGAAAAGAAAATCAGGATAGTTGCAGCTTTTCGGTCATTTCATCCTCTTGTGTATGGGCGGTTGTATGTGACGGTATGGGAGGAGCTAAAGGCGGAAAAACTGCAAGCTCCACAGCTGTTGAATTTATTACTGAATTTTTGAATAAAAACTATGTTGATAGTATGGATGAAGAAGAGCTTTCTGCGTTGCTTGTTGATGCTGTCGATGGCGCAAACACTACTGTTTATACTATGGCTTGTGATGATGTTGAACTAACTGGTATGGGTACAACTTGTGATTTAGTTTTCATCAGAAATTCTATTGTCCATGTCGTTCATGTTGGTGACAGCCGTACATATTCAATACGAGGCGGTAAAATTTTGCAGTTAACAGAGGACCATTCTGTTGTTCAGGAAATGGTGAAACGTGGAGAGTTGACTCCTGAACAGGCTCAAAATCATCCAAATAAGAACTTTATCACAAGAGCTTTGGGTGTTAGCAACACTTTGCATCTTGATTATATCGAAGCTGAATTCGAATATGGTGACGTGTTGCTTATTTGTTCCGACGGTTTGTCAAACTGTGTTTCACTTTCTGATATGATAAAAACAGTTCACGAGAACCGTGGAATTTTACTTATTGATACACTTGTAGAACTTGCTAAAATCGGTGGCGGTACAGACAACATCACCGTAACAGTAATTTATTGAGAGGAGTGACATACAGTGGATAAATATACAGGCAAAAAGCTTGATGGCCGTTACGAAATCCGTGAACTTATCGGTGTTGGCGGTATGGCGAACGTTTATCATTGTTATGACACCATTGATGATCGTGAGGTCGCTATCAAGATTTTAAAGGACGAATTTCTCGATAATGAGGACTTTATCCGTAGATTTAAAAACGAATCTAAAGCTATTGCTGTGCTCAATCATCCGAATATCGTACGCGTTTATGATGTAAGTTTCGGTGATATGATCCAGTATATTGTTATGGAATATATTGATGGTATTACTCTCAAAGAGTATATTGAAATGCAGGGTGTTCTTGACTGGAAAGAAACTGTTCATCTTACAACCCAGATTTTGAAGGCTTTGCAGCACGCTCACGAAAACGGAATTGTACATCGTGATATCAAACCACAGAACATCATGTTGTTACAGGATGGAACTATCAAAGTTACCGACTTTGGTATCGCTCGTTTTTCATCTAACGCAACCCGTACAATGACTGAGCAGGCTATCGGTTCAGTTCATTATATTGCTCCTGAGCAGGCTAGGGGAGATAAGACAGACGGAAAAACCGACATCTACTCCGTTGGTGTTATGATGTACGAAATGCTTACAGGTAAGCTTCCGTTTGATGCTGATTCTGCTGTATCTGTAGCTTTAATGCAGCTTCAGACTACACCAAAGCGTCCTCGTCAGATTAATCCGGATATCCCTGGTGGCTTGGAAGAAATCACTATGAAAGCTATGCAGAAGACTCCTGACAGCAGATATCATTCTGCGGTTGTAATGCTTTCAGATATTGAGCGTTTCAGACTTAATCCAAGCATCAGCTTTGAATATAAGTATTTTGATGAAAAAACCGGTTACAGCGATGCTGTTAAAAAATCAAATAAATCACATGATAACGATGGATTTACAGACTATCGAGAGGATTACGATGATTCTCCGGTTAAGTCTCCGGTGCTTTCTGCTATCAAAGGTGTTATCATCGCTGCAGTACTTACATTGATTGTTTTCGGAGCTCTTGCTCTCTATTCTGGTTATGAATCATCTAAGCCTAAAGAAGTTGAGGTACCTGATTTTGTTGGTATGTCTATTTCAGAAGCTAATGCTGTTTCCCAGGGCAAATTTGTTTTTGAATATGAAAGCCGTTACAGCGATGAGTTTGAGGTTGATACCATTATTTATCAGACCCCAGAGGCAGGCTCTAAGAAAATTAAAGAGGGCTCAACTATTTCACTTGTTGTTAATTCATCCGAAACATCTATAACTGTACCTTATGTTGGCGTCAGCGGTGACCTTGATTCAACTGTCCAGAAAATCAAGGATATTAATTTGGTGCCTGTTGTTCTTTATGTTGAATCTGACAAGGAAGAACAAAAAGTTGACAGCATTTTCCCACCTGTAGGAAGTCAGGTGAAGATTGGTTCTACCGTGTATGTTTTTGTATCTAAAGGACCTAACAAAGATGGTATTGAGATTCCGGATTTAAAGGGTAAGTCTGCATATGAAGCGCAAGCCCTTCTTCAGGAACTTGGTTTTGAAAATGTCAAGGTTGCTTATGATGAAGACAGTAAAGAAGAAAAAGATGTTGTTATCAGACAGAACCCTGTAACTGGTAGTAAGGTTCCTGTAGATTATAATATTGTTCTCACTTGCTCTGAGGGTAAAAAGGGAGAGAGAGAAGCAACTATTTATGTTGATTTACCGTCTGATGTAACAAGTGAGGTCAAAGTTACTGTTTTGGTAGATGGTGTTGTTAATTCTGAGTACAGCAAAACTGTTATTCCTGCTTACAACTCTACTTATACGGTTAAAGTTAAGGGTAAAGAGGTTGTGACAGTTCTCGTATTACTCGATGACCAGGAATACAGAGAGTATTCTGTTAACTATGACGAGGGTTATATTTCTACTGTCAAAGCGAATGCTTATGTTGGCGAAACAACTGCGCCAACAACAGCGCCAACTGTTGCCGAAGCTGAAACACAAGCTCCGGAGGCTTGATATATGACACAGATTAAAGGAAGAATTATTAAAATCACCGGCGGATTCTATTATGTTGAAGCCGGTGAAGATGTATATGAGTGCAAAGCGCGAGGCGTTTTCCGTAAGAGGGGTTGTACACCTCTTGTTGGAGATGTTGTAATTATTGACGTACCGCAAGGTGAGGGATACTGCTCTATCAATTCCATTGAAGACAGAAAGAACTCCCTTGTACGACCTGCACTTGCAAATCTGGATTTACTTGTTATCGTTAGCTCTGTCGTTGAGCCTAGCGTTAACACATATATCATAGATAAGATGATTAGCGCAGCTGTCGATAAGAATATTGAACCGATTGTTGTTTTTTCAAAAACTGATTTACAGCCGTGCGATGAGTTCCTCGAGATATATAAAAAAGCTGGAATTAAAGCTGTCGAGTTTTCCAGCGTAACTCTAAAAGGTCTTGATGAAATTAAGGAGTTATTAAGCGGAAAGATTTCTGCTTTCTCCGGTAACAGCGGAGTTGGAAAGTCTACATTGCTCAACGCTTTATTTCCGAATCTTCAGCTAAAAACTGGCGAAATCAGTGACAAGCTTGGCAGAGGTCGTCATACAACCAGAACGGTTGAGCTTTTCCCTTGCTTTGGCGGTTATATTGCTGATACTCCGGGTTTTTCAACTGTTGACCTTGATAGATACGAAATTATCAGGAAAGATGATTTACAATATTGTTTTCCCGAGTTTTCTGAATATATTGGTGAATGTCAGTTTACTTCGTGTGCTCATGTGTGTGAGAAAGGGTGTGCAGTTATAGCCGCTGTGAAAAACGGAGATATTCCTAAATCACGCTTTGAGAGTTACGTGCGTATGTATAACGAAGTCAAAGATTTAAAAGATTGGCAGCTAAAGTAACCTGATTTATAATTCTTATTTACAAAAATGTAATAGATAATGCAGGAGTGTTTCTTGTATTAGTGAATGTTTGTGTGCTATAATACATAAGCAAAATGTGAAATTGCGACTTTAAGGGGGATTTATATGCCTTTATGTATGGGTTGCCTGAATGAAATTTCAAATTCAACAGCGATGTGTGAGAACTGTGGTTTTGATAACTCTGTACCGCAGAGTGCTCCTTTTTTGCCTTATGGTACAGTTCTTAATAATAAATATGTAGTTGCCAAGGATTTATCGACGCATGGTGAGAGTACCTGTTACCTTGGTTACGATAAAACTACAGGTAAGGTTGTTACTATCAGAGAGTTTTTACCTATCGGTCTTTTTGATAGACAGCAGGATGAGAAGATCATCAAAATTTTGCCTGATGCAGTTACTAACTACAGCGTTGCGGTATCTGATTTTGAGACATATTACAAAAAGGTTATGTCTCTTTCTGATATGACTGCGACACTTGCTATAGAAGATATTTTCCGTGAGAATAACACTTGTTATGTTATAGAGGAGAATAACGATTTCATACCTTTTTCTGAGTATGTAGTGAAGAATGGTGGACAGCTTGATTGGGATAGTGCGAGACCTTTGTTTATGCCAATCATTTCTTTGCTTGAAGCTATGCATAAAGTTGGCATTGGCCACTATGCAGTGTCACCATCTAATTTGTACATCAATGCGGATGGTAAGCTTATATTGACCGGTTTTGCAACTGAGAATGAGCGTAAACGTGGAACTATGCTGAAATCTCAGCTCTTTACTGGTTGCGCAGCTCCTGAACAGTACAGAAATGACAATGTTCTTGATATCACAACTGATATTTATGGATTTACAGCAACATTGTTCTTTGCTTTAACAGGTAAATTACCTGCTAACGCGAAAGAAAGGGAAAAGGATTCTCGACTTTTGATTTCAACAAATACAGTCAAGAAGTTACCACCTCATGTTGTTACAGCTCTGGCAAATGGTTTGCAAATGCGCAGAGATTCACGTATTCCTGATTTTGATGAGCTTCGTTCTCAACTTTCTGTTGCTTCAACTGTACAGGCTATACAGGAAGAAATCTCAAGAACAGCTAGTATGACACCTATCAAAAAAGAAGATGTAAATAAATCGAAGGTTAATGCTACAGCGGTCGGTATTGTTGCTACTATCGTCGCTTTGTTGCTTTTCTCTGCTGTTGGTTTGTTCTGGCTTTCATCCGATCCGCTGAAGGGTCTATTTGTGAATGAAACTCAGGTGCCAACCGAGGTTGTTGGAACCGAAGCTTGGACTGGGCCTGTTGTATCTGATTATAAGGGTAAAACTTATGAAGAAGTTGCCGCTGCAGTCGATGCTGATGGTTCAATCACTTTGAAAGTTTCTGCAGATGGTGAGTACAGTGATACTGTTCCTGCGGGTGTAGTTATTTCGCAGACTCCTGAGCCAGGTGCACCTATTGAATCTGATTCTTCGGTTTTATATGTCGTTTTGAGTAAGGGTCCTGAAATGAAAAAGTTACCTGAAGTTGAAGGTAAAACTCTTACTGATGCTTCAAAAGAACTGATTGACCTTGGTTTTATTGTCATTCAGGAGGCTGAGTATAGCGGTGCTTATGCTGAAGGCGTTGTAATGGGTTATTCTAACTCCAAGCCTGGCGATTCTGTTGAATCCGGATCTGAAATCACTTTGCGTGTCAGCAAGGGTGTGGAGGATACAGATAATAACTAATAAAAAACAGGTGGGCGTTGACCCACCTGTATTTATATAAACTCACTTTTTGAATTTCATGTTGCTTTCTGCATGCTGAACCAGATTGAATACCGAACTTGCTATCTGTGGATATTCAGCCGCAATTATATCTGGTGAGAGTTCAAGCTCTGCGCTCTGTTTTATGAAATCTTTTTTACACATTTCATCTGTTGCGCTTGAAACTCGTGTTGAAAGTATTTCCATCGCAGCTGTTGAAAAACCGCTGTATACTTCGCTGTGTACTGCGAACATATCCTGAGGATTATTCCTGTTTGCTGAATAAACTTTTCTGAACATGTTATATGTAGCGATCATCAGGTAGTTTGTTACATTATTTGAAAGCTTTCGATTTCCGATTTTTATAAGATAATCGTATAAAACGCCTTGAGTATTTTGAATCAGCTTTTTGTTTACTATCTGCGAAACAGCTTCTTTTTTTGTTTTAGTCATATCATCGCTGATGTCTGTGATATCGCTATAACGTTCAGGTGTTCTGCCAAGAAGATAATCTGTCGATACATTGTAGTAATCTGCGACTTTTATAAGAAAGTCAAGTCCACATTCGCGAATTCCCTTTTCGTAATGAGAGAGAAGTGCCTGAGATATATTCAAATCACTTGCAACCTGCTTTTGACTCAACTTCTTTTCTTTTCTGAGCAATGTGATTATCCTTGAAAAATCCTTGTTCATATCGAATCCACCCTTTGAAATTATACTGATAGTATATAATAAATATTACATTTTGTAAAGTCGGAGGCCTTATGAAATCATATAAAATTCATTTAATCAGACACGGAGCTATTGAAGATACTTTAAGCGGTGCGTATATTGGCACTACTGACGTACCTCTTTCTGATGAGGGTAAAAGACAACTCAAACTCCTTGACCATAATATGGACTATCCATATGCAACAGTATTATTTACCAGCCCGTTAAAAAGATGCAAGGAAACATGTAAGATACTATATAGTCACCTCGAGCCTATTGTTATTGATCAACTTATTGAGTGTAACTTTGGCGAATGGGAGGGTAAAACAGCTGATGAATTGTCTGGCAACGAAGATTTTGCAAAATGGCTAGCAGGAGATACAGATATAAAACCACCAAAAGGTGAAAGCAACGCTGATTTTACCAGAAGAATCTGCATTATGTTTGAGAATATTGTTAATGGTCTCATCAAAACCGGAAACACCGATTGTGCAATCATAACTCATGGTGGTATCATTATGACATTGCTTGCTGTTTATGGCCTTCCTCAGGCTAAACCTTTCGACTGGGCATGTGATAATGGCTACGGATATTCTATGCGCATTACACCGATGTTATGGCAGAGAGATAAGGTTGCTGAAGTTTTTGAGCTAATTCCTAGAGAAAGGGAAGAAGAGGAAGAATAACTTAAGTTTTGATTTCCTATATTTTATATTGTTTGACATTTTTTGAAAATATAATATAATGTATCTGCGAGTAAATCAGGCAGTTGCGGGCAATGCGCGAAAGCGTCTGTCCGAGGAAAGTCCGGGCTCCATAGAGCAAGAATAACGGCTAACGGCCGCCGGGGGCGACCCCAGGGATAGTGCAACAGAAATAAACCGCCACTTTTGTGGTAAGGATGGAAAGGCGAGGTAAGAGCTCACCGGAGTCAGGGAGACCTGACTGCCATGTAAACCCTATTCGGAGCAACACCGTGGTAAGACACATATGCCTGCTCGGCAAGTCTTTTGGAGGTGGCGCTGAGCTGTTGCGGTAACGCACAGCCAAGATAGATGACTGCCAAATACAAAACCCGGCTTATAGATTTAGTCGCACCAATAATAAACGGAGACATCGCATTTGATGCCTCCGTTTTTTTATATATTAAATGTTTGTGTTTTTAAGTAATTCGTTTTTGACGTTCCACAACTCTTCTGATAAATCAACATAGTATGTGTGTGGATTTTCAAATCGTTTAACTTCATCCCATAGAGTGTTGAGATGCGCTTTGCAGTAATGCTTGATATGCTCAAGTGTCGGCATCTCCTCAACAAGCTTACCGTTTTTGAAATACTGTTTTAAAAGTGGAATTGCGATGAAGTTTTCAACAGTTTTTCTTTTCCATGTATGCTCAGGATCAAAAAGAACATAAGGTTCTGTATCATCGATAACCTCATCGTGTAAAGTGATGACATCAGCAATAGCTTTGTTAGTATCCTTGTCGTAAAGACGCCACACTTTCTTGAAGCATGGTGTTGTGATTTTTTCTACATTTTCACTGATTTTAATTTTTGGGGTGATTTTACCGCTTTCGTCTTCAACAGCGACAAGCTTATATACACCACCAAAAACTGGCTGTGATGATGATGTGATAAGTCTTTCACCAACACCGAATGTATCCACCTGTGCACCTTGCAAGAGCATATCTCGGACAATATATTCATCAAGAGAGTTGGAAGCACATATTTTGCAGTCCTGAAATCCCGCTTCGTCTAACATTTTTCGTGCTTTTTTGGATAAGTAAGTAATGTCACCGCTGTCGATTCTGACACCACTTGGTCTGTATCCGTTTGGAACTAGTTCTTCGTTGAATACTTTAATAGCATTAGGAATACCTGATTTAAGTACGTTGTATGTGTCTACAAGCAGAGTGCAGGAATTTGGGTATTTTTTGGCATACGCTCTGAATGCATCGATTTCAGTGTCGAACATCTGGACCCAGCTATGAGCCATTGTACCAAGAGCAGGGATTTTGAGGTCTCTGTCAGCTATAGCACATGCAGTTCCAACACAACCTCCGATATATGCGGCTCTTGCGCCATATACAGCACCATCAAAGCCCTGAGCTCGTCTGGAACCGAACTCCATAACTGCTCTGCCTTCGGCTGCTCTGACTATCCTGTTCGTTTTAGTTGCGATAAGACTTTGGTGGTTGATACAAAGCAGTATCATTGTTTCAACAAACTGTGCCTGAATCACAGGACCTTTAACTGTAACAATTGGTTCGCCAGGGAAGATAGGGGTACCCTCAGGAATAGCCCATACGTCACATGAGAATTCAAAGTTTCTCATATATTCAAGGAATTCTTCTGAGAATAAATCCTTGCTTCTCAGATAATCGATATCTTCATCGGTGAATTTAAGATTTTGCAGATACTCAACCATCTGTTCAACACCAGCCATTATAGCAAATCCGCCTTTGTCTGGATTCTTTCTGTAGAACATATCAAAGTAGGCGATTTTATCTTTAAAACCGTTTTCAAAATAACCGCCTGCCATTGTGATTTCATAAAAGTCTGTTAATAAAGTTAAGTTTCGCTTAGCATTATAGGACATTTTAACCCTCCGTTATGTTAAGTGATTCATTATTTATAGTGTTAAAAACTAAAACTAAAATCATAGAATCATAGTGTTTGATGTTATTATACCATAAAAAGTATCGAAAAACACTACAAATTTACATTAAAAATTAAAGTTTTGTAATGATTTTAGCTGAAATATTTCATATTTTTAAATTTTCTTACAAAAAAGACTTGTTTTTTTTCTAATAATGTATTATACTACAGATACATTAGATTTTTGCGTTTAAAGAATTTCTCTACAGAATTATCTAAAAGAAATTTAGACTACGTATTTTATAGAGTTGGGAGAATAATAATGAGATTACGTAAACAGGAATTGGGCGACCGCAACGTTGTAGGTGCTAGAGTAGAAGCGGCTCGTAAGAAAAAGGGTATGAAGCAGAAAGAGCTTCTCGCACAGCTTCAGGTTAATGGTGTTGATATGAACGCCTCAGGTCTTTCAAAACTCGAAGGACAAATCAGATATGTAACAGATGTAGAGCTTATTGCTCTTGCTGATATCTTAGAAGTATCTGTTGATTTCTTACTCGGCAGAACTCAGAATAATTAATCAGATTTTTTCCAGCATTTTGGTTTCTGTTTTTTCAGGCGGTAGGTAATAACCTATCGCCTGAATTTTTTTCTGCTTTTATCTCATACTTTTTATATTATGGGGTGAATATATGAAAAAATTAGTTATAAGGTACAAGGATTATTTTGTGTTTGTTATAGCTTTTTCGGCTTTGTTTTTTATTATAAAAATCTTTTTTCTTTATCTTTTACCTTTTATTATAGGGTTTGCAGTATCATTTTTGATGTATCCGATATACAGGTTTATGAAAAAGAGATTATCTTTTAAACCTGCGTTTTGTGCAACCGTGATTACTCTTTTTATTTTTTCCATAGTAATTGCACTTTTTTCGTTTCTATTATATTTGCTTATAAAAGAAGCTTATAACTTGTATAGTGCTAATGCGTCGTTTTTTAATGAATTTTTTTCACAGTTTGATTTGTCATCTACGATTAAAAATATCAGCGAAAACTCAGCTGTGTTTTCTAAACTTTCCGATACTGCTTTTTCAATTGCTAGGATAATTCCGATAGTAATAACATTGTTTATCATATCTTTTGTGTCTACTGTTTGCATAATCAATAATCTCCCGGTTATGAAAAGAGCATTACTTTCTAAGTTTTCAGATAACACGGGAAAGTGTGTTGAGGTTGTTATTAATCAGAGTAAGCATAAATTCAGAAAATTCATTAAATCATATATGCTGTTGTATACCTTAACTTTTATTGAATCTGTATTTGTTTTCACGCTGATTGACCTTGATTATAAACTTATTTTTGCTTTTTTAGCTACTGTATCTGATATTTTACCTGTATTAGGTCCTGGAGCGATTTATTTACCTGTTGCAGTGGTGAAGGCTTTGTCAGGGGATTATCTATCCGCTATAACATTACTGATTTTCTGGGGGATTGTTGTGATAATAAGACAGATAATTGAGCCGAAATTATTGTCGGAT
The DNA here is from genome assembly GCA_045124035.1 of Ruminococcus sp. Taxonomy (GTDB): domain Bacteria; phylum Bacillota; class Clostridia; order Oscillospirales; family Acutalibacteraceae; genus Ruminococcoides. The sequence continues at coordinate 15,235 of JBGVLC010000013.1, read as the reverse complement.
TCAATAAAAATTCATCCTCTTGTTGTTCTGTCAGCTTTGTATTTTTCTATCATCAGCTCAAATATCTGGGTGTTGTTTTATATTGTATCTATAGCTGTTGTATATAAAATCCTCATTGAGTCAGAGGTTTTGGTACCGATTTTTCGGGTTTCTGTTGATGAAAGGCACAAAGTGTGTTGATATTTTTCAAAAAAAGCGTATAATTACTATGTATTTGTAATATGGAGGCAAAGTATGGATAATAGAATTTATAATTTTCTGACTTCACTCAAAGGTAAGAATATATCTCTTATTGGCATAGGCAGAAGTAATTTGCCATTGATTAAGTTGTTTTCATCATATGGAGCTAATGTTACAGCTTGTGACAGACGCTCTTTTGAAGAATTAGGTGAAAATGCGCAGTTAGCTCAGAGTTACGGTGCAACTTTGTCGCTTGGCGAAAATTATCTGAGTGATAGCAATGCGGATATTGTTTTGCGTACTCCGGGTATGAAGTATTACCTTGATACTTTGGTCGATATGCGTAAAAATGGAGTTGTTGTCACATCTGAAATGGAGCTTTTCTTTGATTTGTGCCCATGTAAAATTATTGCGGTAACTGGTTCTGATGGAAAAACTACAACAACAACTATCATTTCTGAGTTGCTCAAAAAAGCAGGATATAAAGTGCATCTCGGAGGTAATATCGGCAAACCACTTTTGCCTGAAATTGAAAGTATTCAGGCTGACGATATCGCTGTTGTTGAACTTTCTAGTTTCCAGCTTATTTCTATGAGAAAGAGTCCTGATATAGCTATTGTTACAAATATTGAGCCTAATCACCTTGATATACATAAAGATATGCAGGAGTATGTTGATTCCAAGAAGAATGTACTCTTGCACCAAAATGCTTTTTCAAAGACAGTTCTTAACCTTGAAAACGAACTTAGTAACAGTTTCTCGGACGATGTAAGGGGAGAGTTGCGTAAGTTCAGTAAGAGTCAGGAAGTATTCAACGGTTGCTATTTGTCGGGTAACGAGATTATATACAGCGAATTCGGAAATAAAACAAAGGTGCTGGATAAATCTGATATAAAGATTCCAGGAATGCACAATGTTGATAACTTTATGACTGCTATCAGTGCTGTGTGGGATCTTGTTGATGTTGATACTATCAAAGAGGTTGCTAATACATTCTCAGGGGTGCAGCATCGAGCTGAATTTGTCAGAGAATTAGACGGCGTAAAATACTACAACGACTCAATCGCCAGCAGTCCGACAAGAACCGCTTGTGGTACTTTGTCGCTATATGATGAGAAGATTCTGCTTATTTGCGGTGGTTATGATAAAAATCTCGATTATACTGACTTAGGAACAATAATCTGCAATAAAGTCAAACACCTTATTCTGCTTGGTGCTACTGCTGACAAGATTGAGAAAGCTACAAGAGAAAGCTCTGCTTTTGTTTCAAGTGGAATAAATATATTCAGAGTTGATTCTATGCAGGATGCGGTCGAAAAAGCTCGTGAATTAGCCGTTTGTGGTGATATTGTTTCTATGTCACCTGCAAGTGCGAGTTTTGATATGTACAAAGATTTTGAAGAACGTGGTAACCACTTCAAACAGCTTGTGAATGAATTGAAATGATTAAAATTATAGATGTTGACTTTCTGAAGCTTGATGAGTTCAGAGCGTTTTGTGAAAAGGATTCGTTCGGTACTCGTATTTACTCACACTTTTTGAGCTATGGGACTAAATATAATTTCGCTGATTTCTGGGTTGAAATTGATGAAAATAATTCAATTTCATCAGCTATATGTCGCCTTGAATCTGATTTTATTTTATGTTTGAGCGAAAACTCTCAAGGTGATGAAATATCCGCTTTTCTGAATTTTCAGAATATGAATTCGGTCACTTTCGACTGCATTTTTGATTATAAAATCAATATTGTTGCCGACAAGTTTTTTAAAGGGGATGTCCTTACATATTATTATGACCCGAACTTTAAGACTCAATACCCGATTTCTACACCTGATCTCAAATCGTATCATAACTTGCTTTTGACTTGTGAGAGTGAGGATTTTTTTGTGCCGGAATATCTGCAGTTTTTGTCGGATATCAGGATGCGACTCAATAATAACCTATGCGAGCTTTATGGTGTTGTGGTTGATGATACGCTTGTGAGCTGTGCTATGACGGTATCTCAGACTGAAAATTCAGTTATCTTAGGTGCGGTGGCTACACATCCTATGCATAGAAAGCACGGATACGGTGGTTGTGTGGTGAAATCTTTAGCTCAAAGTTTTTGCGATTATGACAATGTTTATATATATACTACGATTGAGAAGAACACTCGATTTTATGAGTCTCTAGGCTTTAAGGTCAGCGGAAAATGGATTAAGTATACTTTCGGAGGATAAATTTGAATAACTTTTTTAATTTTGATGACAGATTGCTTGAGCTTTCAGAAAAAGCGCTCGAAATGAGCAAAGAAAGCTTTGATAAAATTCAGAAAATTCAGGAATATAATCAGCAGAAAATGCTCAAAGCCTTTCAAAAAGCCGGTGTTTCTGAGAGTCACTTTGCAGGTTCAACAGGCTATGGCTATGATGACAGAGGCAGAGAGATTCTCGATAAGGTTTACGCATATGCTTTTGATGCTGAAGATGCACTTGTACGTCATAATTTCGTGAGTGGTACTCATACTTTAGCTGTTGCACTTTTTGGAATGCTCAGACCAGGAGATGAGATGATATGTGTAACTGGTACGCCATATGATACTATTCAGGGCACTATTGGTATCAACTCTGATTACAGCGGTTCACTCAAGGATTTTGGCGTTAAGTACAGCGAAGTCGCTTTGAAGGAAGATGGTACAGTAGACCTTGATGCTATCAGAGTAGCTGCTTCTAAAAAACCTAAGATGATTTATATTCAGCGTTCACGTGGTTACTCCGTTCGTGATTCTCTCCTTTGTAAAGATATCAAAGCTATTTGTGATGTTATCAGAGAGGTTTCTAAAGAATCAATTATTATGCTCGATAACTGTTATGGTGAGTTTGTTGAATGCGATGAACCGCTTTCTAACGGTGTTGATATTATGGCTGGTTCACTCATCAAGAATCCGGGTGGCGGTATAGCTCCTACAGGTGGTTATATTGCAGGTCGTGCTGATTTAGTTGAGATGTGCTCTTATAGACTTACAACTCCGGGTACTGGTAAGGAACTTGGTTGCACCTTATCTGTTTTAAGAGAAATGTTTATGGGTGCTTTTCATGCTCCTCAGGTTGTTGGTGAAGCGCTCAAGACCGCTGTTTTTACTGCTGCTTTATTTGAGTTACTGGGTTATGAAGTTTCTCCTAGATATAATGAAGACAGGGGAGACATTATCGAGGTCGTGAAGTTACATAATAGTGAGAATCTTATTGCATTCTGCAAAGGTATCCAGAAAGGTTCTCCTGTTGATAGTTTTGTTACTCCTTATCCATCTGATATGCCTGGATATGATTCTCAGGTTATTATGGCTGCGGGTGCTTTTACATTAGGCTCGTCCATTGAGCTTTCTGCTGATGCACCACTCAGAGGACCGTATGCTGTATGGATGCAGGGCGGACTTAATTTTAACAGTGGTAAGGTTGGTATTATGCTTGCTGCACAGGAAGTTTTGAATATTACAGAATAAGAAAAAGCTCTTATCATTTTTGTGATAAGAGCTTTATTTATTGTTTTTTCTCTCTGAGTTTTTTGAAAAAATCAGAGATAAGTGTACTACATTCTTCTTCTAAAATTCCACCGACACATTTCGGTCTGAATGAGTTTGACATTTCAAGTATGTTGAGATTTGAACCACAACAACCGAAATTTTTATCGTATGCTCCAAAGTATACATTAGGTATTCTTGCGTTTACGATAGCACCGCTACACATCGGGCAAGGCTCGAGGGTAACATAGATATCACACTCCCACAGTCGCCAACCACCGAGTTTGTTGCAAGCGTTGTTGATTGCTTCGATTTCAGCATGGGAGAGAGCGTTTTTTGATTTTTCTCTACGGTTGCGACCTGTAGCGATTATTTCTCCGTCTTTAACTATTACTGCACCGACAGGTACTTCGCCTTCATCGAAAGCTTCTTTAGCAAGCGTTAGAGCTTGTAGCATAAATTTCTCGTTCATACAGCACTCCCTAGCCCAAGTGTGGCAATCGCTTCAAAGAGCATAAGTGCAGAAAAAGTGATTATAAGTGGATTTGTGAAAACGATTTTTGATTTTTCTGCAAAGCTCAAATGGTTGTCGTTTTCTTTAATAATAAAGAAGCCTTTATATTTCGAAGAAAGAATAATGAAACTTATTATACCTAAACCACAAACCACTAATGTAATGAGAATATTTATTGTATCGGATGCAACTTGTGATAAACCAGAATATTCACTAATAAGCATTTGTGTTACACTTAGTGCATTGTTTAGGAAATGAACAATAATACAAGGTATCAGTGAATTTGCTTTTACAGCGATGAAACCTAAGATTAATCCGACCGCCGTAGCAAAAGGAATCTGTGTGAAGTTTCCGTGCATTAGTCCGAACATAATACCAGAAACAAGGATGGCGAGAGAGTCAGAGTGTTTTCTGAGTAACCCAAGAATAACTCCTCTGAATGCGAATTCTTCAACTAAAGCAGGAAGTACTGCGACAGTTACATAAAATAAAAAAACATCTAATGCAGAATCACATTCATAGTTTATATCAACATATGCGTTGATTCCGAATAAATCAAACAACGCTATAGTTAAATTAGAAACATAGTTTGATACCATAGCTACAGCTAAACCGAAAGTACATATGAGGTAAGTGAACTTTGATGGCAATTTATCCAAAGGGAATATTTTGCCAAGATTCACCTTAGCTATTAAACAATATATAAGTGATACCAAAAAGAACGCTACAAGAGACACAAATCCGCTTTGAAGCATAATGAATACTGTATCTTCTAAAAAAGCGGTTTCCATATTCATAGGGTCAGCGTTATTCGAAAACATACTTGACATCATTAGCGGTAATACGGTTACAAGTGATACACCCATCATAACCGCAAAGAAAAGCAGTAGAATAATACCGACGTGATTTGAGTCTTTTTTTAGGTTGTTTTTTCTTTGATATATGATATAATCATGTTGATTCAAGAATTGTTGCAAAGCTATTTGCTCCTTTTGTATATTTTTATATATGATAATACAAAAAAAGTGAAAAATAATTCTTGACAAACATAATAAAAGATTATATAATACTCAAGAACAATAAAGCAAAGCGGGAACGCTTTCACCTGTGGGGTGTCGTCTGCACGGGTCAATACTTCTCACAGCTGAGCTGTGATTGATTTGTATTGCTATGCGGACGGAAGTGTTTCTGTTCGCATTATTTTTTGTAATTTAACTTTGGAGGTGCTAACCATAGGCACAAAGGAACTTCAGATCAACGAAGAAATTCGTGACAAAGAACTACGTATCATAGGTGATGACGGCGCACAGCTCGGTATTATGAGCGCTTCACAGGCTCTCGATATCGCCGCTGAAAAAAATCTTGACCTTGTTAAGATTGCACCACAGGCTACACCGCCTGTATGTAAGATTATGGACTATGGCAAATATCGTTTCGAGCAGGCTAAGCGCGAAAAAGAAGCGAGAAAAAATCAGCATACTGTTGATGTGAAAGAAATCAAGCTTTCTCTCAATATCGACACTCATGATTTTAACACAAAGCTTCGTCATGCGCAGAAATTCTTCGCTCACGGCGATAAAGTCAAGGTATCCATCAGATTCAGAGGAAGAGAAATGGGTCATTCTGAGTACGGCTATGATACAATGCAGAGATTCGCAGAGGCTTGTCAGGATGTAGCTAACATTGAAAAACCAGCTAAGCTTGAGGGCCGTCAGATGCTCATGTTCCTAGCACCAAAGTCAGCAAAGTAATTAAAGGAGGACACTACTATGCCTAAAATTAAAACACACAGCGGAGCTAAAAAGCGTTTCAAACTCACAAAGAACGGTAAGGTTATCCGCGCTCATGCTAACAAGAGACACATTCTGAACAAAAAGACAACTAAGCGCAAGAGAGGCTTGAGACAGAACGCTGTTACAGATAAGACAAATGTAGCACAGGTTAAGCGCTTAATCCCTTACAAATAATCGCTTATTCATTCTAAAATTCGGAGGTAACATATAATGGCACGTATTAAAGGCGCGATGATGACTCGCAAAAGAAGAAAAAAGACATTAAAACTTGCTAAAGGTTATTTTGGTGCTAAGAGTAAGCACTTTAAGATGGCTAAACAGGCTGTTATGAAGTCTGGTAACTATGCTTACATCGGTCGTAAGCATAAGAAGAGAGATTTCAGAAGACTCTGGATCACTCGTATTTCTGCTGCTTGCAAGGCTAACGGCACAAACTACTCAACATTTATGAACGGTCTTAAGAAGGCTGGCATCACACTCAACAGAAAGATGCTCTCAGAGATCGCTATCGCTGATCCTAAGGCTTTCACAGCTCTTGTTGAGCAGGCTACAAAAGCATAAAAAAGCTATAACTGCGTTTGGAGTTTACTCCAAACGCTTTTGCTTATTATAGGAATTGTTTATGGATATCATTAAAAGTAAAGACAACAAGACAATTAAATACATAGGAAAGCTTATTTCAAGCAGTAAATATAGAAGAGAAGAACAGAGGTTTGTTGTTGAGGGTGTGAGGCTTTGTGAAGAGGCTTTGAAGAATAACGCTGAGATTTCTTACCTCGTTTATTCGTGTTCTGCATCAAAAAAGTATTCGGATATCATAAATAAGCTCTCAAAGTGTTCAGAAACAACGCTTTGTGTTGAAGATCGTATATTTAGTACGCTATCCGACACAAAAACACCACAGGGTGTATTGTGTGTAGTAAAAACACTTGACAAACAAACTCACTTTGATACAATTAGAAAGAATGGAATAATATTGGCTCTTGATAATATTCAGGATCCATCTAATCTCGGGACAATACTCAGGTCTGCTGATGCGCTAGGCATCAGCCTGGTAGTTTTGTCCTTAGATTGCTGTGATGTGTATTCTCCAAAGGTAACAAGAGGTAGCATGGGTGCGGTGTTCAGAATACCTTTTTATATAACACCTGATTTGGCCCAGTTTATTGAGGAGTTCAATAATTACGGTACATCATATGCTTGTGTGCTTGATGATACTGCTGTTACAGTAAACGCAGTTAAATTTGAGGCTCCCGTTTTGTCTGTTATAGGTAACGAAGGCAACGGAGTGTCTCAGAAAGTTATTGATGCATGTTGCAAGAAACTCTATATTCCAATGCATAATAATGCAGAATCACTTAATGCAGCGGTTGCTGCCAGTATAATAATGTGGGAAATGAAGAAATGACAGACACCACCAGATATTGGCTTTGGCTCTCTTTAGCTCTTGGTGTTAATACACCAAAGTACAGGAGAATTTTTGATGCTTACGACAGTGTAGTGGACTTTTATTCGGATAGTGAATATGGATGGCGACTCGCAGGATTTCTATCTGAAAAGGATATCGACGCTCTTAATAAAATTAAGCTTGCTGATGCCGATGAATTGATAATAAAATGTAAGAATCTGAATATTGATATAGTTTGCTTTGATGATGAAAATTATCCGAAGCCACTTATGGATATATATGCTCCGCCTTGTATTCTGTATGTTTGGGGCACTCTTCCAGATTTTGAAAACAGACTCAGTATTGCGATGATAGGCACACGAAATGCTACACAATATGGCGTTATGACGTCTCATGTTTTATCTTCAAGCCTTGCGAAACTCGGCGTCATTATCGTCAGCGGTGGTGCATTAGGTATTGATACAGCATCTCACATAGGAGCATTGGAAGCAGATGGCACAACTGTCTGTGTTCTTGGTTGTGGCATAGATTACAGATATCTTATGTCAAACGCTCTGTTACGCAAAAATATCGCTTCAACAGGTGCTGTTATTTCTGAATATCCTCCGGGAACATCAGCGTTTAAAGGTAACTTTCCGATTAGAAACAGAATTATATCGGGACTATCACATGGCGTAGTAGTTGTTGAAGCGGACGAGAAAAGCGGTTCACTTATTACGGCTAGCCATGCGCTTGAACAAGGGCGAGAGGTGTTTGCTGTTATGGGTAACATCAATTCGCTGTATTCAAGCGGTACTAATAAGATGATAAAAGATGGAGCCGCACCGGTTACATCTTATAAAGATATACTCGAGGCTTTTCCACGTTTTGAAATCAAAACTGAGAAAGAGCTCGAACAAGAATATTCACATAGAAACAGTATGGAAAACAACAAAGCTCCTTCAAAGCACCGGGAAGATGTTGAGTTATCCGATACTGTCAGAAAAGTATATGAATGTATAGGAAATGAACCTATACATGCCGACAAAATTGCAGCTTTGTCGGGTCTTCATATCAGTAAGGTGCTTCAAGCCCTTACTGAGCTTGAGCTTCTTGCTCTTGTTTCGTGCCAAAGAGGCAGACTGTATAAATTAGTTTGATTATTATAGGAGGACAAAATGTCTAATCTCGTAATAGTGGAGTCTCCTGCCAAAGCGAAGACTATCAAAAAGTACCTTGGTAAGGACTATGATGTTGTTGCATCAATGGGACATGTCAGAGATTTACCATCTGCACGTCTCAGTGTTGATCTCAACAATAATTTCACACCTAAATATGAGGTAATAAAAGGAAAGGAAAAACTCGTTGACGAGCTTATCGCTTTGTCTCAGAAGAGCGAGAATGTTTATCTCGCAACTGACCCTGATAGAGAAGGCGAAGCTATTTCCTGGCATTTGGCATATTTGCTTAATCTTGATATAGAGAAGACAAATCGTGTTGAATTTAACGAGATTACAAAAACCGGTATTTCAAATGGTATGGCGAATCCTCGAAGCATCAACATTGATTTAGTTAACGCTCAGCAGGCAAGACGTGTTTTAGATAGAATTGTTGGCTATAAGCTTAGTCCATTTGTGTCTCAGAAGATTCACAGAGGACTTTCAGCAGGTAGAGTGCAGTCTGTTGCTGTCAGAATCGTTGTTGATAGAGAGCTTGAAATCAGAGCTTTTACACCTGAGGAATACTGGACTATTGATACAAAACTTATCCCAAAGGGTTCAAGAAAGACTTTTGTCGCTTCACTTTATGGAAACGAGGATGGAAAGCTCAAGATAACTTGCAAAGAAGAAGCTGATAAAATCATTTCTGATTTGGAAGACGCTGATTATGTGATTTCTAAGGTTAAGAATTCAACAAGAAAGAAATCACCTGCGCCACCGTTCATCACATCAACATTACAGCAGGAAGCTTCCCGCAAACTTGGTTTCCAGTCAAGAAAGACTATGAAGATTGCTCAGGAGCTTTATGAAGGTGTTGAGATTGAGGGTATTGGTGCAATCGGTCTTATCACTTATATGCGTACAGACTCTCTGAGAATTTCTGCTGATGCTGTAAATGAAGCTTCAAAATACATCGGTGAGACTTACGGAGAGAAGTACCTTCCAGCTAAGCCTAGATTTTTTAAATCCAGAACCAATGCTCAGGATGGTCACGAAGCGATCCGTCCTTCAACTCCATCTCTTTCACCAATTTCAATAAAATCGAGCCTTTCAACTGACCAGTTCAAGCTTTACAAACTTATCTGGGATCGCTTTATTGCGTCACAGATGGCTGATTGTATTCACAAAACTACTCAGGCTGATATTACTGCTAACGGTTATGTGTTCAAAGCATCAGGATATAAGGTTGACTTTGACGGTTTTACAGTCCTTTATACTGAGAGCAAAGATGAAGCTCAGGAGAAAGAAACTCAACTTCCACCACTCGAGACAGGTACAAACTGCAAGGTGAAGGATATAGCTCAGAATCAGCACTTCACTCAGCCACCTGCTCGTTTTACTGAAGCATCTCTCATCAAAGCGATGGAAGAGTACGGAATCGGCAGACCTTCTACTTATGCCGCTACTATTTCAACTATCACAAGCAGAGAATATGTTAAGCGTGAGAGCAAAACTCTCATTCCTACAGAGCTTGGCGAAGCACTCGCACAACTTATGAAAGAGCGTTTCCCTAAGATTGTTAATGTTAAATTCACTGCTCAGATGGAGCAGGATCTCGATACAGTCGAATCTGGCGATGTTGAATGGGTCAAACTCCTTGACCAGTTCTATACTGATTTTGATAAGACACTCAAGAAAGCCAAAACTGATATGGCAGGCGTGAAAATTCAGCTCAAAGAAGATGAAACAGATATCGTTTGCGAGAAATGCGGTAAAAAGATGGTCGTCAAGGTTGGACGTTACGGTAAGTTTATCGCTTGCCCTGGTTATCCAGAGTGTAAGAACGTTAAAAAATATGTTGAAGAAGCAGGTACCACCTGTCCTAAGTGTGGCGGTAATGTAATCATTAAGCACACTAAAAAAGGCAAGGTTTTCTATGGATGCAGTAATTATCCAAATTGTGATTTTGTGTCCTGGTATGAGCCTGTAAATGAAAAGTGTCCGCAGTGTGGCGAGATACTCTACAAAAAGAAAGGTAAAAAAGCTACTGTTTTCTGTCAGAAAGAAGGCTGTGGCTACAAGAAATAATGACTGTTAATGTGTATGGAGCAGGTCTTGCGGGATGTGAGGCTGCTTATCAACTAGCAAAACGCGGAATTAAAGTTAAGCTTTACGATATGAAACCGCACAAAAAAACACCCGCTCATAGCAGTGAAAACTTCGCTGAGCTTGTGTGTTCAAACTCACTCAAAGCAAAGCGTGTTGAGTCTGCCGCAGGACTTTTGAAAGAAGAAATGCGAAGACTTGATTCACTTTTGGTCAAATGCGCTGACAAATGTGCAGTTCCCGCAGGTGGAGCTCTCGCTGTTGACAGAGATGAATTCTCATCTCTTGTGACACAGGAGATTAAAAACCACGAGAATATTGAGTTTATAAGCGAAGAAGTGACCTGCTTTTCAGATGATGAGATAAGTATCATCGCAACAGGACCACTGACAAGCGACAAGCTGTCTGAGTTTATCAAAGAAAAATTTGGTGACCATCTTTCGTTTTTTGATGCTGCAGCACCGATTGTTAGTGCACAGAGCATCGATATGGACCATGCTTTCTTTGAGTCAAGATACGGAAAAGGCGATGGAGATGATTATCTCAACTGTCCTTTGAATAAAGAAGAATATGAAGTGTTTTATGATGCACTTGTGAATGCTGAGCGTGCTCCTGTGCACGAGTTCGATGTAAGAGACCCGAAGGTTTACGAGGGCTGTATGCCTATTGAGGTGCTCGCACAACGTGGCGTTGATACTATTCGTTTCGGTCCTATGAAACCAGTAGGTTTGAGAGATCCGAAAACAGGTCACAGACCATGGGCAGTACTTCAGCTTCGAAAAGAAAACACAAATGGTGATATGTTCAATCTTGTTGGCTTTCAGACTAATCTCAAATTCCCTGAGCAAAAACGAGTATTCGGTCTGATTCCTGCACTCAAAAACGCTGAGTATCATCGCTATGGTGTTATGCATAGAAATACTTTTATCAATTCACCGATGTTACTTGATGCTGATTTTGCACTAAGAGAGAATAAAAATACTCTTTTTGCAGGACAGATAACAGGTGTTGAGGGTTATATGGAGTCTGCTTCAAGTGGTCTTTTAGCAGGAATTAATGCTTACAGAATTGCTTGCGGTCTTGAAACTGTAAAACTTCCGGTTGAAACAATGATGGGTTCACTGTCGAAGTATATCAGCTACAAAATGGTCGTTGATTTTCAGCCAATGGGCGCGAATTTTGGGGTTTTGCCAGAACTTTTAGACAGACCGAGAGATAAAAAACTCAGAGGAGCGATGTATGCACAGCGTTCACTTGAGTGTTTAGATAAGTTTATTAAGGATAACGATTTATAATTGGGGTAGAATTTATGAATATTATTGTTGATGCTTTTGGTGGAGATAACGCACCGCTTGAGATAATGAAAGGTTCTGTTGATGCTAAAAATGAATTTGGTGTTGATATTACTTTAGTTGGTAACGAAGAGATTATCAAGAACGTTGCAAAAGAAAATGAAATAGATTTGACTGGAATCACAATTGTCCACGCTGATTCTGTTATCTCACAAAACGAGGCTGGAACTGTTGTTGTAAAAGGAAAGAAAGACAGTTCAATGGCTGTTGGAATGAAGATGCTCCACGATGGTTTGGGTGATGCTTTTGTTTCAGCGGGTAACAGCGGTGCTGTTTGTGTTGGAGCTACCCTTATCGTTAAGCGTATCAAAGGTATCAAACGTCCTGCATTTGCTCCCGTGATCCCTACTTTAGAGGGAAGTATGATGCTTATTGACTGTGGTGCGAATGTTGAATGTAAACCTCAGATGCTGATGCAGTTCGGTGTTATGGGTTCGATTTATATGGAAAAAGTTATGGGTATCAAGAATCCAAGAGTCGGACTTGCTAATGTCGGCACAGAACCACACAAAGGCGGAGAACTTCAGCTCAAGACTTATGAGTTGCTTGAGAATTCAAAGCTTAACTTTGTTGGTAATATAGAGGGCAGAGATGTTCCTGTCGGTGGTTGTGATGTTTGTGTTTCTGATGGTTTTACAGGAAATCTTATTCTCAAAACTTTTGAGGGTGTAGCTGAAGCGCTTATGAGCAAGATTAAGGGCGTGTTCGGGAAGAACCTTAAAACTAAGCTTGCAGGTGCTATGGTTTACTCTGATTTGAAAGAAATGAAAAAGTCAATCGACTACAATGAATTTGGCGGTGCACCGATTATCGGTTGTGCTAAGCCTGTTTTCAAAGCGCATGGTAGCGCCAAAGCTAAAACTTTCAAAAACGCTATCAGATTGACTAAAGAATATGTAGAAAATAATGTTGTTGAAGAGATTTCTTCAGCTCTAAAGTTGTATAATGAGGGACATACAGTATCCAATGATTGAGTTACAAGATAAGATTGGATATAAATTTAATAACGAAGATTTGCTCAAGGAAGCTCTTACACACTCGTCTTACGCAAACGAACATCATAAAAAACTCAAATGTAATGAACGACTTGAGTTTTTGGGTGATGCAGTGTTATCAATTGTTGTATCAGATTATATATTTGCTAATTGTCCGAAACTTCCTGAGGGAGAACTTACTAAACTTCGTGCATCACTTGTATGTGAAAAGAGTTTGCATAAGTTTGCGAAAGACCTTGATTTGGGAAAGCATCTTTTGCTCAGCCACGGAGAGAGAAAAAACGGCGGTGCTCTTCGCGCTTCAATATTATCTGATGCTTTTGAAGCTGTTATTGCGGCTATTTATCTTGATGGAGGTATTGAACCTGCAAGAAAGCATATATTGCGTTTTGTTGTTCCTGAAATTGAGCATAGAAAGTCAATTTCATTCAAGGACTATAAAACTTCATTACAGGAGATTATTCAAAAGAATCCTGGCGAGAAGATTGAGTATATTCTTGTATCTTCAAGCGGTCCTGATCACGACAAGCATTTTAAAGTTGAAGTTCATCTCAACAGTAATGTTATCGGACGTGGTGGCGGAAAGAGTAAGAAAGAGGCTGAACAGCAAGCGGCTCGTGAAGCACTGGAGTTGATGGGTTATTAAACACTCAAATGTAGCGATTTTTGTCCCGCATAATGGTTGTCCGCACCAGTGTAGTTTTTGTAATCAGAAAAGCATAGTCGGACAAGCTTATCAGCCAACACAATCTGATGTCGAAGTTACTCTTGAGAATGCGCTAAGCTTTCTGAAAGATAGTAGCATAGATGCTGAGGTTGCTTTCTTTGGAGGTAGTTTTACAGCTATTGACAGAGACTATATGGTTTCATTGCTTGAAGCAACTGTGCCATATATGGATAAATTCAAAGGTATAAGAATATCCACAAGGCCTGATTGTATTGATGAAGATATTCTTACGATTCTTAAACAGTACAAAGTGACTTCTATCGAGCTTGGAGCTCAGTCGATGGATGATGAAGTATTACTTTGTAACAATCGAGGACACAAGGCGTGCGATGTTGTAAATGCATCAAAGCTCATCAAATCATTTGGATTCTCACTTGGTCTCCAGATGATGACAGGGCTTTATAAAAGCACACCTGAAAAAGATGTAAAAACCGCTTTTGAGTTTGTGAAGCTTAAACCTGATACAGTTCGAATTTATCCGACTGTGATTATGCGAAATACTGAGCTCGAAGTGTTGTATTCAGCTTCAAAATACTGTGTTCAAACATTTGATGAGACAGTTGACTTGTGTGCAAAGTTGCTTTGTATTTTTAATGATAACGACATTCCTGTTATTCGTCTTGGGCTTCATCATAGCGAGAGCCTTGAGCGTGATATGGTTGCAGGAGTGTATCATCCTGCTTTCAGGGAGATTTGTGAAAGCAAAATTTTGTTTGATAAATTAGTTGCTATGCTCCATAGCAATGAGAAAGATACCGAGATTGTTGCGCGTGTGTCGCCATCTTGTGTGTCAAAAATGATAGGAAATAAGAGGTCTAATTTGATTAGACTTAATGAGTTAGGATATAAAATAAAAGTCGTTCAGGACAAGTCTGTTAAAGAAATGGAAATTGTTCTGGATAATTAAAAGGGGTTAGTTATGCTCTTAAAATCACTTGAGCTACAGGGTTTTAAAACCTTTCCTGACAAAACTAAATTAACATTTGACAAAGGTATTACTTCTGTTGTCGGACCGAATGGTTCAGGTAAAAGTAATATCAGTGATGCTATCCGTTGGGTTTTAGGTGAACAGGCTCCGAAATCTTTGCGTTGTTCAAAGATGGAGGATGTTGTTTTTAACGGTACTGATACAAGAAAAAGACAAGGCTATGCAGAGGTTACTCTGACAATTGATAATAAAGACAGAGTTTTGCCTTTTAATGGCGATGAAGTCGCTGTTACCCGTAGATATTACAGAAGTGGTGACAGTGAATATCTCATTAATAAAGCATCTGTAAGACTCAAAGATATCCACGAACTTTTTATGGATACAGGTCTTGGTCGAGATGGTTATTCAATGATAAGTCAGGGTAAAATCGATTCTATCGTTGCTTCTAAAAGTGAAGACAGAAGAGAGATTTTCGAAGAGGCAGCAGGTATTTCACGTTATAGATATAGAAAAACAGAAGCTGAGAGAAAGCTCGTACATACAGAGGATAACCTCATAAGACTCAGAGATATCGTCACAGAACTTGAAGACAGA
>JBGVLC010000012.1:0-64359 GCA_045124035.1 Ruminococcus sp. | reverse complement strand
ATTATGGATATTACGGATATTGAACCACTTCTTATGGCTGTTTATGAACTGTTGCAGGAAAGCGGAATTTTTGTCTTTGCAACGCAACACCCTTGTTTTGTCACGTTGACTGAAAAATATATGACACCGCACAGTTACTATGATACCGTAATTGATTTGAAATTCTTGTTGATTTGATGCATTCTCTATCAATGTATTCTTTGTGCTCAAAATCCTATTTATTTCTTTTTCTTTGGCTGAATTAAGTATGATTCCTAATTCTGAATTATATCACCTCAACTACACAATACCGAAATACTTTCAAAAGTCCAGCGAATTATCAATTATTTAACGAAAAAGCCTACATTGTCTGCTCAAAGGCAGGTTCTTCGTCTTCATCAAGGTCTTCCGATTCGGTTTCGGTAGCTGTTTGCTCACCTTGAGTCTGTTCGAGAGCCTGCTGATAGGCATCGAGGACATATTTGTCCATTGCTTCTCTGGCTTCTTTGGTTACAGGGTGGAAATCATCATAATACTTTCCATCCGTACCCTTTGTTGACGGATACATAACACGGGGGCCTTTACCATCATCGCCATCGTAGATCTTAAGTCCGTGAACGGCAAAGTGAGTGCCAATGGTTACACTTGCATTGGCTTTAATTTTAGCATCCGGGTTATCGTTAAAACGATCAATTTTTGCAGAAATAGGGGTGTCCTCTCCAAGCATCGAGGTGAGCGTTGTCCTTCGAGCAATGGCGGCTTCGTATTTTTCATAGTCTTCCTTTGAAACCTTTTCTCCATAGTCGAGCCTAAGTTCTGTTCCTTCGATAATTGGAGTGAGTTGTTCAAGCTCGTCACGAATTTCCTGTTCGGAGGGGCATATCTCAATACTTGATGGATTGAAATTTGAGAGGCTATAATACTCTCTTGCCCAATTAGGATGTAGCTTCAAAAATTCTTCGTTTGATGCGTTGATGCCAAGGCTTGGATTGCCGTATTGGTCATCTGTGTCATAAACCATTTCGATGCTGCCATCGTCCATAAGGATTTTCATGCCAGCTTTGATCTCTTTGCCGTTCTTATCAAAATACTGCATTGGACTTGACTCCTTTCCTTTATATTTACTCATCCTCTTAGCGAAGGAGGGAGTGCAAAACAAAAAAAGCGGATGCAATGAATAATCATTACATCCGCTTCAAGACAAAATTATTTAACATTTAGATAAACGAAAAAAGGGCAGACTTAGCGATAATAAATCACTAAATCTGCCCATTATTTTTACTTCGGTGGTTCGAATCCACCTTGTAGGTCGTTGGCATCTATGAAATTGCAACTTAAAAAATAGGGGTAAAAAATGCGAAAAGCCTTGATTTCTCAAGGCTTTTCTGTGTGGCATCTAAATAGACCACAACACTTGGTGGGAGAAGGTGGATTCGAACCACCGAAGTCACTGACAACAGATTTACAGTCTGCCCCCTTTGGCCGCTCGGGAATTCTCCCACATATAAAGCCCACCATAATGGTAGGCTTGTTTGGAGCTGGTGGACGGACTCGAACCCCCGACCTGCTGATTACAAATCAGCTGCTCTACCAACTGAGCTACACCAGCGAATTTCTTAACGAATTTCTAACGCTCGCCTATAATAACACACATAAATATATTTGTCAACACTTTTTTTAAAAAAACTTTCAAAATATTGATTTTTCAGTCTGACTATTGTAAAATACTCTTGTTTGAATAACTGATACCTTGTGGGAAAAACTACCTGCGAGGTGTTTTTATGACTGAGAAAAGTTTTTTGAGCAAGCTACAGTTCAAGCTATACTGTGTTTACTTTCTGAATGTGCTCGACTGGATATTTACACTGATGTTACTTAAAACGGGTTTGTTTTATGAAGCGAACCCTATCGCCAGAACATTCATAGAAAGCTTCACACTTTCCTTTACTATAAAGTGCATCATTCCACTCGCACTAATCATCCTTGTGTGCAAGTGTTTGCACCTTCTTGACTTTTCTCAAATGAAAACCGCTGATATGGTTATTTGTTTCGGACTTACCGTTTATCTTGCGGTGATTGTTGACCATATCATTAACTTTATTATATTAATAAATACAAATATATAATTTTCGGAGGTGAGCGCGTGCCTGTACTATCTGTTCACAACCTTACTATGACTTATATTGAACACAACCTTTTCACAAACGTCAGCTTTAATATTGAAGAGCGAGACAAAGTTGGTTTTATCGGAGCAAACGGAGTTGGCAAAACAACGATTTTCCGTATCATTAACGGTGAAGTATCCCCAACTGCCGGTCTGGTTTCTGTTTCTAAAGACACCAAAATCGGTTATATGCAACAGCACGCCTGCACCCACCCACAGCGTGGCATTTACGAAGAAGTACTCAGCGTTTTTGAGTATCTAAAGGATATGCACGACGAAATCGACTCCCTCTCTAGTATGATTGAAAATGGGGATGGTGACCTCGACAGCCTTATCACGCGCCAGACAGAGCTTATTGAGCTTTACGAGCGCGAGGGCGGACTTACATATAAAAGCAGGGCGAAATCTGCGCTTATTGGTCTGGGATTTTCAGAAGATGATTTTTCAAAACCAACAGGAACATTGTCGGGCGGTCAGATGTCAAAGCTCTCTTTGTGCAAGCTTTTGCTCTCAAAAGCTAATCTTTTGCTCCTTGACGAGCCAACTAACCACCTTGATATCAAAGCTGTTGCGTGGCTCGAGGGTTTTCTCAAAGACTTCAAAGGCGAAGTTATCATCATCAGCCACGACAGATATTTCCTTGATGCTGTGACCAACAAGACTATTGAACTTGAGCACAGTAAGGTTACCACTTATGAGGGTAACTATTCGACTTTCATCAAGAAAAAAGAACACGAACAAGAAGCTGTACGCAATAAATATCTCAACGATATGAAAGAAATCAAACGTATCGAGGGTATAATCGAACAGCAAAAAAGATGGAACAGAGAAAAGAATATCATCACAGCCCAGAGCAAACAGCATCAGGTAGATAAAATCAAAGAACAGCTCATCACTCCTGACTCAGAACTCGAGACTCTTTCGTTTACTCTTGAACCAAAGCGTGAAAGCGGTCAGGATGTGCTGATGTGCTACGACCTTGAGAAGAGCTTTGATGATGAAAAGATTTTCTCGAATCTTTCGATGCACCTGAAAAAGGGTGAGCGAGTTTTCATTATCGGCCCTAACGGTTGCGGAAAGAGCACTTTGTTCAAGCTTCTGACTTCACAGTATGAACCTGATGCAGGTGAAATCCGTTTTGGCGCAAAGGTAGATTTGAGCTACTTTGACCAGATGCAAAAAGACCTCGATTTAAGCAAATCTGCACTCGATGAAGTTTATGACGCTTATCCAAAAATGGATCTCACTGAGGTGAGAACAGCGCTCGGTTCGTTTATGTTCAAGGGCGACGATGTTTTCAAACAGCTCTCCAAAATGAGTGGTGGCGAACGTGCACGAGTGTCACTTTTGAAGCTTATGCTAAAAAGAGGCAACCTGCTTTTACTTGACGAACCGACTAACCACCTCGATACATCTTCAAGAGAAGCGCTGGAAAAAACTTTGCTAAGTTACGGCGGCACGATGCTCATCATCAGCCACGACCGTTATTTTATCAACAAGCTTTCAACAAGAGTCTTGTATATGAATGATGACGGCTTTACAGAGTATCTGGGCAACTATGACGACTATCTTGAGCGAACACAGAACGCTGAGACAACACAGGAAGCTGTGTCAGTTTCAAACACTCAGGATAAGCCGAAAATCAACGACTATCAACTTCAAAAACAGCTCAAAGCACAAGAACGCAAGCGCAAAACTCAGCTTGCAAAATGTGAGAGTCGAATTGCTCAGCTAGAAGAAGAAATCGAAAACTTAAACCAGCAGATGAATGAAGAAACCGTGATGTCTGACTATGAAAAGCTAAGCGAAATAACTTCACTTTTACAGCAAAATCAAGACGAGCTTGATACTCAGTACGAGCTATGGGCAGAGCTCAGTGAAGAATAAAAACATGTATTTCGCTATACTTATAGTGTAGAGAATATATCCGCCCGTGGCGTAGCTGGATAACGCAACGGATTCCGATTCCGGAGAACGGGAGTTCAAATCTCTTCGGGCGGGCCAAGAAAAATGTCACTTTTGTCTACCGACAAAGGTGGCTTTTTTCAACGAAATTTGCCCTTGCGGGCAAGTGAAATAGCTTTGCTGTGAAATATTTGCTTTGCAAATATGAAATATTCGCTTCGCGAATGTGGGCAAATTTCATTTCACATTGCGACGAAGTAGCAATATTTCACAATGACCATGGGTCATTATTTCACATCCGAAGGATATTTCACTTTAACATTTCTATCAATTATGATATAATTTAAGCAAGAAAGGCGGTGTTTATATGGCAGAATCTAAACTTCGTAAACTTTCAACAGATTTTGCAGTTAAAATCATCACACTCTGCGAAACGATCAAAGGGCATTATTCTCTCGTCAATCAATTGGAGCGTTCTGCAACCTCAATCGGTGCCAACATTCACGAAGCAAATTATGCTCACGGAAAACCCGATTTCATTGCCAAATTACAAATCGCCTTAAAAGAATGCTATGAAACAGAGTATTGGCTGGAGTTATTTGTGAAATCTGATATTTTGAATAGAGAAACCGCTATTGATCTTTACAATCAATGCGGCACTATCCGTCGCATCTTAATTGCCTCTATCAACACCGCAAAGGAGAGCTCAAAATGAACTTCTTCACAAAACTATTTAAGAAGAAACCCGTGGTTAAAATACCGCCAATGCCATCTTGGGAAACTATTGTCGAAATGATGTATGATAAACAGCTTGATTCGTTCGTTGACGAAGTGATTGAAGCTGTCTATTCTATCGACAAATCTAAGCGATATGTGATTCTAAAAAACAAAAAGGGATTCTTCACTTATCAGCTCGAAATTATATATCAATACGATGCTAATGAGTGGATGTATATTTGCTCACAGGATAATGCTCTCCCCGCGATGTGGGAACCCTACTTTGGCAGTAAAGGAAAATCAGTATTTAACAGTATCGATGAACTAAAGTTAAATCTTAAAAACGAGCCGGAATACATACGATATTTTCTGTAAAACTTATGCACACTTTACGCATATTTGATTTTATAGAATTTATTTTATACTTTTGCAACTTCTCCAGCAATGAATAAAGTCACACCTTCTATGGGTGTGGCTTTGTTTTTTACAGCAAATTAGAATTTAACTCTTTCCTCTTCCTCTGCTTTTTTCACAGAAGTGGGACGAAAAATGTGTCCAAACCTGTCGTTTCTCCAAAACTTTACAGATAACTTGACAGTTGTAAAGCATATAGATATAATCTGTATCATATCTCAATTACAGACTGGAAAATTACTATGAAAAACAAAATCGAACAGCTGAAAAAACAGAAAAACGCGGTCATACTCGCACACTACTACGCTCCTGATAATGTTCAGGAAATCGCTGACTTTGTCGGTGATTCGTTTTATCTTGCAAAAGTAGCTAAAAACAGCGATGCCAATATCATCGTTTTCTGCGGTGTTAAATTCATGGGAGAAAGCGCAAAAATCCTGTCCCCTGACAAAAAGGTTCTTATGCCTGATTTGAGTGCTGACTGTCCTATGGCTCATATGGTCAAAGATGGTGTTATACAGCAGATGCGAGACAAGTACGACGACCTTGCTGTTGTGTGCTACATCAACTCATCTGCAAAACTCAAATGTCTCAGCGATGTTTGTGTTACTTCATCAAATGCGTTGAAAATTGTCAATGCACTTCCTAACAAAAACATCTTCTTCATTCCTGACAAGAACCTCGGCGGTTTTGTTAAAACTCACGTGAAAGATAAGAACATCATACTAAATGACGGCTTCTGCCCTATTCATGTAAAAATCACAGCGGACAGTCTCAAAAAGGAAAAAGATAAACACAAAAACGCAAAGGTGCTCTCACACCCTGAATGTGAGAAAGAAATACTCGAGCTGTCGGACTTCATCGGCAGTACTGCAGATATCATAAACTATGCTAAAACTGACAGTACTAATGAATATATCATCTGCACCGAAGACGGCGTTGAGCACAAGCTCCTCACAGACAACAAGGACAAGCGTTTCTACTTTCCTAAGCCGAATCCATGTTGCAAGGATATGAAACTCAACACGCTTGAGGCGGTTCTTAATGTACTAGAAAAAGAAGACAAAGAAGTTATTGTAGACGAAGAACTCAGAGCAAGAGCGCTCGTACCACTCGAAAAAATGTTGGAGCTTGGAAAATAAAATGAAAACTGATATACTTATTGTTGGGTGTGGTGTTGCAGGACTTTACTGCGCGCTCAATCTCCCACAAGACAAAAACATAACTATCATAACAAAAGACGAAGCAGTAAACAGCGACTCATACCTCGCTCAGGGCGGCATATGTGTACTCAGAGATGAATCGGATTTTGAAGCTTTTTTCAACGACACTATGCGTGCAGGTCACTTCGAGAATAATCCCGAAAGTGTGGAGATTATGATTCGTTCTTCAAGAGAGGTCATATCTGACCTTGTGTCATATGGAGTACAGTTTGAGAAAGACGGCGAAAAGTTCACCTATACAAAAGAGGGTGCACACTCAAGACCGAGAATTCTTTTCCACGAGGACGAAACAGGAAAAGAAATCACCTCTCACCTTCTGAGTACTGTCAAAAACAAATCCAATATCACGCTTATCGAGAATTTCACGATGGTCGACCTGATATGTGAGAACAACGAGTGTACAGGCATTATCGGTCACGACAAAAACGGAGAGTTCAAAAGCATAAATGCCAGCTACACAGTTCTTGCAACAGGCGGTATTGGAGGACTTTTTGAGCACTCAACAAACTTCCGCCATCTGACAGGTGACTCGCTCGCACTTGCACTCAAGCACAACATAAAACTAGAACATATAGACTATATCCAGATTCACCCGACCACACTTTACACCGAAAATGATGGCAGAGAATTTCTAATTTCGGAGTCTGTGCGAGGTGAAGGCGCTATACTTCTTGATAAAAATGGTGAGCGTTTTGTAAACGAGCTTCTCCCAAGAGATGTCGTTGCAAATGCTATATTCAAACAGATGGAAAAAGACCAAACAAAACACGTCTGGCTATCGCTCGAACCGATTGACAAAGAAGAGATTTTGTCGCATTTCCCGAACATCTATGAGCATTGTCTCGAGCAGGGTTACGACATAACCAAGGAGCCTATCCCTGTTGTTCCATCACAACACTATTTCATGGGTGGTATCGATGTAAACTCAGACAGCAAAACTTCGATGGACAGACTTTATGCTATCGGTGAAACTGCTTGCAACGGAGTTCACGGCAAAAACAGACTCGCGAGCAACTCACTTCTTGAAAGCCTTGTTTTTGCAAAACGTGCGGCTAGAAACATCATCTCAACTTACAAAGAAAATGAGGATTTCAAGCCGTTAGTTATAGACGAGTCAAAATACGAAAATTACAAAGAACAATACAAAAAGCTTGTTTTATCAGCAATCAAAAAGGAGACGGAAAACAATGAATAATATCACCATGAAACTAAACGCTGACGACCTCATTCTGTCAGCTTTGAAAGAAGACATCACAAGTGAGGATATCACAACAAACTCGGTTATGAGAGAAAGTGCACAGGGTGAAGTTGAGCTTATCTGTAAGCAGGACGGAATCATCGCAGGTCTCGAAGTTTTCAAACGTGTTTTTGAACTTCTGGACAGTGGCACAGTATGTGAATTTTTCTGCAAAGACTCAGACGAAGTCAAAAACGGCGACAAGCTCGGTGTTATCAAAGGCGATATCAGGGTTCTTCTTTCAGGCGAGCGCACAGCTCTCAACTACCTCCAGCGTATGAGTGGTATAGCTACCTACACAAACTCTATCGCAAAACTCCTTGCAGGTAGCAAAACAAAGCTCCTCGACACAAGAAAGACAACACCTAATATGAGAATTTTCGAAAAATACGCAGTAAAAGTCGGAGGCGGATACAATCACCGCTACAATTTGAGTGACGGTATTTTGCTCAAAGATAACCACATCGGTGCTGCAGGCTCAGTTAAGAGAGCTATCGAAATGGCTAAGGAGTACGCTCCTTTTGTACGCAAGATTGAAGTTGAAGTTGAAAACCTCGAGATGCTAAAAGAAGCTCTCGATGCAGGTGCCGACATCATTATGCTTGATAATATGAGCGTTGAAGATATGAAAGAAGCTGTGAGACTCACACAGGGCAAGGCTGAGACCGAGTGCAGTGGTAACGTTACAAAAGAGAATGTTGCAAAGCTTGTCGACATCGGCGTTGACTATATCTCAAGTGGTGCACTGACTCACTCCTCACCTATCCTTGACTTATCACTCAAGAATCTTCACGCTGTTTAAGAGGTAGTTTATGAAAGCTAACGACAGAAGAAAAGCAATCGCAAACCTCCTTATGTCCGAGAATGAAGCAATATCAGGAAGCGTACTTGCTGAGAAATTTTCTGTGTCACGCCAGATTATCGTATCGGATATTTCTCACCTCAAAGCTCAGGGCTACGATATTCTTTCCACTCACAACGGCTATATCATACAGAGCTCACCGCTTTTCGAGAAAGTGTTCAAGATTTTCCATACAACTGAACAAACAGAAAACGAGCTCAGCTCTATCGTTGATTTAGGCGGTACGGTTGTTGATGTCTTTGTATGGCACAAGGTGTACGGAAAAATGCAGGCTTCTCTCAACATCTTTTCGCAAATGCATATCAAACAGTTCATCGAGGGTGTGCGCACAGGAAAATCAAGCGAGCTTATGAATATCACGGGCGGATATCACTATCATACCGTGCGAGCTGAATCTCAGGACATACTCGACAAAATTGAAGAAAAGTTAACAAAAAAAGGTTTCATAGTTCCTGAAATCTGATAGAAAAGGGCCGTTTTCACAACGGCCTTTTTGTTTTGTAATATATATCATCTTCGATTGACAACTCTCAGATATTCAAGTATACTGATTGTAGAATGTATAAAGGTGGTGCTTCTATGCTAAAGAAAAAATCCTTAGCGATTGTACTTTTACTGAGTATGATAATCCTTTCACTTTCGGGATGTTCACAGCTTTTGGAGCGTTTCGAAAACGAAGAAGTCCGTGCATATACCGAAGGTATGCTCGACGCTATCATTGACAAAGATTTTGACACAGCGTACTCATTTGTTCAGGATGTATACTCAGAGGATGAGTTCGCACAACAGTACAACGAAATGGAATCACTACTGTGCGATGTTAAGTCTTATGAACTGACTCTGGTTGGTTTCAACAATAATGTCAATGTCACAAACGGCAAAAAGTTAGCCACAATCAGCGCATCTTATACTATGACTGAAAATGATAAAGAGTATGTTGTTTTCGTAAGCACAAGCTCCAACTATGAAAAGATAAGTTCTTTTGATGTAAAATTATTCGAGGACACTAGTTTATACACAACAGGAAACATTAATAATATGGCTCAGGCATCCTTGTTCCAGTGGATAATGATATTAACTAACGTTGTTTCACTTGCGTTGATGCTGTTTGCTGTTGTTGACTGCTCGAAGCATAAAATCAACAAGAAAGCTTTGTGGATTATTTTTATCGTTCTGGGATTGATTTCTTTCAGATTCTCGTTCGGTCCTGAGATGATAAAGCTCAACTTTTACCTAGGTATGATTACCAATTACTCAGCGTTCATCAAGTATGGTAACGGCTCATTTGTTTTGCGTTTGTTGATACCTCCCGGTGCGATTGTGTACTTGATAGTAAGAAAAAGATTAATAAAGAAGGCTAGTACCCCACCACAGCAACCGCTGATACAGGACTATCCACAGTATCCTAAGGAAACAACGCACAAGACAACTTACGCTCCTCCTGAATATAAAAACTCTCCTGTAAACCCTCAACCACCATATATCCCACCACAGGATAGTAATAACGAATAAACTAAAAGGCACCTGATAGCAGGTGCCTTTTCTTCGCTTTTTGTACAAAACTGTTGACATCGTGATTTCATTTTTGTACAATGTTAATAAGATAACAATCTTAAAATTAACAAAGGAGATATAAATATGGCTAACAGATTTGTACTTAACGAAACTTCTTATCACGGCAAGGGTGCAATCCTTGAAATTGCAAACGAAATCAAAGCGAGAGCTTTCAAAAAGATTCTCGTTTGCTGTGACCCAGACCTTATCAAGCTCGGTATCTCTAAGAAAGTTACAGATATCCTTGACAATGCTGATATCGCTTACGATGTTTTTTCTGACATCAAGCCTAACCCAACTATCGAGAATGTCCAGGCAGGCGTGAAAGCTTTCAAGGAAGCTCAGGCTGACTGTATCGTCGCTATTGGTGGCGGTTCTTCTATGGACACAGCCAAAGCTGTTGGCATCATCATCGAAAACCCTGAGTTTGCTGATGTGAAGAGTTTAGAAGGCGTTGCTCCTACTAAAAATAAATGCACACCTATCATCGCAGTTCCTACAACCGCAGGTACTGCTGCTGAGGTTACAATCAACTATGTTATCACTGACGCAGAAAACAACCGCAAAATGGTTTGTGTCGATGTTCATGACATCCCTGTTGTTGCTGTTGTTGACCCTGATATGATGGCTACTATGCCAAAAGGCTTAACCGCCGCTACAGGCATGGATGCTCTCACCCACGCTATTGAGGGATATATCACCAAGGGCGCTTGGGAAATGAGCGATATGTTCCATATCAAAGCTATCGAAATCATCGCTAAGTCGCTGCGCGGCGCGGTAAACGGTAAGGACGATGGCAGAGAAGGTATGGCACTCGGTCAGTACATTGCTGGTATGGGCTTTTCAAATGTAGGTCTTGGTATCGTTCACTCAATGGCTCATCCTCTTGGTGCGCTTTATGACACACCTCACGGCGTTGCTAACGCTATCATCCTCCCTACTGTTATGGAATATAACGCACAGTGCACAGGCGAAAAATACAGAGAGATTGCTAAAGCTATGGGCGTAAAAAATGTTGACGCTATGACCTTAGAAGATGCAAGAGTTGCGGCTATTGATGCTGTAAAACAGCTCTCAGCTGATGTTGGTATCCCTGCTGACCTTACTGAAATTGTTAAAGCTGACGACATAGACTTCCTCGCTCAGTCTGCTTTTGATGATGCTTGTCGTCCTGGTAACCCAAGAGATACAAGCGTTGATGAAATCAAAGAGCTCTACCTCAAATTAATGTAACCCATATATTGACACCACCAGTAAAAAGGTGGTGTCTTTTGTATTTATAAATTTTATCAAAATAAATAAAATTTACCCACACATTTTCATCAATTTCTACTTTACAAGTAAAAAAAATAGGTTTATAATAATTCCGTAATTTTTGTACAAACAATTTTTATTGTTTGGGAAAGGAATTTCTTATGAAATTTATTACTGTTAAAACTTACGAAGAACTCAGCAACAAAGCTGCTGACATCATCGGCGCTGTTATCATCAACAAGCCAAACTGTGTTTTAGGTCTTGCAACAGGTTCTTCTCCTGTTGGCACTTACAAGAGACTTATCGAAGATAACAAAGCCGGCAAGATTGACTTTAGTGAAGTTACTTCTGTTAACCTTGACGAGTATGTAGGACTCGATGGTTCTAACGACCAGAGCTACCGCTACTTCATGAACGACAACCTCTTCAATCATGTTAACATCGACAAGTCTAAGACTTTCGTTCCTAACGGCTGTGCTGATGACCTCAAAGCTGAGGGCGAAGCATATGACAAGATGATTAAAGAGCTCGGTGGCACAGATATCCAGCTTCTCGGTATCGGTCTTGATGGTCATATCGGTTTTAACGAGCCTGACAAGTACTTCGTTGGTCCAACTCACGAGGTTGTTCTTGATGAGTCTACTATCGAGGCTAACGCTAGATTCTTCGAGTCTATCGACGATGTTCCAAAGACAGCTATCACAATGGGTATGATGTCAATCATGCAGGCTAAGAAAATTCTCTTGGTTGCTAACGGCGCTGCTAAAAAGGATATCGTAGAGAAATCATTCTTCGGTCCTATCGACCCAATGGTTCCTGCATCTCTCTTACAGCTCCACCCTGATGTTACTGTTATCTACAGCGAAAACTAAGCATATTAAATTAACCCCGTCAATTATGACGGGGTTTTCTTTTTGTCTTTTTCAGTAGAACTTAGTTTCTTTTAGTGCTATCTCTGCTCTTTGTGACGGGATGGTATATGACCATATATCTTTGTTGCCAAAGTCATCTCTTCTCTTCAGATTTTCACCTTTTATGTCAAGATATCTTTCCAACTCATAGAACATATCTTTTTCAGACTCACTCATATCATCATATGGCATCGGCAGCAACTTTTCATACAAACGCACCATTGATGGAATTGATGCATCTTGTAGTTCTTCGAGAGATTCAACATCTACTGTCTTGAGAGTGCCATCGAGGTATCTGTTAACATTGTAGTTTGCGATGAATGAATCGACGTTTGATACACAAAGAATGGTGAACATAAAAACTATCGTTGCAAGTGAAAAAGCGATCAGGTTGAGTTTACTTACAAACTGCTTGACTATAATCATAAGGAAAATCGCAGCTAATACTATCATAAACCAACTTGAATAAACACGCTTTGGTGTAAGTCCGTAGCAATCTATATACATCACCATTTTCGCTATTGCTGTACTGATAAGTATGAGCGTGAAAACTGAGAATATAACTGACAGAACCTTTAACATAACGGGCGATTTCTCGCTCTTACGCTTTAGAAATACAGAAATCAATATCAGAATAATAAGGTTGATAAATGCCACTGTACAAAGCTCAAAAAAGCCCTCGCGCGCATAAGTTGCGTAGCTAAAATTCTTTGGCAGTACTCTTGTGAAACCTGAAACATAATATTTCCATTGTGAAACAAAGAACACAACGTATACAAAAAGCACTGGCATAACCGCACAAAGCACAGTCACAAGAGGTGCAAAACGCAAACTCTTGAGTCCCTTTTTGCAAGACTCAGGGGTCAGTATATCCGTACACTTGTTATCTCTTGATGAAATGAAAATACCGTACAAATAGGCTGATACAGGAAATGCAAAAATAAGGCTTACAATATGTTCAAACAAACTGAAGTTCTCAAACTTGAACATCTTTTCCATAAGATTTGCAAAATCGTTGTCATATGCCAAAAGCAAAAGCACGATAGCTGTCGGCACAATCGCCAAGACGATACCGCACAAAACTTTCAACGCAAACCTACCGCCCTTGTTGTTCTTGCCTGAGAAAAGGGCTCTGAAAACATCCGCAAATGAGTAAAACGGAAGCACAAACAATGCTTTCATAAAATCAGCAAGCAACATATCGTTGAACTTGAATTTGTGCTCACTAGACACAGCATACACAAAATAGCAGTAAGAAGCTAAACCATAGCAAAATGCGAAAAAGTGCAAGAATGAATTTGATGTCAGTATCAGCGAGCTTGAGCACACAAGCGCAGATACTGCCACAACAATCGGCATAGTCTGAACTTTGTTGCCTTTAATAAGCAAAACCACAGCGGTACTCACGAACATCAGAATAATCACAATGAATGCACCCAAAGGGTTCACGCTTATCGGGACAGCAAGACAGAACAAGTATGCAAAAATATAGCACATCCATGCAAATAAATTTTCTCTTAAAGAATATTTACGTGCTTCCCTTGGAGTTGTTATTACGGGCGATGGCTGAGACACATACGGGTTATTGTATACAGGTGGTGTATTAAAACTATTATTCATAATCTCACTCCTCTACAAATTCGATGATATCCTCCACTTTACATTCGAGAGCCTTACAGATAGCGTCAAGAGTCGAAAAGCGGATGGCTTTTGCTTTGTTATTTTTCAAAATTGAAAGGTTCGCAAGCGTAATGCCGACTTTCTCCGATAACTCATTAAGCGACATCTTTCGCTTTGCCATCATCACATCAAGATTCACTACAATCATATCATCACCTACACAGTAAGGTCGTTTTCATTTTTGATTGCCATTGCTTCCTCAACAGCGTTTCTGACAAGTATCAGACAGATGCCGATTATCAATGAACCAACTGTAACCACAAGAGCCATCTGGAAATAGTAAAGAAGTGAAGCACTTGCTAAAGTTAACGCAAAGCAACACCACATAATAGCATTGACACAAAAAACACCTTTTGAAGTGAACAACTCACCCTTGCCAACTCTGATAAATAAAGACATAAGAAAGCAATCAGCACAGATTGCAATCAAAAGAATAACATATGACATAATGTGGACAACAGCCCTACCAAGTTGTGTTATATTCTCTCTATCACCAACTTTGTCAGGCTGGTCAATCAGTACATTCACGTACTGAGGCAACACAAAAAGACCGACAACTCCCGCAACAAGGAATATAGCAGTTATAACAAGTAATATTGTATTTGTAATTTTATGTGATTTTTTTGTCATAGCTTCCTCCAAAGAAATGATTTCTATCTTTAAAATACACCCTTAGTTTCTGTTTGTCAATATAATTTTATTGTTTTTCGATAAATTTATTAGTTACATAACTGTTCCTTTATTTTTTAATTCTTTTATGATAAAATAATCAAGCTATGAACAGAGGGGGATATTATGAAAAGATTTGCTATATATGGTGCGGGTTCACTGGGCACTGTTCTCGGTGCATACATAACTAAAAACGGAGGTAAAATCGACCTCATCAACCGCAACCGTGCTCACGTTGACGCACTCAGAGAAAAGGGCGCAACTATCACAGGAACAGTTAATATGAATGTACCTGTAAGCGTTATGATTCCTGACGAAATGCAGGGTGAATATGATGTTATCCTGCTGATGACAAAACAGCTTTTTAACCGTGAAGTTGTCACAAATATCAAGAAGTTTTTATCGCCAAACGGCGTTATCGTTACACTCCAGAACGGCTTGCCTGAGCCTGTTATAGCTGAAGTTGTCGGTGAGAACAGAACTATGGGCTGTACTGTTGAATGGGGTGCAACTCTCAAGGAGCCTGGTGTTGTTGAACTGACAAGTGACCCTGACTCACTCTACTTCCATATGGGCAAAATGAAAGGTATCACCGACGAGCAGTACAATATGGTGAAAGATTTGCTCGAGCTTATGTGTCCTGTACATCTTGAGGACAACCTCATCGGTGCACGCTGGTCGAAGCTACTTATCAACGCGACTTTCTCAGGTCTTGGCACAGTTATCGGCGGAACTTTTGGTGACGTAGCAAACAACAAGGAAACAAGAGAAGTTGCCATCCGCTGTATCAAAGAGGTTATCGATGTAGGTCACGCGGCAGGAGCTACATTCGCGCCTGTTCAGGAAAAGGATATCACAAAGCTTTTCTACTACAAAACAGCTATAAAGCGTGAGATAGGCAAGTTCATCATCCCTATCGCTATGAAAAAGCACGCTCTCATTGAGCCATCAATGCTTCAGGACATCAAGAAAGGCAAACCTTGTGAGGTTGATGCTATCAACGGCGTTGTGTGTGAATGGGGCAAGCGCTACGATATTCCTACCCCTATCAATGACAAAATCGTTGAGATTATCACAAAGGAACAAAGTGGAGAACTTCCATACCAGTACAGCAACATCAAAATGTTTGATGATATAATTAAAAGATAAAAAATTAGCAGGTGCGTTTTTATTTCGCACCTGCTTTTTGTTTGAGTTCATTAAAGTTCTGGGACTATGCCTGCGATGTGTTTTTGTACACGGGAAGCATCAAAGATGTTGATTTTTCTGTTTTTGTCGGTATCAGCAAGCGCTTTCTGTTCATCATCAAACTCGATGATACCTGCTAAGTGTTTCTGGATTGCTGATGCATCGAAAACATTGACCTTTCCGTTGCGGTCAACGTCACCGAGCTGATATTTCACTTCAACTTCGAATGTCGCTGTGAAGTCACCATATGCAACTGTGATAGTTTTCACACCGAGAGTGCTATCATATCCGCTGACTGTGTAGTCTGTTGTCAGTTCCTTTGTGTCATTGCTGTAAATTACGCTGACTTCAAGTCCACTTGCATCAAATTCTTCACCCTTGATATATGTTAACTTTAAAGGTGAGCTTGTGATTTCAATACCTGTTGCTACAATCGGCTTGACCTGACGGTTAGTTGTAAGCTGTGGATAGCTGTAGCCACTCTCAGCATCTATCACCCATGTGTTTTCAAAATCAAAGTTTGTGAATGACTCAGGCGTTATCATAGCTTCACTTGAGAGCCCCTTTGCACCGGAGCCACCGATGCCTTTTGTGTTCAGATAAAAACAGTCTACAACAGAACTATTGGTGATTGCATAAACAGCAGTTCCTATGTTATAACAACGTGCGACTCGACTTGCGCTACCGGCAGCGCTGATGCCACAAGACACAGTTTTACTTGTACCGAAATTATGTGAAGCCATAATACTTCCTGTGTTATAACAGTCGTTTGTATATCCCGAACCACAAGATATACCTGCCGAATATACAGTTGAAGCGTTCGATTTTGAAGCATTTGAGATGCTGATGGTACCAGTATTATAACACTTACTTATAGTACCTTTAGAATAACTGCAGATGCCACCTGTGTAACCGTTTTGAATCTTGTTATAGTTGTAAGTTATGTCACACTTGTTCGCACAATTCTCAATTGAAGCTGAATTATACGCAACTATGCCACCGATATATTCAACGCCATATTCATAAGTTGAGCTTATCTTTCCGGATACAGTGAGATTTTTGATGATACCCGTGTTGGTTGAAAAAAGACCTATGCGAGCTGTTTTTGAGCTTGCGCCATTTGGCATAGCTGTCACGCTGATTCTAAGTCCGCTGATAGTGTAGCCGTTGCCATCAAACACACCACTAAATGCATTTGTACCATAAACTCCACGACTGCCGATCGGATCCCAACCGTTGCCAGAAAAATCATATTTTCCGCCTTTGGCAGTAACTTCTGATAAATCAATATCGTTCATCAATTTGTAATTACCAGCAAGATTGTTGTCGACAGCTCTCAGATCATCTGCTGTGTAAATTTCGATAAATTCAGTTTCAGCCGATGTGATCACAAGTGACGATGATACAACTGTAAACAGTATCATAACACATAAAATAATGCTCAAAAGTCTTTTCATAATATAACCCCATTGAAATTTTATATCTACATTTTATCATCCTTTTAGTTGATTTTCAAGATAACAGAACTTACTATATCGTTATTTTCTTGATGATAATGTTTATTTGCTCGTTTAACTATACCACTCATAGTTAACAAAAAAGCACCCAAGATAACTTGGGTGCTTGATATTTTATTCACTTCATCTTTTGCTTACAAAGTAAGAATATATCGTATCGACTATTGACATAACAATAATTATACTAATGAGCACAACTATAGTTGTCATTCCCTTAAAAATCAAGCTTTCAATTACAATCAATAGTCCAGAAATGATTGCTGCATAGCCACAGAAACGTTGACTTCTTTTCCAAGCTTTTTCACTGCTCAAACTCCATTTTGTACGAAGTCCAAGTATAGAATTCATCTTAGCTTTAGGAATAATATTTCCTATAACGATTAGCATAAATCCTAAAAGTAGCGTAATCAAACTTTGGAAATCAATTATTGTTGTACTGATGTTTTGAACACCCATAAAGGCAACATAAAGGAAATAATATGTCATAACATTAAGGACTGCCAATAAACAAATTCCAACAGTTATCATAATTTTATAATTATTATTACCATTTTCTTCCTTCTTTTCAAGGTAATTTGATACAAGAGCAATAACAATACTAAGTATTAGAATAACAGACGGAAGTATCAAATATTCGTATTTGCTACCCCATCGGTCAACATTATTGTCAACGCCAAAGTGTACTGGTACGGTATCAGGCATAAAAAAGAACGCTATCAAAGTCACACTAATTGGTGCTCTCGATAGGATTTTAAAAAATGTTTCACTGGTTTTATTCATAATTTTCTCCTCTTAGATTCATCATCCACATTACTGCTTCATCTAAAACAGTAAGATTAAGTTCGTAGAAGATGAAATTCTTGTGTTTTGTTTCATATATCAGGTCGGCTTTTTTGAGCTTCGATAGATGGTATGAGAGTGCTTGTGGCGTCATATCAAGCTCTTTTGCTAAGTCACCTGAACTTATTTTACCTTTCTTCAAAATTTCCAGTACTCTTCTTCGTGTATCATCAGAAAGTGCCGAAAGAATCTTTGATACTGCTATTGTGATCACCTATTTCAAATTTTCTTTAAATAGATTATACATATCTTATATCTAAAAGTCAATACCTATTTCAAATTATTTTTAAATAGTTGCTATATAAAAAGCACCCAAGATAACTTGGGTGCTTTAGTTATGCAAATCTTAAATTAGATAAGCTCGATGATAGCCATCTCTGCTGCGTCACCACGACGTGGACCGATCTTTGTGATACGTGTGTAACCGCCGTTTCTGTCAGCATACTTTGGAGCGATCTCCTTGAAAAGCTTTGTAGCTACGTCTTCCTTAGTGATGAAAGCCATAACGTTACGCTTGTTAGCGAGAGTCTCTTTCTTAGCTATTGTGATCATCTTCTCAGCGAGAGATGATACTTCCTTTGCACGAGTAACTGTTGTTTCGATTTTACCGTTCTCGAGTAAGAATGTAACGAGCGCTCTGAGCATTGCCATTCTGGCATCAGTTGCTCTGCCTAATTTTCTTGTACCTGGCATTTGTATTCACTCCTTTTCGAATTTTTAAAGAGTTATATAAAGGTTATTCTTCTTCTTTACGCAGGCCAAAGCCGAGAGTTGAGAGCTTATAAATAACCTCTTCAAGTGACTTTCTGCCCAAGTTTCTTACCTTCATCATATCTTCTTCAGATTTTGAGATGAGGTCTTCAACTGTGTTGATGCCTGCACGCTTGAGGCAGTTGAATGAACGAACTGAGAGATCGAGTTCCTCGATAGTCATCTCAAGTACCTTCTCCTTGCCCTTGTCGTCCTTCTCAACCATAATCTCTGTGTTATAGCCTCTGTCAGAGAGGTCAACGAAGAGGTTAAGGTGTGATGTAAGAACCTTAGCAGCAAGTGAAACTGCTTCCTGAGCGTTGATAACGCCGTTAGTCCACACTGAAAGTGTGAGCTTGTCATAGTCAGTAATCTGACCAACACGGGTGTTATCTACTGTGTAGTTCACTTTGAGGACCGGTGTATAGATTGAATCTACAGGAAGAACACCGATAACTTCGTTGCCCATGAGAGCTTTGTTGCGCTCTGCTGGAACGTAGCCTCTGCCCTTATCCAAAGTGATTTCCATATTTAATTTAGAATCTTCACCTAAAGTTGCGATATGGAGGTCTTCGTTAAGAATCTCAACCTCGCTGTCACACTTGATGCTAGCAGCTGTAACCTCGCATGGACCCTCGGCTGCGATTTCAACAACCTTTGGACCGTTGCTGTGGAGCTTAGCAACAAGGCTCTTCATGTTCAGAACGATCTCTGTGACATCTTCTTTGACACCAGGGATAGTAGAGAACTCGTGAAGAACGCCATCGATCTTGATAGATGTAACAGCAACACCCTCGAGTGATGAAAGGAGAACACGTCTTAAGCTGTTGCCAAGTGTGTTACCAAAACCACGCTCGAGTGGCTCAACGACGAATCTGCCGTATTTACCGTCAGCTGATAACTCTTCAGTTTCGATTCTTGGTTTTTCTATCTCTATCATTAGTTAATTCCTCCTATTAATCTTTAGCAGTAACA
This sequence comes from Ruminococcus sp., assembly GCA_045124035.1. Classification (GTDB taxonomy): domain Bacteria; phylum Bacillota; class Clostridia; order Oscillospirales; family Acutalibacteraceae; genus Ruminococcoides. Next base: position 44,520 of record JBGVLC010000012.1, on the reverse strand, counting down.
TAATACTGAAAGTTTTTGTGTGATCGGATGATCTTCTGAAGGATTACTTAGAGTACAACTCAACGATGAGGGTTTCATCAACATCGAGGTCGATTTCGTCACGCTGTGCAATAGCAACAACTTTACCCTCAAATGCACCCTGTGCAATTTCGAGATATTTTGGAACAGGTCTAGAAGCGTTAGCTTCCATAACTGCCTTGAACTTTTCGCTTGAACGGCTGCCTTCACAAAGAGCAACAACGTCGCCTGGCTTTGTGAGGTATGAAGGGATGTTAACCTTCTTGCCGTTTACTGTGAAGTGACAGTGAGAAACGAGCTGTCTAGCCTCAGCGTGTGATGAAGCCCAACCCATTCTGTAAACAACGTTATCAAGACGGCTCTCGAGGATAGCGAGTAAAGCTTCACCAGTTTTACCCTCTTTCTTCTCTGCTAAGCCATAGTACTTTCTGAACTGGCTCTCGAGTACACCATAGTAACGCTTTGTCATCTGCTTAGCTCTAAGCTGAAGACCGTACTCTGAGCTCTTCTTACGACCCTGACCGTGCTGACCAGGTGCGTAAGCTCTACGTGCAATTGCACACTTGTCTGAATAGCATCTCTCGCCTTTTAAGAAGAGCTTCTTGCCTTCTCTACGGCACTGTCTGCATACAGCTCCTGTATATCTAGCCATGTGTAATACCTCCTATTTCTTTAGACACGTCTTCTCTTTGGAGGACGACATCCGTTGTGAGGAATTGGAGTAACGTCTTTGATCATTGTTACTTCAAGACCTGCTGTCTGTAATGCTCTGATAGCTGCCTCACGGCCCTGACCAGGACCCTTAACGAAAACTTCTACTGACTTGAGGCCGTGCTCCATAGCAGCCTTAGCTGCTGTTTCAGCTGCTGACTGAGCAGCGAATGGAGTTGACTTTCTTGAACCTCTGAAGCCGAGCTCGCCGGCACTAGCCCAAGAAATCGCATTACCCTGTGTATCAGAAATAGTAACGATTGTGTTGTTAAATGTTGACTGAATATGTGCGGCGCCTCTTTCGATATTCTTCTTCTCGCGGCGACGACGGACAGCCTTCTTTGCTGTTTTAACTGCCATTATTTAGCCCTCCCTTACTTCTTCTTGTTGGCCATTGTCTTACGTGGGCCTTTACGGGTACGAGCGTTTGTCTTAGAACGCTGACCTCTTACAGGGAGGTTCTTTCTGTGACGAACGCCACGGTAGCTGCCGATTTCGATGAGTCTCTTGATGTCAAAAGCTACATCTCTTCTGAGGTCACCCTCAACGCGACAGTTACGGTCAATATATTCTCTTAATTTAGAAACATCTTCTTCTGTGAGATCTCTGACACGAGTGTCAGGATTAACACCTGTTGCAGCAATAATGTCTGTTGCAGTCTTTCTACCGATACCGAAGATGTATGTGAGACCGATCTCGATTCTCTTATCTCTTGGTAAGTCAACACCTGCTATACGAGCCATTTAATTGCACCTCCATTAAAATTTAAAATCATAGTAAATTCAGGTTGCCCTGATGTAAATAGTTTTGTGTAAATTAGCCCTGACGCTGTTTGTGCTTAGGGTTCTCGCAGATTACCATAATCTTACCTTTTCTCTTGATAACCTTGCACTTTTCACAAATTTTCTTTACTGAAGGTCTGACTTTCATTATTTAATCATTCCTTTCCCTTAGTAATAAAAATATAATTCTTGTTGTGATTACTTGGATCTCCAAGTGATTCTGCCTCTTGTGAGGTCATACGGTGACATCTCAACGGTTACCTTGTCACCAGGCAGGATACGAATGAAGTTCATTCGAAGTTTGCCTGAGATTACAGCAAGGATTTTGTGACCGTTAGGAAGCTCAACGTTGAACTGCGCATTTGGCAGAGCTTCTGTAACTGTACCTTCGATTTCGATAACATCCTGTTTAGACATGTTTTCCCTCCATAAGACTTTTCAAACAGTTTTTTATCTGACGATTAGTTGTGAATTCCTGAGCAACTGTTGAAGTTGCTTCAAGATGAATGATATTTTTGCATTTTGGACTTTGCACCTTGCGACGCTTACCGTCACAGATAAGCACGCGTCCGTTTTCTAAAATATCGGTGACTACGAAGTAGCCGCCTTTGTCACGACCTGCTTTCGCTCTGACAACTGAGCCTACAACTATATCCATATCCACCTCTTAGTCCGGAGTGGTCATAATAACCGGTCCGTCCGATGTGATAGCTATGGTGTGCTCGAAGTGGGCTGAAAGTGAACCGTCAACGGTCACTACTGTCCACTCATCATCAAGCACCTTAACACGATGATCTCCCATGTTAATCATAGGTTCAATAGCCAGTGTCATACCCGGAATGAGTCGCACACCTCTATGTGGTGTACCGAAATTTGGTACGCTTGGTTCTTCGTGCAGTTTCGCACCTACGCCGTGGCCGACAAAATCTCGTACCACCGAGTAACTGCGAGCTTCGGTATACTGTTGCACAGCAGAGGATATATCACCAACGCGATTTCCCTTTACTGCTTGTTTTATTCCCTCGTAAAGACTTTCCTTTGTGGCATCAAGCAAAGCCTGAGCTTCTTTTGTGATATCGCCACACGCAAAAGTGTATGCGTTGTCACCGTGATAGCCGTTGAGATAAGCACCAACATCAACTGAAACGATGTCGCCTGCTTTGAGGATTGTCTTCTTGCTAGGTATACCATGGATAACCACATTATTGACAGAAATACATGTGCTCGCAGGGAATCCGCCATAACCGAGGAACGAAGGGGTTGCCCCCTGTTCCTCGATGAATTTACGGACAAGAGTGTCAATCTCATATGTTGACACACCAGGCTCGATAGCCTGACCTGCTAAGCGTAACGCTCTGGCAGATAACTTGCACGCGTCCTGCATCTGTCTAATTTCGCGTGCAGTCTTGACAACTATCATATAATTAAGCCTCTAAAGCTGCCATTGTGAGAGCTGTAGCTTCTTCAACACTTACTGTGCCATCTACTTCTCTGAGCTTACCCTGAGCTTCATAGTAGCTCTTGAGTGGCTCTGTCTCACCGTGATAGATTTCAAGTCTTGCTTTGATAGTATCAATCTGGTCATCCTTACGCTGGATAAGGGCGCCTGTGCAATCATCGCAGATACCATCCACCTTTGGCTTTAAGCTCTCTGTGTGGTATGGTCTTCCGCATTTCTCACATACGCGGCGTCCGGACAGTCTGGTGACGATAATCTCATCAGGTACTTCGATATCGATTACCTTGTCGATTACAACACCCATTTCGTCCAGAGCCTCGGCCTGTGGAATGGTTCTTGGGAAACCGTCAAGGATGAAACCATCCTGACAATCAGCTTCAGCGAGTCTGTCCTTGATGATGCCGATAACGACTTCATCAGGAACAAGCTTGCCTGCGTCAATGAATGACTTAGCTTTAAGACCCATTTCTGTACCGCTTTTCAGCGCTGCTCTGATAATGTTACCAGTAGAAATCTGGGGAATATTGAAACGTTCGCTAATTACGGCTGCCTGTGTACCTTTACCGGCACCAGGAGCACCTAAAAGTATAAGATTCATAATCCTATCTCCTTATCACTGATTAGTCAAGGAAGCCCTTGTAGTGACGCATCATCATCTGTGATTCGAGCTGCTTAGCTGTATCAAGAGCAACACCAACAATAATGATTACTGATGTACCGCCCATTGAAAGGCCTCTCATACCTGTGATGCCTGAGTAAGCGATTGGAATCAAAGCGATGAACGCTAAGAATAATGCACCGATAAGTGTGATTCTTGACAGAATCTTTGCAATAAATTCAGAAGTTGGTCTGCCTGGGCGAATACCAGGGATAGTACCGTTGTTCTGCTTGAGATTGTTAGCCATCTCAATAGGATTATACTGAATTGTTGTATAGAAGTATGCAAAGCAAAGAATCAATACGAAGTAAACGATTGAATACAACCAACCTTCTGTTGAGAACGCCTTGAAGAATGACTCCATAAATGTACCAGCTTCAGGTGTCCAGAACATATTGATTGTGCTTGGAATAGAAAGAATTGATGAAGCGAAGATGATTGGCATAACGCCGCCTAAAGCAACCTTGATTGGAAGGTGTGTTGACTGGCCGCCGTACATCTTTCTGCCAACAACTCTCTTAGCATACTGTACAGGGATTCTTCTCTCTGCATCCTGCATGAATGTGATAACCCAGATAACAGCAAGGAAGAGTACTACCCAAACTGGAACAAGTACAAAGAACTTTGCCATACCTTCTGAGCCCATCTTCCAGTACTGTGTAAGAATGTTCACAGTATATGGAAGTCTAGCAATAATACCTGCAAAGAGGAGCATTGAGATACCGTTACCGATACCCTTCTTATTGATCTGCTCGCCGAGCCACATCATAAGAGCTGTACCTGCTGTGAAGCAGAGAATGATAACGATAGCTGCGAATACCATCGCAAAGCCTTCATTGTATGTTGTGATTCTAGCGCCTGTTTCATCAGAAGAGTTCTTGAGGTAGAAGAAGTAAGCTGTACCCTGAATAAGACCAAGGCCTACTGTTACATAACGAGTAATTGTAGCAATCTTCTTTCTGCCATCTTCGCCCTCTTTTGAAAGTCTCTCAAGAGCTGGAATAGCAACACATAAAAGCTGCATAATGATGGAACTGTTGATGTATGGTGTGATACCCATAGCAAAGATAGTAGCGTTAGCAAACGCACCACCTGAAAGTGTGTTGAGATAAGAAACGAGCGAGTTAGACGCAGCGTTTTCTACATCTGAAAGCGCACCCATAAGGTTTGCAAGGGCATCCATATTCAGAAATGGAACAGGGATTACTGAACCAATTCTGAATAAGATAATGATGAGTAATGTGAATAAAAGCTTCTTTCTGAGATCTGGAATAGACCACGCGTTTCTAATTGTTTTGAACAATTAAACCACCTCAGCCTTTCCGCCAGCAGCCTCGATCTTAGCCTTAGCAGCTTCAGAATAAGCTGAAACCTTAACAGTAAGTTTCTTTGTGAGATTACCATTTGAAAGAATCTTTACAGCATCGAAAGAATTCTTTACGATGCCAGCTTCAACAAGAGCTGCAGTATCAACTACTGCACCATCTTCGAACTTGTTGAGAGTACCAACGTTTACAGAAACAACCTTCTTAGCGAAAATGTTGTTAAAGCCACGCTTTGGAATACGTCTCTGTAAAGGCATCTGGCCGCCTTCAAAGCCGACACGCATACCCTTACCAGCTCTAGCCTTCTGGCCCTTATGACCCTTACCAGCTGTTTTACCCTGGCCTGAACCGTGTCCTCTACCGATTCTCTTTACAGACTTCTTTGAGCCCTCAACCGGTGAAAGTTCATGCAACTTCATACTTCTCGCACCTCCTTAGTTTTCTTCAACCTCTACGAGGTGGATAATCTTAGATACCTTACCCTGTGTAGAAGCGTTATCCGGCTGAACAGTGATGTCGCCGATCTTCTTGAGTCCGAGGGAATGAGCAGTTGCAACCTGGTCCTTCTTAGAACCGATTAAGCTCTTAACTAACTTAATTTTCATATCCTCAAACCTCCTTAAAGTATCTCTTTAACAGACTTGCCACGAATAGCAGCAACCTGCTCTGCTGTACGCAGTGCGCCTAAACCTGCGAGAGTAGCGCGAACTACGTTGCAAGGGTTGTTTGAACGAAGAGCCTTTGTTCTGATGTCCTTGATACCAACAGCCTCAACGACTGCACGAACAGGACCACCAGCGATAACACCAGTACCAGGTGCAGCTGGCTTCATGAGAACGCGACCTGCGCCAAACTCACCAATGATTTCGTGTGGGATTGTTGTACCCTTTAAAGCAACCTTCATGAGGTGCTTTTTAGCGTCCTCGATGCCCTTACGGATAGCATCTGGAACTTCGCTTGCTTTACCAATACCGAAACCTACTGTGCCGTTGCCGTCACCTACAACTACTAAAGCTGCGAACTTCATGATACGTCCGCCCTTTACTGTCTTAGAAACACGGTTAATAGCAACAACTCTTTCAGTAAGCTCCATTGTTGATGCATCAATAATATTAGCCAAAGTTATTCCTCCCCTTCCTTAGAAATTGAGGCCGCCCTCACGGGCGCCTTCGGCCAACGCTTGTACACGGCCGTGATAGATGTTACCGCCTCTGTCGAATACAACATCAACGATATTCTTCTGGGCTGCACGCTCAGCGATGAGCTTGCCAACAGCTTTTGCTGCGTCTTTGTTTGAACCGCCTTCGATGCTCTTGTCGAGTGAAGAAGCTGAAACGAGTGTTACGCCAGCAACGTCGTCGATGATCTGAGCATAGATGTTAGCATTGGAGCGGAAAACACAAAGGCGAGGACACTCGGCTGTACCGCTTACTTTACCACGAACTCTCTTGTGACGGAGAACACGTGCTGCTTTAGAATCTGGTCTACTTACCATTGTTAATTTCACTCCTTAATTACTTCTTACCAGCTTTACCTTCCTTACGGCGGATATACTCGTTTACATACTTGATACCCTTGCCCTTGTAAGGCTCTGGTGGACGTTTTTCTCTGATCTCGGCAGCAAACTGACCAACCTTTTGCTTATCAGCGCCGTGAACGATAATTGAGTTAGGATTTGGAACTTCAATAGTGATGTCCTCTGTATCCTCAAATACAACATTATGTGAGTAACCTAAGTTCATAACAAGCTGCTTACCCTGCTTCTGGCAACGGTAACCAACGCCGTTAACTTCGAGCTCTTTCTTGTAACCCTCAGTAACGCCAACCATCATGTTAGCGATGAGTGTACGAGTGAGACCGTGGAGTGAACGGTTGAGCTTGTCATCGTTAGGACGCTTAACTTCAATAATGCCATCATTGATTTCAACTGCCATGTTAGGGTTGATTTTCTGAGTAAGTGTACCCTTTGGACCCTTAACAGTCATAACGCCGTTTTCGAGTTTAACCTCTACACCAGCGGGAATATTTATAGGTTTTCTTCCAATTCGAGACATTTTCGCACCTCCTCTTACCAAACAAATGCGAGAACTTCGCCGCCAACATTCTCTTTACGAGCCTGACGATCTGTCATGATGCCCTTTGATGTAGAGATGATTGCGATACCAAGGCCCTTCATAACCTTTGGCATATCCTCAACATTTGAGTAAATACGCAAGCCTGGCTTAGAAACTCTTCTTAAGCCCTGGATAACAGGTGTTTTGCCCTCTGCATACTTGAGAACAACCTTGATCATACCCTGCTTGCCGTCTTCTTCTACTGAGAAACTCTTGATGTAACCCTCATCAACGAGAATCTGGCAGATAGCCTTCTTCATGTTTGATGATGGGATTTCTACTGTATCGTGTTTAGCTGAATTAGCGTTACGGATTCGTGTCAGCAAATCAGCTATTGTATCTGTAATCTGCATGAATTAACCTCCTTAGCTTACCAGCTTGCTTTCTTTACGCCCGGGATTTCGCCTTTATAAGCGAGTTCACGGAAGCAAATACGACATACACCGAACTTACGAAGGTAGGCGTGTGGTCTACCGCAGATCTTACATCTTGAATACTCTCTTGTAGAGAACTTCTGTTTTCTCTGCTGCTTATTTTTCATAGCGCATTTTGCCACAACAATCCCTCCTTACTTTGCAAATGGGGCACCCATGAGTGTGAGTAACTCACGAGCTTCCTCGTCTGTCTTCGCTGTAGTAACAAAGCAAATGTCCATACCGCGAACTTTGTCAATCTTATCATAGTCGATTTCCGGGAAAATGAGCTGCTCTTTGAGACCCATAGAGTAGTTACCTCTACCGTCGAAAGAGTTAGCGTTGATACCACGGAAGTCACGAACTCTTGGGAGAGCAACGTTGAAGAGTCTGTCTAAGAACTCATACATTCTCTCGCCTCTGAGTGTAACCTTAGCGCCGATTGGCATACCCTCTCTGAGCTTGAAGTTAGCAACTGACTTTCTAGCCTTACAGATCATAGCTTTCTGACCTGTGATGAGACCGAGATCGTTTACAATTGCGTCCATAGCCTTAGGGTTGTCTTTAACTTCGCCTGCGCCAACGTTAATAACGATTTTATCAAGCTTTGGAATCTGCATTACGCTCTTGTAGGAGAATTTCTTCATAAGAGCTGGTGCAACTTCTTTAGCATAGAATTCCTTAAGTCTAGCCATTTCTTATTTCCTCCTTACAGTGCTTCGCCGCATTTCTTGCAAACGCGACCCTTTGTGCCATCTTCGTAGAGCTTGTGACCTACTCTTGTTGGCTTCTTGCAACGTGGGCAAACTACCTGTACCTTTGAAGCGTACATAGCGCCTTCAGCTGCGATGATTCCACCCTGCTCGCCCATTCTTCTAGGCTTAACATGCTTTTTAACCATGTTTACCTTTTCAACAATGACCTTGCCTTCTTTTGGGCTAACTGCGAGGACTGCGCCCTGCTTGCCCTTGTCTTTACCGCTTAATACTACAACGGTGTCACCTGTTTTAACATGAACTTTACTCATTATGACACCTCCATTATATTACTTCCGGAGCAAGAGAAAGAATCTTCATGTAGTCTTTATCACGAAGCTCTCTAGCAACCGGTCCGAAGATACGAGTACCCTTAGGGTTCTTGTCTTCCTTAATGATTACTGCTGCGTTCTCATCGAAACGAATGTAAGTGCCGTCTTCACGTCTAACGCCCTTTGCAGAACGTACAACAACTGCTCTTACAACGTCGCCCTTCTTAACAACGCCGCCTGGTGCTGCTTTCTTAACTGAAGCAACGATTACATCGCCAATATTGGCATATCTTCTCCTGGTACCGCCAAGAACACGAATGCACATAAGTTCTTTTGCGCCGGTGTTGTCGGCTACCTTGAGATAAGTCTGCTGTTGAATCACAGTAAGTTCCTCCTTTTTCTCAAGCCAAAATTACTTAGCTTTCTCAATAATCTCGACGAGTCTCCATCTCTTATCCTTAGAAAGAGGACGAGTCTCCATAATTTTTACGCGGTCGCCAATTCCTGCCTCATTGTTTTCGTCATGAGCCTTGAATTTAACTGTACGCTTAACGATCTTGTTATACAGTGGATGTCTAACACTGTCCTCGATAGCAACAACGATTGTTTTCTCCATTTTGTTTGAAACAACCTTGCCGATCAGAGTTTTTCTCATATTTCTTTCTGTCATATCTTCGTCCTCCTCCCTTATGCTTCTGTGTCAGCGAGTTCACGGATCACGGTTGAAACGCGAGCGATGTCTCTCTTGACCTTAGTGATCTGCATTGGGTTTTCGAGCTTATTGATAGCAAGCTGGAAACGAAGGTTGAAAAGCTCTTCCTTGAGGTCCTTAAGCTTAATCTCAAGCTCGCTTACAGATAATTCTCTGAGTTCTGATGCTTTCATTATGCTTTAACCTCCTCTTCCTTCTTAATAAACTTGCACTTAATTGGCAATTTAGCTGCTGCGAGACGCATAGCTTCTCTAGCTGTAGCTTCGTCAACGCCGCCGAGTTCAAACATAACTCTGCCTGGCTTAACTACTGCTACCCAATACTCAGGTGAACCTTTACCTGAACCCATTCGAGTTTCAGCAGGTTTAGCTGTGATTGGCTTGTCTGGGAAAATCTTGATCCAGACTTTACCGAATCTCTTGCAGTAACGTGTCATAGCGATACGGGCTGCTTCGATCTGGTTTGATGTGATCCAAGATGGCTCGAGTGCCTGGAGGCCAAACTCACCGTAAGTAACTGTGTTACCACGATATGCCTTACCAGTCATACGACCTCTGTGTACTCTTCTGTACTTAACGCGCTTTGGTAACAGCATTATTTATTGCCTCCTTCTCTTCTTGGTCTACGTCTGTTGTTAGGTCTAGTGTTCTGAACTTCGTGAAGAACCTCGCCTCTGTAAAGCCATACCTTAACACCGATTTTACCGTAAGTTGTGTTAGCCTCAGCAAAACCGTAGTCAATGTCAGCTCTCAGTGTCTGAAGTGGAATTGTACCTTCGTGGTACTGCTCACCTCTAGCGATTTCTGCACCGCCAAGACGACCTGAACACTGTGTTTTGATACCTTTAGCACCGAATCTCATAGCTCTGCCGATAGCCTGCTTCATAGCACGACGGAAAGAGATACGCTTCTCAAGCTGAGTAGCAATGCTCTCTGCAACGAGCTGAGCGTTGAGGTCTGGCTGCTTAACTTCTACAATATTGATTACGACTGGCTTGTTGAGCATCTTTTCACACTGAAGTCTGAGCTTCTCGATCTCTGCGCCGCCCTTACCGATAATCATACCTGGCTTTGCACAGTGAATGTGAATTCTTACCTTTTTGCCGTCTCTTTCAATCTCGATCTTTGGGATACCTGCACCGTAAAGCTGAGCTTTGAGTGTCTTACGAAGGTTGTAGTCCTCAACGAGTGTATCGCCGAAGTCCTTCTTGCTAGCGAACCAGCGTGAATCCCAGTCTTTGATGATACCTACACGGAGACCGTGTGGATTAACTTTCTGACCCATATACTCTTACCTCCTTATTCTCTTTCCTTGAGCACGAGTGTGATATGAGAAGTTTTCTTGTTGATTCTGAAAGCTCTTCCCTGTGCTCTTGGACGGATTCTCTTGAGTGTAGGGCCCTGACTTACGCTGCAAGCAGCAACGTAAAGACTTGCCACATCCATATCGTGGTTGTTCTCAGCATTAGCCACAGCTGACTTGAGCAACTTTAAAAGTGGCTCACAAGCGGCCTTAGGTGTCTGCTCGAGAATAGCCTTTGCAAGTTTTACATCCTTACCGCGGATTAAATCCAAAACGATAGAAATCTTGCGAGGCGCGATACGGACATAATTTAAATATGCCTTTGATTCCATTGCAATCTCTCCTTTAGCCTTATCTTGAAGTCTTAGCACCAGCGTGACCCTTGAATGTTCTAGTTGGAGCAAACTCGCCGAGCTTGTGACCAACCATATCTTCAGTTACATATACTGGTACGTGCTTTCTGCCGTCATGAACAGCAAATGTGTGACCAACGAATTCTGGGAAGATAGTAGAACTTCTTGACCATGTCTTTAAGATTCTCTTCTCACCAGCTGCGTTCATTTCCTGAACTCTTTTGTACAGCTGAGGCTGAACAAAAGGTCCTTTTTTAGTACTTCTACTCATAATTAGGTTCCTTCCTTTCTGCCTTACTTGCTGTTTCTACGCTTAACAATTAACTTGTCTGAAGCTTTGTGTGTTTTTCTTGTCTTATAACCAAGAGCTGGTTTACCCCATGGTGTTACAGGGCCTGGGCGACCTACTGGAGATTTACCCTCACCACCACCGTGTGGGTGATCGCATGGGTTCATTACAGAACCTCTTACTGTTGGTCTGATACCCATATTTCTCTTACGACCAGCTTTACCGATCTTAACGTTCTCGTGGTCTGTGTTACCAACCTGACCGATAGTAGCCATGCAGTTTTCTGGTACGTTTCTGAGCTCGCCTGATGGGAGTCTCAAAAGAGCCATACCATTTTCTTTAGCCATAAGCTGAGCCATGTTACCAGCAGCTCTAGCGAGCTGAGCGCCGCGGCCTGGATAAAGCTCAACGTTGTGGATAAATGTACCTGTTGGGATAGCTGAAAGTGGAAGTGCGTTACCAGGCTTGATATCAGCGTTAGGGCCAGCTGTGATTTTGTCGCCAACCTTAAGACCCTGTGGAGCGATGATATATGCCTTCTCGCCGTCTGTATACTCAACAAGTGCGATAAATGCTGAACGGTTTGGATCGTACTCGAGTGTGAGGACTGTTGCCTCAACATCGAACTTCTGTCTCTTGAAATCGATTACACGATACTTTCTACGGTTGCCGCCGCCTCTGTGACGAACTGTGATACGGCCGTAGCTGTTACGACCTGAGTTCTTCTTAAGTGGCTCGAGCAAACTCTTCTCTGGAGCTACCTTTGAAAGTCCTGAGTAATCAGTAACCGACATATTACGTCTAGCGTTTGTGGTCGGTTTGTAAACTTTAATAGCCATGTAGTTTCACTCTCCTCATGATGGCTTTGCGGGATAATGGCGTATCCCATACATTCTGCCTGTTAATTATTTTTGATTTTTACAGGCTTACATCATGCCTTCAAAAAATTCAATAGTTTTGCTGTCTTTAGTTAATGTAACGTAAGCTTTCTTCCAAGATCTTGTGTAACCTTCGAATCTGCCCTGACGGCGCATACGGCCTCTTACGTGAACAGTGTTTACGCTAGCAACTTTAACTTTGAAGAGCTCTTCAACAGCTCTTGCGATGTCGATCTTAGTAGCTGACTTAGCAACTTCGAATGTGTATTTGTTGTCAGCGATACCGAGCATAGACTTCTCAGTGATGATCGGACGAACTATAATATCCTGTGCTCTCATGCGTATACCTCCTCGATCTTAGCAAGCGCGTCTTTAGCGATAACGAGCTTGTCAGCGTTAAGGATGTCGTAAACGTTGAGCTCGTTAACCTGAGCTGTCTTTACGCCTGCGATGTTTCTAGCTGACTTGATAACTTTCTCATCAACAGTTGGAAGTACGATAAGTGTCTTCTTCTGTGATTCAACAGCAGCGAGCATCTTAACGATTGACTGTGTCTTGATTGTCTCAAGAGCGATAGAGTCAACAACGATGATCTCAGCGTTTGCTGCCTTTGTTGAGAAAGCTGACTTCATAGCGAGTCTTCTAACTTTCTTGTTAACAGAGAATCTGTAGTCTCTTGGCTTTGGAGCAAATACTACGCCACCGTGGTACCACTGTGGAGCTCTTGTTGAGCCCTGACGTGCACGACCTGTGCCCTTCTGTCTCCAAGGTTTTCTACCGCCGCCTGATACTTCAGATCTAGTGAGTGCTGACTGAGTACCCTGACGCTGGTTAGCAAGATAGCTTACAACGAGCTGATGCATAACTGCGGCATTTGGTTCAATTCCGAATATAGAATCGTTAAGGTCAACAGTACCAACCTTCTTGCCTTCCATATCTAAAACTGCTACATTTGGCATATTACTTCCTCCTTCCTTAAGCCTTTACGCTGTCTTTGATAACAACTGTACCGCCGTTAGGACCTGGAATAGCGCCCTTGATAGCGATGAGGTTGTTCTCAGCGTCAATCTTTACAACTGCGAGGTTCTGAACAGTAACCTTCTCAGCACCGAGGTGGCCGGCCATCTTCTTGCCCTTCCAAACTCTTGATGGTGATGAACAAGCGCCCATAGAACCACCGTGTCTAGCTACAGGACCAGAACCGTGTGTCTCTTTAAGTCTAGAGAAGTTCCAGCGCTTGATAACGCCTGCGTAACCTTTACCTTTGCTTGTACCTGTTACGTCTACCTTGTTGCCTGCCTCGAAAATGTCTGCCTTGATGATCTGGCCAAGCTCGTAAGCTGAGCAATCATCGAAACGGAACTCCTTGAGAGTTCTCTTTGGAGCAACGTCAGCCTTCTTGAAGTGACCCTGTAAAGGCTTTGTAACGTGCTTTGGTTTGATGTCACCGAAACCGATCTGTACAGCTTCGTAGCCATCGTTCTCAACTGTCTTCTTCATTGAAACAACACATGGGCCTGCTTCAACAACAGTTACTGGGACAACTTTGCCCTTTTCGTCGAAGATCTGAGTCATACCGATCTTCTTGCCGATTAATGCTTTCTGCATCATCTATTCCTCCTTGTTAGATTATTGGTCGGCAGTGCCGACGTGATCCTGTCTGTGGTTGGTTGGGATAAGTCAGTGATTATAACTTGATCTCGATCTCAACACCAGCAGGGAGCTCTAAGCTCATAAGAGCCTCGACTGTCTTGTTTGACGGTCTTAAAATGTCGATAAGACGCTTGTGAGTTCTCATTTCGAACTGCTCACGGCTATCCTTGTACTTGTGGACAGCTCTAAGGATTGTAACAACCTGCTTCTCTGTTGGAAGTGGAACTGGACCTGAAACTCTAGCACCTGTTCTCTTTGCTGTTGCTACGATACGCTCAGCAGACTGGTCTACCAGCTGGTGATCGTAACCCTTAAGTCTTATTCTGATTTTTTCCTTGACTGCCATATCGTCGCCTCCTTAAAAATTTAGTTGGCGGGCGTTTGAAACCTTTCCACACATCCGGGTGTTTCCACCCTGTCCATTAAAAAACCGATTAACTTTTCTGTTAACCGGGTAGTGAAAAGCGCTTCGGTGTCTTTATGACATAGCAACCCCAATGTCATCTCACACACAAAAAAGTATTCTTTCGCCCGGTTTAAAATCGGACATACTCCACGGAAAAACCGACCATTTGGCCGCAACCTCCCGCTTCATCGCATATCTATTGCAGTCACGCAGGGAAAATTATACTATATATATAACGCAAAATCAATAAAAATGACTGAATTTGTTGTGTAGAAAATTCAGAGATTTTTCAGTAGTGTTTTTGTGCACTTTCACCAAAGGACGATTTTTACTCAGATTCTCGAAAAACGTGATACCTATGCGGTTTTCTAGACTTTTTGCGTTATTTTTCAAAGCAGATGATTCAATTTTTTTGAGCTTCCAAAAGCTACAATTTTGAAATTTTTCCCGAAATTTTGTCAAAACACTAAATTCGAGCTAAAATACGAGGTATTTTTGAGGTTTTATTTCTTTTATCGCATTATAATTGCGGTCATCAGAACTGAGCCGATCATCAGCCCAGCACAAACAAGAGCTACTATGCGTATAAAAAGTGTTCTTTTAGAGTTCATAAACGACAAATTTCTCCTTATATATAATGTATATATAATAAAACTATTTGAAATTATTTTCAAGTGGGTGTAAAATACAACTGAAAGGAAGATTGTTATGCTCACATTATATTTCGGACTTGGAAAAGGCAAATCAGGATGTGCGATTGGTGCTTGTGTCAGAGCCGCTGCGAAAGATAAGCAGGTTTTGTTTGTGGAATTCATCAGACAAAACGAACTTTCAGACAGAAAGGCTTTGGAAAGTTGCTACAGTGTCACAGTATCAAGTGCACCAGTTGACCTGGACCCTATGACAGACACAGCGCTTGAGCGTAAAGCGCAACTAAGCAAAGTTTTCCGCGAGTTATTCGACTCAGCAATACGCACAGTACTCACGAATAAATACGATATGCTTGTGCTTGACGGCGTTTTCGATGCAGTGGAGAAAGGCTACCTTCTTGAAAGCGAGGTTTACGATTTCCTTTCAAATGCACCTAACAACCTTGATGTCATCTGCACAGGTGTTGAGGTAAGCGACAAGTTTCTGCCGCTATTCAGTATGGTAACCGAACTTTCCGATAAAACAGTTATCATATAAATACCTAACATAAAAAAGGAGCTGAACATTCAGCTCCTTTTCTTGTACTATATATTATCTTTTCTCTACAACTTCGCCGAGGCGCTTGTAGATAGAATTCTCCTCAACATAACCGCGAACAAATGAAAGCGGATAAACATTTGAATTGCGACCAATAACTGTGCCAGGGTTCATAACAGAATTACAACCAACCTCAACGAAGTCGCCAATCATAGCGCCGAACTTCTTGACATTAGTCTCAACCTTCTCTCCGTCGCACATTACAGTAACGAGTGATTTGTCACTCTTGAGGTTTGATGCGATAACGCCTGCACCTGTGTGTGACTTATAGCCATAGATACTGTCGCCAACGTAGTTATAGTGTGGAACCTGAACGTTATCGAAAAGGATGCAGTTCTTGAGCTCAGTTGAGTTACCTACAACAGCGTTCTTACCAACAATAGCAGAGCCACGGATAAATGCACAATGTCTTACTTCAGCTTCTTCGTCAATGATAAGCGGACCATTCAAAGAAGCAGATGGAGCGATAGTTGCACTTTTAGCAACCCAGATATCGTCAGCGATTTTGTCAAACTTCTCGGAATCTAAAGTTGCGCCGAGTTGTAAGATATAATCCTTGATTTTTGGCAGAGCCTCCCAAGGATATGTGATTGACTCAAAAAGATCTTTCGCAATAGTGTGATCAAGGTCATAGAGTTTTTTGATAGTAAGCTTTTCCATAATTAACCCCTTCTTGAAAACCTGAGGTTTTCAATTTTATTATCAAACTTGTATCTCTTCAATATATGATAAACAAGAAGAGCTATCAATATGCCAAACAG
The DNA here is from genome assembly GCA_045124035.1 of Ruminococcus sp. GTDB lineage: Bacteria > Bacillota > Clostridia > Oscillospirales > Acutalibacteraceae > Ruminococcoides. The sequence goes on along the minus strand of JBGVLC010000012.1, from coordinate 28,411 downwards.
CATGCCCGCAAGCACATCTGTAGGATAATGAACATAATTGTAAAGTCGCGAAAACGCAATCAGCGCCGCTAAAACGAACGCTGCAACACCAAACTTTTTGTTATGCAGAAAAATTGAGGTAGCAGCAGTAAAAGACGAACCCGTGTGTCCTGACGGAAAACTGTAGCTATCAGGGCGATTCACAAGCATATCAATATCAAGATTTATGTTGCATGGTCTGACTCGGCAGAAAATATTCTTGAACAAAAATTCTCCGAGCAAGAGAGTCACACCCATAGACAACAGCATACACACTCCACAAACTCTGGTTTTCTTGAAAGACAGCATTGGCAAAGCCAAAAGAATCCAGACGATTCCGCCCTCACCAATACGGCTGAAAAAGACCATAAGAAAGTCCAAAAACTCTGTTCTCAGATTATTCTGGATAAAATCAAGTATAGAAAAATCAATCGAAGTTATGTAATCTATCATACTACCTCCAAATTCTTATACCATATTATATAGCGTTTTTCTGCCACATTCAAGAAAAATTACAACATTGACAAATTTTCTCTCTCGTTGTAGAGTTATGAGTGGAGGGATAATATGAAAGCTATTGTCGACAGAATTGAAGATAACACCGTTGTACTGGAACTCGAATCAGGTGAAACAATCACACTTGATAAATCATTAATCGGTAACGCAAAGGAAGGCGATGCGGTTATCATAGAAGAGAATAAGGTTTTGATAACAAAGAAAGCGGATACGCACTCTATATTTGAAAAGCTGAGGAATAAGTCGAAAAACGCTGAATAATGACTAAAACAATTCACTTCTCACTTTTTGATTGACAAACGAGCTACAACTCGCTATAATAGACTTTGACTTGAGGGCCATTAGCTCAGTTGGTCAGAGCAACCGGCTCATAACCGGTTGGTCCGGGGTTCGAGTCCCTGATGGCCCACCATAAAAAGAGCAGATATACCACTTGGTATATCTGCTCTTTTATTTTTACCGAACAGTGAGCCGTCAGGGACTTGGACTTTCAATCGTCAAGTCGATTGTTGATATGCACGACTTCAAACTCGACATCAAGCTAAACGATGACATCATAACTTTCAAAATTGTTTTTCATAATTAACCTCTCTCCTAAAGATGACAACAGTCCGAGTAAAATCGGGCTGTTTCTCTTTATGTGCATACTCTCTTGCAAATAGCAACTCACAATGATAAAATAGCGATATAAAACTGAAAGCGTGATATTATGAAAAAAGTTCTTTGTTTTTTATTTTGTTTAGCTCTCCTTTTTTCTCTCACCGGTTGTGGCGATAACGAGAGCACAGAAAAAGTTAACAACGCACCTCAAAACATCATTGACCCATCCACAGTAAATTTCGGATACAATGACTCAAATGACACATACGAGCGTTGGTATCTTCAAAACACCGACGATGTAACATACATTTTCTTTTCTGATGAAAACGAAGATATAGAAAACTACTTGTGCACATATAACTTTGTCAAAAGCGGTGTGGTCACCATAAGCACTCCGCTTGTAAAAAGCGAAAACAACCACCTGACTTCACCAAAAGAGTACGATTTTGTGATTGATATAGTTTTTTCCGATTGCTTTAACGCATACGATTATTCAAGCGACAGCTATTACTCAAGAGGTAATGTTGATGAATATAACTCCTACTTTGCAGACAGAGTATACACAAATGATGATAAGCTTACTTTCATCACATTCAATAGCGACTTCACCTGCAATAAGAGTGACAAAGAAAACGTTGTCACCGGCACATGGCAAATAACTTCACAAAATACCGTTTTATGCAAATTTGAAAATGAAAGTGTTGAATTTTCCATCCGCTACAACGACGACTTCACAGTTAAATCAATCGAAAATGGTGGCGATATCTTCTACGCTGAAATCAAAGAAGATGAAACCATAAACAAATACAAAGCATACTAAAAGAATAAAAGCTTCGAAGTGCAAAACACCTCGAAGCTTCTTTTATTTTGTATCAATTTTAATGCTCACAGCTTTTATGAGACTGCGTTTCTGACGGCGTTTGTCGCGCTGACGGATATACGCCCCTTTGAGCTTTCTTAGTTCTTCATGGAGCACTCCGATAGTTTTCTTATCTTTCGGAAAAATCAGACGCATCAAAAATAACGCAATAATCACCGTAATAATTTTCTCAGGTGTGAACGGCACCCAAAGGAGACTCATATATGCACCACCCGTGACAATCATCCACGGAATATCGAAAACAGTTCCCAAAGCTGTAAGAACATAGCACCAGCCGTTGGTTATCATCCAAGCTAAAAACAAGCATAATAAAAGTCGTGGGTTTAGTATAACCATCAGCCACTTTTTCAACGTTTTGTATATTTTACTTTTGAGTGTAGGTTTATCATATTCTTCCATAGTTACTTCCTCTCTTTGAAAGCAGTATAATGGAAGTTTCACCCAAAATCAAGGCAAAACGCGGTTAATTTACAAAGTGCTCAAAAAGTTCACAATTTGGTAAAATCTAATCAAATGGCTTTGTTACCATCAACTATACGCTCTCTTAACACCTTCACAGACATAAGCGCTACAATTCCGATAACACTCATAACAAGCTCAGGAAGCATATATGATGCGTTGTAAACAAGGGAATACATTGACGCGAGAAGCTGGCCGTCAAAAGAACTGAGCATAAATGAACCGAATGAGTTGTTCATATCTTCAAAGTAACTGCTTGCATAACTTCCCCACAAAATCCAACCTGACAGGAAGTGACAAACAAGTCGAAGCAAAATCGAAACAACTGCACCAAGAGAAAAAGCAACGGTGTCATTCTTGATTTTACCCTTGAACATACCGCTAAGTCCAATAACGACATAAGCAACGATATAATCAAGCAACGCCATAACAATAACAGTCCATCCCTCAAGTCCTGCGAAAGCCTGACTCATAGTAGCGCCCAGCAACATCTGGAGCACGCCATAAACAGTACCGCACAAAAGTCCCCAGCGTACGCCGTACATATAGCCTAAAACAAGCAACGGTACCATAGAAAAAAGTGTCACAGAACCGCCAAACGGCAACGCAAACACTTTGATAACAGACAGCACAGTAGCCAGACCTATAAGTACGCCCGAGGTAACTAAGCGCAAAGTTTTTGTTCTTCCATTTTTCATAAAAAACACTCCTTTTTACTAAATAAAAAAACACCACACTTGCGTATGGTGTTCAAGCACTAGTAACTCCTACTCCCTACGCCGGCATTATCCGTATCAGGTTCGCAACTTTCGTTGCAGGGTCAGGAAAACGTCCATCCCAATCTCAGCCGACTTTCGCGTCGGCACCCCCTGTGGTGTCTTTTATTTGCAAACTTAGATTACACCACAATAACACATTTGTCAACAAGTTTTTCAAATTTCATTCATCACAACACTTATTTATTGTATTTTCAATAATTATGTAATATAATCAAATCATCAAAACAAAGGAGTTATCATTATGGAATTTAGTGTTAACAGTCCGATTCTGTTTATCATAGTCGGAATCATCATCGCAGTTGTTCTCTTTCAATCTGTGTTCTTCCTCGTGCGTGCTTTGAAACGAGCAAAAGAACTGGGAATAGAAAACTCAACTATTAAGAAAACTATTTCATCATCAGCAGTCTTCACCATTGCTCCAGCTATCGCCGTACTCGTTGGTGTTGTAGCACTTTCGAAAAGTCTCGGTATTCCTCTACCATGGCTGAGACTTTCGGTTATCGGTTCTATCACATACGAAACTGTTGCCGCAGGTAACGCGCTCGAAGCACTCAGTCACAGCGCAGGCACAACTATCACAGACCCGTCGATTTATGTCACCGTACTGTGGGTTATGACCTTAGGCATTTCGGCAAGCCTGATACTTGCTCCGCTAGTTACCAAGAAAATTCAAAGCGGTATGACCAAAATGGGACTCAAAGACAAGAAGTGGGGTGAAATTTTCAACAACGCTATGTTCCTCGGTATGATTTCTGCATTCCTGGGCTATGTTTTCTGTGATGTTACATATGTTTCTAAAGGTCTTTTGCAGGGTCTCACTCCTGTTTGTGTTATGGGAGTTTCGGCTGTTGTTATGGCTATCTTAGGCCTTCTTGCTACAAAGTTGAAAGTAAGATGGCTCACAGACTACGCACTTCCTATTTCGCTTATTGTTGGTATGGCTTCCGCTATACTTTTCACTGAAATCTTCGGCGGTTTTGAAATCACCGCACAACTTCTTTCGGAGGTGAACGCATAATGAAAAAGAATATGTCTTATATGGACTCGGTTCACTATTACGGAAAAATCTGGGGTCTTGCTATCTGCGTGATTCTCTTTGCATTCCCTCTTGCTGTATCCATCATCTTTTCTTGTCTGCCAAACTGGGCGGCACTGGGAAAAGGCTTGCTCGCTACTCTCCCGATGTACTGGGCAGTAGGTATCGTTGAAGTTTTCACCTATGTTCCAATGCTCGGTGCAGGCGGTACTTATCTTTCTTTTGTTACAGGTAACATCTCAAACCTCAAGTTACCTTGTGCGATCGATGCTATGGAGCGTGCTAATGTTAAGGCTTCAAGCGAAGAGGGTGAGGTTATCTCAACTATCTCAATCGCTATTTCAAGTATCGTTACAACACTCATCATCGTGGTTGGTGTCATCCTCATCATTCCGCTTACTCCGGTTCTCGAGTCGCCAGTACTCGAACCAGCGTTTGCTATGATTCTCCCGGCACTTTTCGGAGGACTTGCTGTTGTCTTCATTTCAAAGAACTTAAAGCTCTCTATCCTCCCTGTTCTTCTGATGCTTGTGCTGTTTATCTTTGTTCCTGCGCTCAATGCGGGCACAGTTGGAATTATGGTTCCTGTTGGTGTTCTGTTCACCGTTTGTGTTGCAAGAATTATGTATAAAAAAGGAATGCTGTGATATGTTAGCGTTATATATTATCCTTTCTTTGATTTTCATTTTGCTCGCGGTTATTCTCATCCGCACAGCGTTATTCAAGCCGAAAGCTCAACCTGAGCTTTTTACAAACGAAGAAGTTTTCGACAAAGACAAGGCTGTTGAAAATCTTCGTTCTCTTGTCAGATTCAAAACAATTTCGCACAGAAATGCTGAACTTGAAGATGATAGTCAGTTTGAGGGACTCATAAACGAGCTTCCAAAGCTTTATCCTAATGTTTTTGAAAAATGTGAATTCAAAAGACTTCCTGACAGAGCTTTATTATTCAGATGGCGTGGCAAAAACGATGGTAAGCCAACAGTTCTGATGGCACACTACGACGTCGTTCCTGTCAACGAAGAAATGTGGGACAAACCTCCGTTTGAAGCCATACTCGAAGATGGTGTTGTCTGGGGTCGAGGAACTCTTGACACAAAGGTGACTATAAACGGTGTGCTGTTTTCAGCCGACCACCTCATCGCCTCTGGATTCACTCCTGAAAACGACATCTACTTTGCTTTCTCGGGCGGTGAAGAAATCAACGGAAATGGTGCTAAAAATATCGTTGACTACTTTGAAGAAAACGGTATCGAGCTTGCACTCGTTGTTGACGAAGGCGGAGCTGTTGTTGAGAATGTTTTCCCTGGAGTGAAAACTCCATGCGGTCTCATCGGTATTGCCGAAAAAGGTATGATGGATGTAAAATACGAGTGTAAATCAAACGGTGGTCACGCATCAGCACCGAAGCCTCACACCCCTGTCGGTGTTCTCTCAAAAGCTTGTTGCAAGGTTGAGAACAATCCATTCAAGTACCACATCACCAAGCCTGTTTTCGAAATGTTCGACACACTCGGCAGACACTCAACCTTTGTTTACAGAATGATATTCTCAAACCTGTGGATATTCTCCCCAGTGCTCGCCTTACTCGGCAAAATTCAGGGTGGCGAAATGAACGCACTACTTAGAACTACTGTAGCCTTCACTCAGATGCAGGGAAGCTCTGCTACTAATGTTATTCCGCCGAAAGCATCAATGGTATCAAACATCAGACTCAACCCAAGCGACACAATGGAATCTGCCCTTGAGCACCTCAAAAAGATAGTCGATGACGAAAATGTTGAGATTAGCATTATGCACGGTATGAATCCATCACGCATTTCTGAGCCTTACTGCGATGCATACAACAAGGTAGCTAAAGCTGTCGCATCCACCTGGAAAGGCTGTCTTGTATCACCATACCTGATGGTGCAGTGCTCAGACTCTCGCCACTACGGCAGAATTTCTGACAAGGTATATCGATTCTCGGCTATGGACTTAACCGCACAAGAACGTGCCACAATCCACGGTAACAACGAGAGAATACGAGTCGAATGTCTGAGTAAAGCTGTTGAGTTTTACATCAGACTCATCAAACAATGCTAAGTCAATTGAACAAAAAAGCTAAGGGCACTCCACAACGGAGTGCCCCTTTTTTGTTATACAAAATCTCCACCCGAATAGTCGAGTGGGGAAATGTTATTTATGGCAGTATATTTCCAGCTTTACGATAGATTTCGTACCACTCATCGCCTGTGATTCGGATATCGCTTGCTTTGATACAATCTTTGAGGCGTGTGAGATTCGTCGTACCTGTGACAGGTTGCATTTTAGCAGGATGTCTGAGTATCCACGCGAACGCTATCGTTGTTTTTGATACGCTGTATTTATCAGCAAGCTTCTGTAGTGTCTCATTAAGCTCAGGGAATTTATCGTTATCGACAAAGCATCCTTCAAAAAATCCATACTGCATCGGTGACCAAGGCTGAATAGTTATGTTTTTCAGACGGCAATAATCGAGTACGCCACCATCACGAACAACGGCTGATTCGTTATACATATTCACATTCATTCCTGAGTTAATCATCGGTGTGTGCATAATAGATAACTGCAACTGATTCGCACAAATCGGCATATCAAGAGCATTTTGCAACAGCTCTATCTGGTAAGGGTTCTGGTTGGACACACCAAAGTGGCGAACTTTTCCTGTCTCTTTTAGGTATGAAAAAGCTCTAGAAACCTCTTCTGGCTCCATAAGTGTATCAGGACGATGCAAAAGCAGAACATCGATATATTCTGTACCAAGTCTCTTTAGACTTCCGTCAATAGAATTCACAATATGGTCATAAGAGAAGTCGTATCGACCGTCACGGATTGAGCACTTAGTCTGGATGATAATATCTTCTCGCATAGATTTTGTTATCGCTTTCGAGAAAACCTCTTCGCTTTTCCCACCACCATAAATATCCGCGTGGTCAAAGAAGTTCGCGCCCATACTCAGCGCTGTGTCAACAAACTGTGACACTTGTTTTTCGTTCATATCAGCAATACGCATACAACCAACCGCTATAGTCGGCACCGATAGTCCGCTTTTACCAAGATTTATATTATACATAACCTCACCCTTTCTATATTCATCAATATAGCACGCTTTTTATAGAAATACAACAAAAATCCCCACCCGATTTCTCGAGTGGGGAAATTCATAATTTAAATTATGTGACCAATATCACGCAAATTCAGAATTAGTTGTTAGCGATTGCAGCCTGAGCAGCAGCAAGTCTAGCGATTGGAACTCTGAATGGTGAGCAAGATACATAGTCAAGGCCAATCTTGTGGCAGAACTCTACAGATGTTGGGTCGCCGCCGTGCTCACCACAGATACCGCAGTGGATCTCTGGACGAGTAGCCTTACCGTTAGCAACAGCCATCTCCATGAGCTGACCAACACCAGTCTGGTCGAGCTTAGCAAATGGATCGTTCTCGTAGATCTTTCTGTCATAGTAAGCTTCTAAGAACTTACCAGCGTCATCACGGCTGAAGCCGAATGTCATCTGTGTAAGATCGTTAGTACCGAAGCAGAAGAACTCAGCTTCCTTAGCGATGTCAGATGCTGTGAGACAAGCTCTTGGGATCTCCATCATTGTACCAACTTCGTACTTGAGCTCAACGCCTGCAGCAGCGATCTCAGCGTCAGCTGTCTCAACTACTACATCCTTAACGTACTTAAGCTCTTTAACCTCACCTGTGAGTGGGATCATGATCTCTGGAACAACTGTCCAGTCTGGGTGAGCCTTAGAAACGTTGATAGCAGCACGGATAACTGCCTTTGTCTGCATCTTAGCGATTTCTGGGTATGTTACTGCAAGACGGCAACCACGGTGACCCATCATTGGGTTGAACTCGTGGAGTGAAGAAATGAGAGCCTTGATGTCAGCAACTGTCTTGCCCTGAGCCTCAGCGAGAGCTGCGATGTCAGCTTCCTCAGTTGGAACGAACTCGTGGAGAGGTGGGTCAAGGAAACGGATGCAAACTGGGTTGCCCTCGAGAGCCTCATAAAGAGCCTCGAAGTCGCCCTGCTGGAATGGCATAATCTTGTCAAGAGCAGCTTCTCTACCCTCAACTGTATCAGCACAGATCATCTCTCTGAATGCTGCGATTCTGTCAGCCTCAAAGAACATGTGCTCTGTACGGCAAAGACCGATACCCTCAGCGCCAAGCTCTCTAGCCTTCTTAGCGTCAGCTGGTGTATCAGCGTTTGTTCTAACCTTAAGTGTTCTGAACTTGTCAGCCCAATCCATGATTCTGCCGAACTCGCCAGCGATCTCAGCGTCTACTGTAGGGATGATACCATCGTAGATGTTACCTGTTGAACCGTCAAGTGAAATGTATTCGCCCTCGTGGAACTCTTTGCCAGCGAGTACGAATACTTTGTTGTCCTCGTCCATCTTGATTTCTGAGCAACCAGATACACAGCATGTACCCATACCACGAGCTACAACGGCAGCGTGTGATGTCATACCGCCTCTAACTGTGAGGATACCCTGAGCAGCCTTCATACCTTCGATATCCTCAGGTGAAGTCTCAAGTCTTACGAGAACTACCTTCTCGCCCTTAGCGCCCCACTCTTTTGCGTCTTCAGCTGTGAATACAACCTTACCGCAAGCAGCACCAGGAGAAGCTGGAAGAGCCTTACCGATTGGAGCTGACTCTTTGAGAGCCTTAGCGTCAAACTGTGGGTGGAGAAGTGTATCGAGGTTTCTTGGATCGATCATAGCTACTGCCTTCTTCTCATCGATCATACCCTCATCAACGAGGTCACAAGCGATCTTGAGAGCTGCCTTAGCTGTTCTCTTACCGTTTCTTGTCTGGAGCATATAGAGCTTACCGTGCTCAACAGTGAACTCCATGTCCTGCATATCTCTGTAGTGGTCCTCGAGCTTAGCGCAAACTGCTGTGAACTGCTCGAAAGCCTCTGGGAATTTGTTAGCCATCTCAGCGATTGGCATTGGTGTTCTTACACCAGCAACAACGTCTTCGCCCTGTGCGTTTGTAAGGAACTCACCCATGAGCTTCTTCTCACCTGTAGCTGGGTCACGTGTAAATGCAACACCAGTACCGCAATCTTCACCCATGTTACCGAAAGCCATCATCTGTACGTTTACAGCTGTACCCCATGAATATGGAATATCGTTGTCACGACGGTAAACGTTAGCTCTTGGGTTATCCCATGAACGGAATACAGCCTCAACTGCGCCCATGAGCTGCTCTTTTGGATCTGTTGGGAAGTCCTTACCGATCTTTGACTTGTACTCAGCCTTGAACTGCTCAGCAAGTGTCTTTAAGTCGTCAGCTGTAAGGTCAACGTCCTGTGTAACGCCCTTAGCTTCTTTCATCTCGTCGATGAGCTGCTCGAAGTACTTCTTACCAACTTCCATAACAACGTCAGAATACATCTGGATGAAACGACGGTAGCAGTCATATGCCCAACGTGCGTTACCTGACATCTCTGCCATTGTCTCAACAACCTCTTCGTTAAGACCGAGGTTAAGGATAGTATCCATCATACCAGGCATAGATGCTCTAGCACCTGAACGAACTGATACGAGAAGTGGGTTTTCCTTATCACCGAACTTCTTGCCTGTGATCTCTTCCATCTTTGTGATGTTTTCCATGATCTCAGCCTTGATGTCGTCGTTAATTTTTCTGCCGTCCTCGTAGTACTGTGTACAAGCCTCAGTAGATACTGTGAAGCCCTGTGGTACAGGAAGACCGAGTTTTGTCATCTCAGCAAGGTTAGCACCTTTACCGCCGAGAAGCTCTCTCATTGAAGCGTCGCCCTCTTTGAAGAGGTAAACAAACTTGTGACTCATTGGAATCAACCTCCTAAAAATATTGTTAATAGGCCGTCATACAAGTGAATTTCATACACTTTTTCTTATGACCTAAACATGCCTGCACACATTATAACAAATCTGTTACCAAATTTCTATAGATATTTCAAAAAAATCTTATAAAACTTGCAATTTTTTTTTGGTGATATTGTGAAAATTGATTAATTTGATATCTTTTTGCAATTTAACCTTGAAATTTTTTAATTATATGCGATAATATTAGTATCTGTTATTATGCGAGGTGGAAATTTTGGCTAAGTGTGCTGTTATTCTCGCCGGTGGCGAGGGCAAACGTATGAAAAGTAATAAACCTAAGCCAATGAGCGAGGTGCTCGGTCGTCCTATGCTCCAATGGGTCATCGACTCAGTAAGAGGTGCAGGTGTGACTAACATCTGTGTTGTCAAAGGTTTCAAGAAAGAATGTATCGAAGAATATGTTGAAACTCTTCCATACAAAGTTGAAACAGTTTATCAGGCAGAGCGACTCGGTACTGGTCACGCTGTTATGATGGCAAAAGACTTCCTGAAAGAAAACGAAGGCGATGTTGTTATCCTTTGTGGCGATGCACCATTTATGGATAAGGATACTATCGCAGACGCGTTTTCACAGCACGAGGCCCAGAACGCTTCCGCTACTGTTATTTCAGCAGTACTCGAGGATTCAACAGGTTACGGCAGAGTTGTCAGAAACGCTGACGGCTCACTCAAGTCTATTGTTGAACAGAAAGATGCTGACGAGGAAACTTTGGCAATCAAGGAAGTTAACTCGGGTGGTTACTGGTTTGATACAAAAGACCTGCTTTCAGTACTCGATAACATCACCGCTGAAAACTCAGCCAAGGAATACTACCTTCCTGATGCATTGAAATTACTCTTGCAACAGGGCAAGGTTGCTGGTGCATTCACAGCTTCTTCACCAGACACAGTGCTCGGTGCCAACGACCCTGAGCAGCTTGAAGAGCTCAACCAGATCGCCATCAAAAAAGGTTATAAATAATTTATTCACATACATATCAAATATAAAGGGGAATAATCAAATGAACTCACATGGTAAGGACATCAAGATTTTTACGCTGAACTCAAACATCGAAGTTGCTCAGGGTATTGCAGGTTGCCTCGGTCTTCCACTTGGCAAGAGCGATTGTACAACTTTCTCTGACGGTGAAATCGCTGTTTCTCTTCACGAGTCTGTTCGTGGTAGCGACTGCTTCATCGTTCAGTCAACTTGCTCACCTGTTAACGACAACCTCATGGAGCTTCTCATCATGATTGACGCTATGAAGAGAGCTTCCGCTTCTTCTATCACTGCTGTTATGCCATACTTCGGCTATGCAAGACAGGACAGAAAGTCAAAGGCAAGAGATCCAATCTCAGCTAAGCTCGTAGCTGACCTTATCACTGCTGCAGGCGCTGACAGACTCCTCACAATGGACCTTCACGCTGCTCAGATTCAGGGCTTCTTCAATATCCCTGTTGACCACCTCGTTGGTGCTCCAATGCTCGCTGAACATATGAGAAATAAAATCGCAGGCAGAACAGACGAATTCGTTGTTGTTTCTCCTGACCTCGGTTCTGTAACAAGAGCTCGTAACTTCGCTGCAAAAATCGGTTGCCCTATCGCTATCGTTGACAAGCGCAGACAGCGTGCTAATGTTTCAGAAGTTATGAACATTATCGGTGAAGTTGAAGGCAAGAAGGTTATCCTCGTAGATGATATGATCGACACAGCTGGTACTCTTTGCAACGCTGCTAACGCAATCGTTGAAAAGGGCGGCGCTACTGAGGTTTACGCTTGTGCTTCACACGCAGTTTTATCTGGTCCTGCTATCGAGAGAATCCAGAACAGCGCTATCAAAGAGTGTATCTTACTTGACACAGTTCCTGTTACAGAAGATAAGATGCTCGACAAGTTCACTATCCTTTCAGTTGCTCCACTCTTTGCAGAAGCAATCGAGAGAATTTACGAAGACAAGCCTGTTTCACCAATGTTCCTTTAATCAAAAAATCGAGGGTGCCAATCGCACCCTCTTTTTGTTCTGTAAAACTCTACCCAAAATGTCTTTGTATGTATTATAGGAGATTCTTATGTTCTCAAAATTCCAAAAAAGCTCTAGCTCAAGTGCTATCGAGTACCTCGTTGTGGGACTCGGCAACCCGGGGCGCGAATATGAAAACACCCGTCACAACTGTGGTTTCATCGCTCTGGATTATTTGAGTGACAAGCTTGACTGCAAAATCAATAAAATAAAATTCAAATCAACTATCGGCGACTGTATGATAAACGGTCATCGTTGTCTTCTGATGAAGCCTTCCACTTTTATGAACCTTTCGGGTCAGGCGGTTGTGGAAGCGATGAATTTCTACAAAATCAAGCCACAGAATGTCATCGTTATTTTCGACGATATCTCGCTCGATGTCGGCAAAATGCGAATCAGACGAAAGGGTTCCGACGGAGGTCAGAGAGGTATGCAGAATATCATCTATCTTAGTGGCTCTCAGGACTTTCCTAGAATCAAAGTTGGTATCGGCAAAAAGCCTCATCCTGACTATGACCTCAAAAAGTGGGTGCTCTCACGATTTACCGATGCTGATAAAAAGCTGATGGAACCGCTACTTGAGAATATTCTCGATGCGGTTTCTCATATGGTATCGGGAAATATCGACAAAGCTATGAACCTTTATAACTCATAATATATTTACACTTTGACATATGATTAACTGAGGTAAGTATTATGAAGTTTTTAGATAATGTACTGCAAAACCAAAGGGAGTTTCAGGCGATAAGCTCCTCCCTTTCAAAAGTCCTCCCCTGTGCTGTGACGGGCGTATCGGGAGTTCACAAAGCGAATATAATTTCTGCGCTCTGCCATTTGAAAAATGTCAGAGCCTTTTGTGTTGCAAGTAACGAGGGTGAAGCCCAGACACTGTGTAACGACCTTTGTATGATGGGACTGAAAGCACTTGTCTATCCTGTGCGTGACTTCACCTTTATGAATGTGACGGGTGAGTCCCACGAATACGAGCACCAACGCATCAACATCCTGACAAAACTCATAAAAAACGAATGTGATGTTGTTATCGCATGTCTAGATGCAGCAGCTCAGTTTACTATCCCGAAAGAAGTACTCAAAAAGGCAACTGTGCGTCTCAAATCAGGCGACAGCGTTGCTATCAAAGACCTTGTTGAGTCGTTGTTACTGCTCGGCTACGAACGAACCGAGCAGGTTGAAGGCACAGGACAGTTCGCTGTGCGTGGAGGCATCGTTGACCTGTTTATGACTGACTCTCCTGCTCCTGTGAGAATCGAATTCTGGGGAGACGAAATCGACACCATCAACTATTTTGATACAATCTCCCAGCGTCGCACCGACTACTGCGAAGAGATTCTCCTCACTCCGTCAACCGAAGTTTTAATCGGAAATAAAGATGAACTTGTCGAAAAAATCCGCAAGAAAGCATCATACCTTAAAACAGAAAAGAACTCAAAGGCTAAGGAAATCCTGCTAAAAGAAGCGGATATGCTCAAGGATAATATCAGCCTTTCGAATATTGATAAATATATCACTACTATTTACGAAAATCCTGCTACACTTTTTGATTATCTCGATGATGATGCAATCGTATTCATCAGCGAGCCTAAAGCTGTCAAAGAGCGAATGAAGCAGGTCGATGCATATCGCAAAAATGAACTCAGTTCACTTTTTGAAGAAGGTGTGCTTTGCAGAGGATTTGAGACCTACGCCCTCAACTACTCTCAAAGTATGAACAAAGCCCTCGAGCATCCTACTCTTTATATGGACACATTCGCTCACGGCGGATATGACACAAATCTCAAAGAACTCGTGAACTTAAGTGCAAAGCAGAACGCCTTGTTCAACGGCACTGCTACATCACTTATGGAGGATTTAGACGAAATAGGCTACAAAAATCTTTCTGTAGTAGTACTCGCAGGTACAAAAAAGGCGTGTGATGCCTTGTGCGATACGCTGAGAGAAAAAGGCTATCCGGCAACCGTTGCTGAAAACCTTGAAAAAGCCGAAAAAGGCAGAATATATATCATCGAGGGACTGCTTTCTTCAGGCATTGAATATGTCAGCGAGAACTTCATCCTGTACTCACGCGCTCAGGTGTACTTAAAACCTCAGAAGCGTCGCAAGTTCAAGAAAAACGCGCAGGAAATATACAGTCTCTCCGATTTATCAGTCGGCGACTATGTTGTTCACTCAACTCACGGCATTGGTTTGTTCAAAGGTATTCATAAAATCAATGTTCAGGAAGTTGTCAAAGACTATATCAAAATTGAATATGCCAAGGGCGATATGCTTTACGTTCCTGTCACCCAACTTGACTTGGTTGCGAAGTACATCGGACCAAGGGAAGAAAGCCATGTCAAGCTCAACAAACTCGGCGGTAGTGAATGGCAGAAAGCTAAAACCCGAGTCAAATCAGCCGTAAAAGATATGGCAAAAGAGCTGATAGTTCTCTACTCAGAGCGTATGAACGCTCAGGGCTTCGCTTTCTCTCGCGACAACGAATGGCAACGAGACTTTGAGACATCGTTTGAGTTCGACGAAACTCCTGACCAGCTCCGCTGTTGCAAGGAAATCAAGTCGGATATGGAGCGCAGAGCTCCAATGGACCGACTGCTGTGCGGTGACGTTGGTTTTGGCAAAACGGAAGTAGCACTCAGGGCAGCATTCAAGTGCGTATGCGACTCAAAACAATGTGCTCTGCTGTGCCCTACCACTATTCTTGCGTGGCAACACTACCAGACAGTACTCAAGCGTTTTGATACCTATCCTGTCAGAGTTGAACTTCTCTCTCGATTCAGAAGTAAAAAGGAACAGGAAGTTATCCTCAAAAAGCTCAAGCGCGGTGAAATTGATATGGTTATCGGTACCCATCGTCTGGTTCAAAAAGACGTTGAATTCAGGGATTTGGGACTCGTTATTATCGACGAAGAACAGAGATTCGGCGTTGCTCACAAAGAGCGATTCAAAGAGGTTTGCAAAAATGTCGATGTGCTTACCTTGTCAGCTACTCCGATTCCACGTACACTCAATATGGCGATGAGTGGTATCCGAGATATGTCAGTTATCGAGGAAGCTCCACTTGACCGAAAGCCTGTCCAGACCTATGTTCTCGAACACGACAACGCTGTAATATATGAAGCTATCAGACGAGAACTCAGACGTGGCGGTCAGGTATTCTATCTTCACAATAACACAGAAACCATAACCGCAAAAGCTAACAAAATTTCCGAAGCTATCCCTGAGGCGAATGTTGCTGTTGGTCACGGAAAAATGAACGAACAGGAGCTTTCTGAAGTATGGCGAAAGATGCTTGAACAGGAAGTGAATGTCTTAGTATGCACAACCATTATCGAAACAGGTGTTGATATACCGAATGCCAACACCCTGATTATAGAAAACGCTGACCGTTTCGGTCTATCTCAGCTTCACCAGATTCGAGGAAGAGTCGGACGTTCTTCACGTAGAGCGTACGCATACTTCACCTTCAACGGTGGCAAAGTACTTTCTGAAATCTCGACAAAGCGACTGAATGCAATCAGAGAATTCACTGAATTCGGCTCTGGCTTCAAAATTGCTATGCGTGACCTTGAACTTCGAGGTGCTGGCAATCTGCTCGGTTCACGCCAGCACGGACACATGGAAGATGTCGGATACGATATGTATTTGAAGCTTCTTAACGATGCCGTCAAGGAAGAAAAAGGTGAAAAAGAACCTGACACAGACACTGCCGATTGTCTCATTGACATCGCGGTACAGGCTCATATTCCTGAGGATTACATCGAAAACCTGTCACAGCGACTTGATGCATACAGAAGAATCGCAGATATTAAGTCGAAGGAAGACTCACTCGATGTTATCGACGAGCTACTCGACCGCTACGGTGACATTCCAAAGTCAGTTATGGGACTTATCGATATTGCGCTGATTCGAAACCGAGCAAGTGCTATGGGCATTTACGAAATCAAGCAAAACGAGAACAACCTGCTACTATATATTGACTCAATCAAACGCGATGAAGTCGGTGTTCTGATAAGAAAACTCAAGGGTCAGGCTCTCCTTTCAGCTACCAACAAGCCATACATCAGCGTACGATATCAGGGTCGAGTCGAGCCTCTTAGTGCTTTGAAAGAAATATTCTCGCAATAAATGCTTTTTTATTCCCAATAATTGTGTCCATTTTGTGAAGATTTACATTTTTTCTACACAATATATAGACAAAATTGACTTTTTTATGTATAATACCTAGGTACGTTTAATATTTAAAAAGGACGGAAAAAACTATGAAAAATTTCAAAAAACTTACAGCGATGATTCTTGTTTTCATCATCGCGCTTTCAACCGCAGCTTGCTCACTGACTCCTCAGTGGTCATACAAAACTGAAGACACAGAGCTTCCAATCGGCGTTTACATCTACGCTATGTATTCAGCATACAGCCAGGCTGAGTCACTCGCTCAGCAGACTGAAGGCTACGACTCAGAAGCTCAGACATATGACGGCGAAAAGTCATTCCTCAATGTTGAGATTACTGACGAAGAGGGCGTTACTGCTACAGCTGACCAGTGGATTATGGATCAGGCTGACAAGTCTCTTCGAAACATCCTCGCTATTGAGCACGAGTTCGAGCGTCTTGGCGCTACTATCGACGAAGCTACAATGCAGGGCTACGAAGCTACAGCAAAAGAGTACTGGGATTACGGTCCATACTACTCAATGTACGGCGAGCAGTACATCTCACCATACAAGGACATTTTCGAGCCACTCGGCGTTTCTTACGAGTCATTCGAGTACTTCTATGTAACATCTGCTAAGCAGGAAGTTGTCTTCGACACACTCTACGCACAAGGCGGCGAGAAGGGTGTTTCAACTGAAGAGCTCACAAGCTACTTCGAAGACAACTACACAAGCTATACTTACTTCAACCAGAGCCTCTATGAAACAAAAGAGGAAACTAACGAAGACGGCGAGCCTGAATCTGTTTCAGTAGCTTTAAGCGACAAAGAAATCAAGAAGATTGAAAGCAACTTCGAAGGTTATGTTGCTGATGCAAACGCTGGCAAAGATATCGACAGCATCGTAAAGAAGTTCATGAAAGACGACGAGCTCGAGAACGACCCAAGCGTTAAGAATGTAGAAGTTATGGACGACAGCTCAATCGGCGAAGACCTCGTCAACGCTATCAACGACCTCAAAGAGGGTGAAGCTTCATACAAGAAGATCGGCGAAGAGAACTCACAGCTTATGTACTTCTTCTACAAAGAGCCTATCTCAAAACAGACTAAGAACTACATCGACGATGAAGCTAACAGAAAGTCTGTATTACAGAATATGAAGGGCGAAGATTTCACAGATTACATCGATTCAATCGCTGCTTCTCTTTCTATCGAAGTTAGCAAGGCAGCTTCAAAGTTAAGCCCTGAGATGTTCGAGGCATAATCCAAATTTTTTCTCATAAATTCACACAAACTGCACATTTTAAACAGGGAGTGATAATATGAACAAAAGAATAAAGGTTCTTGCTATATCAATGGTATTGCTCATTTTAGGCTGTATGTTCACTTTCACAGCCTACGCTACAGGTGAGGTTACTCCTCCTGCTGATGTTGTAACCCCTCCGGCGGTTGACCCAAACCCTACTCCGGATCCTGATCCTGTCGTTCCTGATCCTCCGGTGGTTGACCCAAACCCTACTCCGGATCCTGAGCCTGTCGTTCCAGAAAATCCTGGTACAGGCGGTGAAGTTGTTGACCCAGCCCCTGTTCCTGACACACCGGTTGTTGAACAGCCTACTTCTTCATCAGGTGGTGGTTATGTTGATTCATATATGAACGACGATGGTTACTACTACTACGACGAAGATCAAATGGTCAACAATATCGAGGACACAGCTGGTAGCGTTTCTGACTATACAGACCTTTATGATACATCAGACTTCGATTCTTCCACACTCAAAGAGAGCGAGTGGAATGATATCAAACTCGAAGTTTCAAAGGGAAACAGCGATGCCGCTGACTTCTCTGCTATCAAAGAGAACAAAGAAACCGAGGACGACGGCGAGTGGATTGTTTACACAGGTCTTGTTCTTATCGGTTTATCACTGATTGGCATTATGTATTTCATTATTGCCACAGCTACATACAAAAAGAAACTCAAGAGCTTGAAGCGCAGAGAACAGTCTCAGCGAAGCTGTGACAGAGCTAGAAACGATTATGGCGATATGAGCGAATTTCCAACCCGGAGCGACTACAACCGTCGCTACCAGAAAAATCGCTACGCATCCCCTGATTCACTCGGTTATGCACAGCGCAAGCGTCTCAACGCAGACACAGCTGAAATCGATCTGCCAAAGAAAAAATACGTTTCAAGACACTAAGTGCAAAGCACCTGCAAACTTGCAGGTGCTTTTTTGTATCCTTTTTATTTCAATTTATCGAAACAGCAAGACAACATACTGCCCTTCATTCTCATTGAAGTTGTTTATAACTCCGTCGGTTGCGGTTTCGTCCTGCATAACAATGAGCGAATTGCTTGTGAGAGTCAAACCACCGCTTGTGCCAAAAATCCTGCCTGTCACACCGAAGCGAGAAACCGCGTTGTTGCTTTCGTCAATCGTAGTTGCAGGATAGTACTTCTGATAAACTATCGCAATACTGTAGCTCATATTAAGTGGAATTTCTCTTCTGGCTGTTCCATCCCCCGCATATGTAAACATTGAGTACGGATTGAGTATAGCTTCCTTTTCATCCGACGTCAGATGCATCGTTTTGTCCGAAAAATGTTCAGCCATTTTTGTATCTATGATTGTATTATCGTTTACAAAGTCGATTCGTTTTGGCTTGTCCGTTTCCTTCCATGCGCACAAGCCGAAGTTTTCTGTAAACTGAGTCGCTGCCATATTAACCTCCTCACTTAAGCTTTTCGATATCCGCCCAGGTGTAATCGAGCGAATCGATAAAACTGTATGTATTGTCTTTTGTGTCAATCTGCTCAAAAGTCATTCCGTCAAAAACTATGTACACCTCAAGATGAGCAGGCATTATCTTTTCAACCTGCGTCTGAATCCACGCCTGTTGTTCAGCTTTGTACTCACCATTTGCCACGATGACCACTTTGTACAACGACGGATACTCATACAAGGTGCAATCAAGATTGAATGACGAAAGAGCCTCTTTGATTTTATCAGGCGTAAAACTGCTCATATCGATGTTTTCTCTGAGTTTGAGCATATTGCGACGTTCTTTCAGACTCAAATCTGTTCTTATTGAGCCGATAATCTGCTCGCGCATACTCAGACCATAGCTGTTCGCGCTATCAATAAAACATTCGTCGAGCATAGAAAAAAGCTGGTCATTCACTTCATCAAGTACACTTGCGTATGCTTTGAGTTCGAAGCTCACTGTTGTATTTTCAAAATCATACAAATTAAGCTTTGTGAGTACGCTTTTCATCCTATCGTAACTTTTACTCATCAGCTCACCTGCCTTATTTCTATAACATCAGCAACACAGTATTCACTCTTTTTCGGAACAACATCAAAGCACAGCTGTCTGTCAAACTCAAAGTTCTTCACGCCCGTTGTATGATAAACCAGATCTCTCATATCACATAACAGCGCGCTCTCTGAAACGCCGAGAGCATCAATATAATCTCTGAGTTTTTTCTCAACGACCGTGCTCACCGTTTCAAAATTAAAACCGTCCTCGACCTCAAGATCCAAAACCAGCGACACCTTATTTGGTGCAGCATACACCACCAGAACGTCAACATTTATCTCGCGGTTTTCATCAAGGAGGCTTTGTACCTGACCCATAATTTCACTCGACAGCGGTGCTTTCTCTCTGCCACATATATGAACATCGATGCAACCGGCTCCCCTTTTGCTTTTAGAAACCGATGCTGAGTAGACACCCGGTACCGACTGAGCAAGTCGCTTGTAGTAAATCTCATTTGTGCCGTTTGAGATATCTTTGTAACTGCTGAGCACTCTTTTTCTTAGCTCCTCGTCTGTCTCGCTGTTGAGTCCTCCCCTGAATGCCTTTTCGTTTGTCGAGGAAGTGACATACATAACAGGAGTGACGATAACTGTTGCGGTTTTTGGGAGAATATTCGAGTCTGCTCCTTCTTCGCACGCCACAGCAGGTGCCAAAACCGCCATACTTCCTGCTTTTATCACAACCGTTTCGGTAGTCTCAAAGCGTCTGGCATCTTCACCCTGAGTGGAAACAATTGTACCTCGTTCAATAACAACATCCGAGCTGTTTTGAGCAGATAAAAAGAATTTCAGCTCGCCTGTTGCTTTGACCGCTTCTTTTCTTGTGATACCACGCTCCTGAGCATGCATATCAAGATATTCACCACTAGCTGTGCTCACAAACATCTGTCTTTTCACAAAGTCGGTTGCCACCGTGGTATTGTAAATCTCACCAGCAAGCACCTTGAGTCTTAGCATTATGTCTGACTGTTCGGTAGGCATAAAACCCGAGTGTAATCTGTATTCATTTTTCATTCTGTCTAAAATCTCTTCATAACTATCCATTGTACTTCACCTCCGTCATAACACAGCTTGTCCCATAGTACACTTTCAAAGTTGCTGTATGATTTTCTGTATCAACACTAACCACTTTGATATCTGTGTATGGAATATCGATACTCGCTTCTTTGAAAATCATCTCAAGTTTCAAAGCAAATCGCTCGTCGTTTTCGTCGAGAGTGTAAGCAAGACTTCCGATGCTCCTGTCATAAAGGAAACATCCTTTTTTCCCACAGCAGGCAATCTTCACCCTCTGGGCAAGTTCCTCAAGTGAGTTTATATAAACGGGAGTTGAGCAGTTTTTGAGAGCAAGATCACCGTTCTTAATTTTCACATCCATTATCCGAACACCCTCCCGTTTATTTCCACTGTACCATCGTTTTTCAGCTTGAGTGTTGCTCCACCTTTTGAGTAAAGCATAATTTCACCCTCCTCAAGCTCGCTTGACTTTGAGACAACTCCAACACACACGGGGGTGTTGGAGCTTTCAACAATAACCGACTGAGAATTTTTTGGTGGGTTGTAAGCAATACCATAAGGAGCAACAACAGGAACATCACGCTGTTCGTGAGTTGAATTTATGAAAACCATACCATTCTCGCTTCCTGTTATATCTGCGAAATTCGCTGAACTTGCGTGACTTGCGTTTTTTGTTATGTAATCAAACAGCCACATTTTTAACATCCTTTCTCTTTAAAATGACAGTTGTCGTCTCGCCCTGAGAACTTAATCTATAGTGCAAAGAATCCACAAAAAGTTCATCTTGGAATTTGAGAGGAACATCATCCACCTGTGCATTTTTGCCGAAAATATCGAGATGGCATCCTGCACAGACAAGCTTCAGCTGATACGCCTTAGCCTTTGAATTTTCAATCATTCTGTCAGCAAGACACGCTGGTGTGTCCGTCATAACAGTATTTATGTAACGCTCACGCCGGATACCTCTTCTGATAGCGTCGGTATTCTCCACAACATTATCAAAAGAAGATAAACTATCAACCTTAATTTTCACCTTGGACAGCTCATCACATCTCCTTATAGTCTCGCTGAGACTCAGATATGGTATACCATTTGCAGTGTTTGAGAATTTTATCGTACTTGAGTTAATCCCATCACAGAAAACAAGCTGTCCCATCTCATTCACTCGCGGAGCCTTCCCGTAAACCTTTTTTGAGAAATCTTCAACTGCTTTCCAGTTTGACTCTCCTTTTAAAACAGTCTGAGTTCCGTGATATATTCTGTTTTCTCCCACGCAAGGAATCGAAAAAGGTCTCAGATGGCGAACCTCAATTGTGTTTTCACACGGATAGTGATAACTTACTGGCAAGCTCTCGTTGTCGAGTAGTTTCGCCGCCATACTTCTGCACGAAATTCTCAGCAGCTTTCCGTTTTCATTTATCACGCAACTTTGTTCGTCAACAACTCCTGTGAAAACAGTGAACTTTTCGTCTTTGACAACAACCTCTTTGAGTTCATCACAGGGAAAACACTCGAAAACTGCTGTCATTTCATCACAAGGCACATCATTTTCCATATCAATACTCATGGACAGGACATTGAAAACCGAAAATTTCTTGTCGTTTATATCAGTAAAAATGAATTCTAGCACAAATTCACCCTCTCTCCCTGTGACAAAGAGTTGATGAACATAATGTGAGGATTAATCTCCACAAGTGTCTTTATATCAACATTGTATATGTATGAATACAAAAACAAACTCTCACCCTGCTTTGAATATATGTAAGTAGCAGGAACAAACTTCTCTTTCTTTTTCGCAATCTGCTTAAACGAGAAAGAATAGCGCACCACATTCGGTGTGGGACTGAGTTCCATAACAAGGCTGTCAAAACACGCATACATAGGTGCAATATCAGGCAGGCATAAAATCCCTTCTTCGCCTTTTTTATAAACCTCACTTAACCTTTCAAACTGGCTTATACAGTCTTTTCCGTAAAGTTCACCCACACCCGTTATAGTGACAAGGGACTCTCCGAAGCTTTGCAACACATCGAAGCTATAAGGCAGGGACAAATCGACCACCTTTTTTGAGTTAGATACTTTCAGGCTTTTTGGGTTATGATGCCAGGTATATCCTGCGTATCTCATCGGTATCAGCTTCATTTTCCACCCGCCTCCTTTTCTTCCATAAACAGGCGATTGTACCTTCTGGCATTCCTCTCGAAATACAATGCTAAATCTATATCAGTTTTCGGGATAAAGTTATCAGCCTCTTTTATCAACTTGTTATTTTGAAATTTAATTTCTTTGCTCATTTTATCCCTCCAACTCTCTCATTTTTGTCGCGCTCACGGTGTATTTATCAACTATTGGTTTGGATGCTGATGCATCACGCACCTTTTCTTTGACAACACATCCTGAGTATTCATAGATATTCTCGCCATCGCTAACTCTGAGCACAAATGGTTCGTGTTCAAACAGCTTTTCGTTGAGATGAGTCAACGCAGTGATTGTGAGAACATAACTTTCTTTCTCATTAATGCTGTCAACATATTCGTCAGACAAAATTTCTTCGATGTTATAAACATCACTGGTCTCTTTTGCCACAAAGTCTGTGACAAAACACAAAACGGTATCATCAACCGTGATTGTGATATCCTTTCCTTTGAGGATTCGAAGCGTGTTCATCTTTTTACCTCCTCATAAAGACAGAATGAAAGCGAAGCCACAACATCGCGATAAACCGTCATCGCATCATTGTCAAAAGCTATAGACGAGATGGTGATTCCTGTGAGCACATTTTCGTTGTCGTTTTTTCGTATAACATCGCACAGCGAGGTGCAAAGGGCCAGAAGCCCGTCGCCACCCTCGTTTTTCTTTGAGTACACCCTGAATTTGACCGTCGAGTTAAATATACTTCCACTCAAATCTTCACCCACATTGTCAGAACAAAACTCAACCGAAACAGTTGAATCGAGCGTTGACACAGCAATCATATAGCTTATGTTCGGGTTTGGAAATTCAAGCGCCGAAAAACCTTTGACAAAAACACATTCATCAAACACGCTGTCTTCTTTGATTTTCTTCACAAGAGAGTCGATGTAGTTCTCAATTTGTTTCATAAGCATCCTGCCTCCTGCCCTTTTTCGGCTTCAGTACAGCCCAGATATACAGCACCCGATCAAACAGCTCAAACCTCTCGCTTGTGTGAACGGTGTACTGTTTATCGTTACAAGTAATTATTGCATCATCTGCGCGGTAAAATTCATTTTCCGCCTTTCCTATATACAGGTAATATCTTCCATCAGAAAATCCACCCATATTTATAGATATATCCCTATACACATTACTTTTATACCTAAGTGGCTGAATAAATGCCTTTGTTGTGACCTTTTTATTACCTCTTTCGATAGTCACCTTGCTGCCATATCGCTCAATAAGAGACTTTATATTACTGTGCACGCTCATGCTCTCACCCTCACAAACGAAAAATCATCGAAGTCTATGATATCCGATATTTCGCTTTTCTCAGCCTGCCACATTTTGTGGGCGCTATCGAGAGCACTTTCGCTTTGAGTAATCTCAACATCGCCTGCTTTGAACTTGCTTGTTGAGTTTGCAAAAACCATCAGCGAATACTTGTAGTAGGCATAAACCGCACATGCGTGAACAACACGCCTTTTCTCAATGTCATCGAGGGTTTTGCCCCCTAGCTTACTTTCGAAAAATTTTATGCAGTCGGTGATAACAAAAAGCCACTTTGAAATTGTTTCTTGCTCAAGGCCTGACACCAGAGCAAATCTGTCAAGCACATCTTTTAAACTCAAGGTGTCGCCCTCCTTTTAGTATGTAAGCTTCAAAGAAGCGTCCTTGAAAATCTTTGAGAAACCTGCGATACAGCTGATTGTCGCACGCTCAAGCTGACGGTCGATAAGCTTGTCATAATCTGTCACAACATCGCCTGCCTTGACCATTTCAAGCGCACAGTTCTTGTCAAGACCAACAACAAAGTCTGAGTCAATAGCACTTGTGTGAAGTAAATTTGCGCCAAGAGGTGTGACCATCTTTCCGCTACCCTGGAAGTTAAGACCAGATGCAGCATCCTTCATCTCAGGAAGAGCTAAAATCTTCTTCATAGCTGAAGTTGGAGCTAAGATTGTGTTGAGCTGATATGGAGAAATCTTTGCCCAAAGTGAAATGAGGTCGTTATATGAAATCTCGCCCTTATTCTCAGTTGCAAACTCAGCGATAGCGTTGTCGTTGTTGTCACCGTCGAGCAGAACATTCACAGCGTCTTTGAGCTGACTTCTGGCGATATATGCACCAATCTGCTTTAAAGTTACTGTGAAAAGGTCAAGTCGCTGGAATCTAAGAGCTTCGTATGATGACACGAGCATTCTGCCTCGCTTGTGGAGCTTGACGAGGTTTTCGTTTGTCTTGACAACAGTAGACGGAATGACAGCACCCTCGTTAACCACAGCGAGAGTCTTGTCCTGTTCATTTAAGTCTGATGTGATACTTCTGTAGTCCATACCATCAATCGTTGTGACTGTTGCAACGATATCAGAGAGGATGTCTGCTTCCTGAATACCCTGCTTTACTGCACGGCTGACATACTCAGGAAAGAGTGCTGAAGAATTTGAGTTCTGGAAAAACTTCTCAACAGTATCCGAGCCTGCACCTGACACCTTGATGTCAAAACGCTTGAGCTGACGGGAAAATGCGTCCAAGTTCTCAAGCTCAGTGCCAACATAGTTTGCTGATGGGTCAAGGGACTCAAGCACATCTGTGAGTGACTTACCCTTTGTCTGATACATACCCTTTTCGATATTAATAGTTTCAAATAAT
Organism: Ruminococcus sp.; assembly: GCA_045124035.1. Taxonomy (GTDB): domain Bacteria; phylum Bacillota; class Clostridia; order Oscillospirales; family Acutalibacteraceae; genus Ruminococcoides. The sequence goes on along the minus strand of JBGVLC010000012.1, from coordinate 2,882 downwards.
GCCATAATTGATATACCCCTTTCAAATTAAAGAATAAAGCCGACAACGTTTGTGTCTTTGTACACAACAAGATACTCTCTACCATTTTCTGATACCTTTACCTTGTTGCCTGATGCACAGACAAGCTTCTGGTAACCCACTTCGATATTATCGTCTGTCGGCATTTCGATGTAGCCTGAAAGCTGAACAGCCGCGTATCCGTTTCTCACATTGAGTGCGACCCCTGCAAAAGCTTCATCGTCTGCGCACTTTGCTACTGTTGAAGATTCACTCATCTTCACAGCAGTACCCATAACCACATCGCTTGATTTTGTTTCGAATGTAACTACATTTTCGTTGTAGCCGTTAAAATTCACGTTCATAAATTACCTCCTGTTAAATAGTAAACTGGTTGTTTGTATTCTTTTCGCCTGTATTTTTGTTAGTGCTTTTTGAAAGCTGTGGCACAGCTTCTTCGCTCTGACTCGAAAACGCTTTTGAAAGCGAATCAAGTTCAGATAAACTCAGCTTTTCAACAATGCCCTTGAGCGTATCTACGCTTACGCCCTTTTGTGAAATGCACATATGCTTGAGCACATCTGCTTTGAGATTCTCTTTGTAAGAGAGCGCAATCTCACGCTCAGTTTCAAGCTCGCTAATATATGAAGAAAGCTTTTTCGCTTCGCTCTTGCTGAGTTTCACTTCACGCTCTTCACTAAGCGATTTCAAAATCTGTTCCATATTTTCATTCTCCTTTTTCTCATTCATGAAAGCCTTGAGCACTCCTGCATTTTGCTGGGCAGGAATCGCAACAAAGCTAAATTCGTATGCATCAAGCACACCTTTGAGTTCACCATAACAAAGATGACCGTCATACTCCTGACCTTTTTTATGATGACAGCTCAGGGAGTTAAGTTCATTTGAGCAAATCGAGCACAAGGTGCTCTTGACTGCACATCCGACGCTGACCTCCTTGAGTATGCCTGAATCAATGCTTAAAATAAGCTCGCTTGTCTTCTCGCTTTTCGGGATATACGCCCTTGCAACAAGGCGGAAATAGTCATCACCCGTCTTTGTTTTTCTGCCCTCAATATGCTCAACCTTGCAGGAAAACACTCTCGCTGTCTGATTAAACGCACTGGGGTTATGGTCGAAAATACCTGTCTTGCCAACAAAAAGCTTTTCGAGTTCGAACAGCGACTCCACCGTAAACCTCTCGAAGTCCCTGTCGATATCGTTGTCGCAAAGCACAACCGAGAAAGCATAAACTTCATCTGCACAAAGCTCTCGCCTTGTGTACTGATTGATAAGCGAAAGTTCTTCACTACTTACGGTTTTGTCAACACTTTTTATAACTCTTCCTGTTTTCAATTTTTCACCTCCGCAAGTGTACTTTCAATCTGCATAGCCTGAGCGTTATGAAGTCTGGCCATAGCTAGTCCTTCTTCGTCCTGAAGATTGATGTTGCTCCAGTTTATCGAAAACTCATCGCACAAGCCGTTGAGTCTAAGATAATACCTGCACACCTTTTTGATAACAGGATTTAAGACAGTTCTGTAATACTCAAGCTCGCTTGTGAGAATATCCGCCTGCTGAGAACTCATACGCTCGGTTGAGTTCCATGAAAGTCCAAGCAAAAACGGTGGGATACACAGCTTTGAGACTATCTGTTCAAGCAGGTGGCGTATCTCGATATCACACGACAACACCTGATTGTCAGCACCGATAACCTTGACCGAAACATCGCCAACGCTGACAAAGTCACACACCTGCGACTTATCCCGCATAGCACGACTCCACTGGTCAGCGATTTCTTTGACACGCTGTTTTGATGAAACGTGCGTTGAGTCATTCGGCTTATATGTCACCGCAAAACGCACATTTCCGACTCGCTCAAAGTTCACTCCGATAGTGTTGAAAATTTTGAGCAAAATCGAACTGACAAACGGCAAACCTTTCAAAATCGAAGTTCCCCTTGCTCTGCCTGCTTCTTCATTCAAGAGTGACACAAGCACAAGCTCGTTGTCTCGAACCTTAGTAAGCGAACCGTCATCATTTTTTGCGTAAACTGACATATTAAGTCCGCCCTCGTCGACTTTCAGTTCGACATCTTTGAGAGAAGCATTATACAACGCCGCTATCCTCGTTTTATCCTTTGACAAAACTATCTCCGATACAGCCGTACCAAAAGTCAGAAGCTGGTCAAAATATGTATATATAAAACTCATAAAACCTGTGTTGCAACTGTTCACCCTGACACTACCCAAAAATTCTTCGAGAGCTTTCTGGGAATTGGCATCTCTGCATTCAACAGAAAAAGTTCCGATAAGACGGGTCAGTTTAGAGATAGCCGCGTCAATAATCGGCACAGCTTCCCTGAGCGACTCGTAAAGCTCGAGCTGTTTTTGCATATACGGACTGTACGAATCAATGAGCGAAAAAGGATGCGAACTGCATTTTGACAAAGTAGCCGAAGCTACGTCTTCTTCGCTGTTTTTCTTTGCAGAAAATAATTTCAATATATTACCTCCTGATTAACGCGACCGCGACAAAATCATCACAGTCACCTTGCATAATAGTTGAAACAAAATATCTGATGTCATCCATAGCGTGGTCGTTTTGTTTTACTACCGAATCGTTTATACCATTTTCGTTCCAGCGGTAAAGCGAAAACTCACGCATACTGTTTGTACAGGTGTTACATATTTTTATTCGTCCCTCTTTGAGTGCAGAGCTCACCAGACGTATCCCATCAATAACATTGTTTGTAGCTTTTATAACCTCAAAACGGTCGTGCCGTCTTATCACCTCGATGAAGCTTGCGGCTGACGGGTCAACCGTAATAACCGACACACTCCTGTTTTTTATGAGATTTAGCAAACCTTCGTAGTGTTCCTCGTCAG
>JBGVLC010000011.1:0-9257 GCA_045124035.1 Ruminococcus sp. | reverse complement strand
TCTGATGCACGGTCAAACAGGAGGTTTGCGTCCTTTTTCTCGGAACTACCCGTTGTTGCGATAACTCGACCGTCAAAGCCAACCATGGTCATACCAATCTGGAGTGCTGTGCCGTAGTCATCGTTACAATGCATACCTTCGTACTCAATCATTTTCTGAGCTTCAACATCCATAGCGCAGTAGATTTTGAGTCCCTCTGTGTAGAGTTTATCAGAAGCAGCGCTTTCGCTGATATCGTAGTACTTAGCGAGGTCACGGACAAGGTCGCCGTACATCTGGTCGATGTACCAGTTCTGGACGTTGTCGCTAGTGTCGTCTTCGTCCTCGTAGTCATAAGAGTAGTCGACAAACTCGAGAGTCTCGGACTCTTTCATAGCTTCTTCGTACTCTTCCTTTGTGATTCTTTCCTGCTCGTACATCTGGTCGAGCACGATTTCACGACGGATTTTGTTATTTTCAGGGTAAACAAGCGGATTCCACCTTGCAGGGTTCTGGGTGATGCCTGCGATAGCAGCACACTCACAAATAGAGCACTCGCTGATGTCTTTGTCAAAGTACAGCTCGCTTGCTGCCTGAACGCCCTGTGCGTTATTACCGAAGTTAACAACGTTGAGGTAAGCTTCCAAGATATCGTCCTTTGAGTATTCTTTCTCAATATTCAAAGCTCGGAAAATCTCTCGAAGCTTTCTTGTGATAGAAACTTCGTTGTCATCGGTGATGTTTTTGATGAGCTGCTGGGTGAGAGTTGAACCACCGTAGTTGTCAGAACCCGAGAGGAGACTGAGCACAGCACCGCCCGTTCTTCGCCAGTCAACACCGTTGTGGTCATAAAAACGCTTGTCCTCAATCGAGATGATAGCGTCACCCATATGAGGTGGCATATCACCAAGATCAACCCAGATACGATTTTCCGTTCCGTAGAGCTTTTGGTACTCAACGAACTCGTCGGTATCAGGGTCCTTGACATAAATGAACGAAGAAAGGTTCAGGCTTCGAGCATTAAGGTCGATACCCGTAGGCTCACTTGCGAGTTTGAAAACATAAATGCCCATCGATATGGATACGATAATACCGGCACAAACCAAAACAGCAAGAACGGTTTTGAGTGTTTTCCATAACCCGTTAGCAATAGTGGAAAAACCCGTGGATTTTCCCTTGACTTCCGTTTTATCTTTATCAGTGTATTTACTGATGTCGGTTTTGCGCATATTTCCGACCTCCTAATAAAAATACATATAGCCAAAATAAGTATATCACTAAACACAATAAAAATAAATATTTTTTTATAAATTTACTGAAAAATAACATAGATTTTTATTACGCTGAAACGCTAAAAAATATGAATATTACATAAAAACGGAAGAAAACTAAAACCGAGGTGCATTAAAATGAAAAAGCTTATACTTATTTTCGGTGCTTTTGCTATCATATGTGTTATTATTTCCTTTGTGGCTGAACAAAGTGTTCTTAGTCTTGAAAGAGAATTTATGCCTAGCGAGAGTGTTAGTGAGAGCGATGAGGTTTACGACATAAAAAGTGAAAACGGCAGGATTGTTGTTTATAGGGGAGATGAGCTTTTGATGAGAACTGACACGGCAGTTAACACACTTCCAAAGCGTGACCAAAAACAGCTCCTTTACGGAATAGTGGCGTATTCAAAGCAGGAAATGGAGAGGGTACTTCAAGACTATTGTTCATAAAAAGAACAGGATGCTTTATCAAATTGACCTGACGTTTTGTGAAATCGTAATTATTTTGACATTTTTTGTGCTTTACTTGGCATTATTTATTTTTGTTAAAAATATGATTGAAAAATTCTCCTTTATATAATACAATATAATTGATGTTTTATGGGTGGGGCAAAACGCTGCCCGAAACAAATTTTATTTAGGAGAAATGAACATGAAAAAACTCTCAAAAAGAGTACTCAGTTTGGTATTATCACTCGTGATTTTAGCAAGCTTGTGTACAGTAATGCTCACAGCAAGCGCTTTTGACGGAGGCACAGTTTTCGTAAGAGTTGGTGCTTCTTATGGAACTCCAAACGCTTACTACTGGCCAAAGGGCGGTAACGGTCCTGTTGCATGGCCTGGTACTGCTATGACTAGCGAAGGTGACGGAGTATTCTCTATCAACGTTCCAGCAGGTAACAACTGCATTATTTTCAACAACGGCGGTTCCCAGACAAAGGACCTCGACATCCCTGGTGCTAACTATCTTTATGATTTGAGCACAAATCAGTGGGAAGAGTTCAGCGTTGGTCCAAAGGCTCCTTCTGTTGATGCTTCAAAGAAGAATGGTGCTTCTTTCAAGGGCGAGACTTTAGACGTTGTTATCACAGTAAAAGACGCTGACTCAGCTACATACTCAGTTGACGGTGGCGCTGCTCAGGCTTTCACAGGCTCTGCTACTGTAACTGTTGGCGCAGGCGTTGCTTATGGTTCAACAACAACTATCAGCGTAACTGCTGTAAACTCAGTTGGTACAACAACAAAAACTTTCACTTACACTAAGAAAGAAGCTGGTGTTATCGAGGGCGACGGCTCAACAGCTCCTGCACTCGACGGCTACTACGCAACTAACCCTAATGGTCAGGTCGGTAAGCAGGCTACTATCACAGTTGACGGTTCTGTTTCTGAGTGGGACAGCTCAATGCTTATCGCTCAGGGTGTAGCTAACGATGACCCTCGTGTATATCGCAACAGTTCAATGCACGAAATCGCTATCGACGACTATGCACTCTATGCTGCATGGGATAACTCAAACCTCTACCTCATGTGGGAGATGGCTAACGTTCAGGACGCTGTAGCTCCTGGCGATGACTTCCCTCTTACACAGGGTGACCTCAAAATCTACAACCTCCCAATCTTCTTCTACTTCAGTGTAGACCCTGAAATCGAGGGTGACGGTACTGTTTCAACAGGCGGCACAGTTTGGGATTCTGGTATCACACTTGATGCTAACATCGACACAGTTATCGCTTGCTCAACAAACGGTTCTAACGGTCCTTTCGTATACAAGGCTGGCGACGACGGCAAGATTGTTTACAACGATACAAAGCAGTCATCAATCAAGCTCATGTGGGGCAAAGAGATGGTTTCAACACAGATGTATGGTATTGACAAGGCTTACGGTGAATGGAACAATCGTATCCCTGGCGACACACTTGAGGATTCAAGCGCTTGGGTTGACTTCTACCAGAGCGGTCACAAGGCTTCTCTCGATATGTGCTATGAGATGTCTATTCCACTCGACCTCCTCGGTGTTTCAGCTTCAGAGATCGCATCTAACGGTCTCGGTCTTATTAAGGTTTCTACATTCGGTACATCAGGTATGAACTGTCTCCCAGCTGACCCTTCAATGTGGGATAATGCTACAGAGGAGTACTCAAAAGACCCTTCAAGCTCACACGAGAAGGAAGACGAAGACCACATCACAGTTCCACTCGCAAGAGTTGGTAAACTCCTTTCTGGCGGTTCAACTCCAACTCCAACAACACCTGTAACACCAACACAGCCTGTAACACCAACACAGCCAGTAACACCAACACAGCCTGTAACACCAACATCACCTGCTGTTACACCTACAAATCCATCAGGCACAAAGGTTCTCCTCGGTGATGCTGACAAGGACGGCGATATCACTGTACTTGATGCAACATTCATCCAGAAGCACCTCGCTCAGCTCATCGCTATCGACAGAATCGACCTCGTTGCTGCTGATGTTGACGGTGATGGTCAGCAAACTGTAATTGATGCTACTATCATCCAGAAGCACATCGCACAGCTTCCTGTTAAATATCCAGTTGGTACTTATGTTACAAAATAAGTAATACTTTATACATTCAAGGCTTGTCCGTTTTTGGGCAAGCCTTTTTTGTTGCAAAAATAAAGAGGGGGCTTGCAAGCAGCAAGTCCCCATCCTTTTATATTAACTTCTGATTACTTCAAGCTGTTTTCGTATGACTCGATCATTTTCTTAACCATCTGACCGCCGACTGAACCTGCCTGACGTGATGTGAGGTCACCGTTGTAACCCTGCTTGAGGTTTACGCCAACTTCCTGAGCTGCTTCCATCTTGAAACGCTCGAGTGCTTCCTTAGCCTCTGGAACTACGATAGAATTCTTTGACATTATTTTCTTCTCCTTTTCAAATATATTTTTCAAATAATATTTTATAGTTAAACAACGTAAAAGAAATTTTTCTTTCGTTGTAATAGTATTTTGTGAAGAAGTGTTTTACATATGAGAAGAAATATTTGTTATTGTAATTTGAAATTTTTGCAAACAAAAAGCACCCTGAAAAGGGTGCTTTGATTTTGATATCCGGTTTATCAGTAGCCTAAAACTGCGTCGAGGGACTCGTCGTTTTGAATCCATTCGTCGACGTAAACGGCGGTGAACTTATCCTTTGAGTTTCGGATGATGACCTTTTTGATGCCTGCGTTGATAATCATACGCTTGCACATTGAACACGCACTTGCGTTTTCAACGTATTCGCCGGTTTTGGCGTCCTTGCCAACTAAGTAGAGGGTTGAACCTATCATAGCGTCGCGTGAAGCGTGGATGATGGCGTTAGCTTCAGCGTGCACACTGCGACAAAGTTCGTAGCGTTCGCCACGCGGAATGTTGTTTTTTTCTCTGACGCAGAAACCCATGTCGATACAGTTCTTTCTGCCTCTTGGTGCGCCGACATATCCTGTGGATACTATCTGGTCATTCTTGACGATGATAGCACCAAAGTTGCGTCTCAGGCAGGTTCCGCGTTCGAGTACGGTTTCAGCAATATCGAGATAGTAGTTCTTCTTGTCTGTTCTCTGCATAATTTACGCCCCTTATCAGAATAAAGTTCAGATTTTATATATATATTTTAGAAGAAGGTTAAATGTTCTTAATTTCGCTTAAGCACTTTTCGCAGATAGTCTTTTCCTTGAATTTCACAAGGTTGTCATCGTTGCCGCAAAAAGCGCAGGTCATAGAGTACTTCTTCATCACAATGCCGTCAGGCTCGTTGAAAATTTCAAGGCTGTCGCCAAGCTCGAGGTCATATTTCTTTCTTATTGGTTTTGGGATAACGATACGTCCTAGCTGGTCAATTTTGATAATAAATCCTGCTGGTTTCATGAAAATCATCCTTTCTTTTTGGTGTATTTATATTGTAACAAATGGCAAAAAGTATGTCAACTTTTTTCGATAAATAGTGAGAAAAAACTTTTTAAAATGATAAATTTAGCAAAAGGTGGTAATCGTATTTCTTACATTTTCGTCTTTATGATAGTATTTTCGATAGTTTGTGCGTTGCTGTTTGGTAAAAGTGACGAAATGTCACATTCTGTGATAACGGGTGCAAATTCGGCTACACAGCTTCTCATCACTATGAGTTCGATGATATGCTTGTGGTCAGGGGTGATGGAGGTAGCAAGTGACGCAAAGCTTACTGAAAAAATCGCCGGACTTTTTTCTCCTTTTTTGCGAAAGCTTTTTCCCGATGTCAAAAAAGACAGCAAGGCGTTCCATTATATATGTATGAATATATCAGCTAACCTTCTTGGACTCTCAAACGCCGCAACTCCGTTTGGAATAGAAGCGATGAAAGAGCTGAAAAAGGATAGCGACAGCAACGAAGCTACCGACAGTATGGTTACCTTTGTTGTGATGAACACAGCTTCACTTCAGCTACTTCCAACCACGGTTGCAACATTCAGGGCAACGCTTGGGAGTAAATCACCTTTTGATATAGTTACCTGTGTGTGGGTGACATCGGTGTTAGCTCTTTTGGTCGGACTACTTGTGAATAAGTTATGCATAACTTTTGGAGGTAAAAATGGAACTTGTGATGCCGCTGAGTATTGGGTTTATCGTGCTGTACGCCCTGATAAAAGGGGTGAATGTGTTCGAGTCGTTTACAAGGGGAGCAAAAAATGGGATAAAAACGCTGTATAATATTGCTCCGACTCTGATAGGACTTATAGTGTCGGTGACAATGCTCAAAGAAAGCGGTGCTCTTGAATTTGTGTGTGGTTTGCTGGCTCCTGTATGTGAGAGACTTCATTTTCCGACCGAGCTTTTGCCGATGACCTTGCTTCGGCCGGTGTCGGGAGGAGGTTCAACAGCGCTACTGAATCAGGCGCTGACAGATTTCGGTCCTGATAGTTTTGAGGGGAGATGTGCTAGCGTTATTGCAGGAGCTACTGAAACTACCTTTTATGCAATATCTGTATACTTCGGGGCGGTTAATATCAGAAAAATCCGCCATACGCTTTTGGCTTCGCTTATGGCGGATTTTGCAGCAGCGGTGTTCGCTGTTGTCAGTGTCAATTTGTATTATCGCTAGCTTGTCTTATTCTCGTGAGTTTTAGGAGAAGCTCTTTTGGATGGAGAGGGTAGAGAGGATACATATAACTCTTGCCCGAGAGAGTTTTGTTTGTGAAGAGTAAAACGAGGTTTAGGATGATACCTGAGATAAAGCCCCAGATGTTGAAGAGTTTTGTCAAAACGAGCAGGATGAGTCTGAGGAATTTCAGCGAATATCCGAGCTCATAGCTTGGCTGGCTGTAGTTTGCGATTGTCACAAACGCCATATAGAATATGACTTCTTTTGAGAGCCAACCTGTATCAACGGCAAATTCGGAGAAAGCAATCGCACCGACAATAGAAAGCGAAGTAGATAGGCTGTCGGGAGTGTTGAGAGCCGCCATCCTAAGTCCGTCAATTCCGATTTCAATGAGTATCAGTTGCAGAAAAATCGGAATATGCGTGGAGTCAGTCGGGATGATAAAGCTGAAACTTTCGGGGACAATGGAAGGATTTTGAATACACAAAAGCCACAGCGGAGTCAGAATAACCGACAGTATAGTTATGAGATATCTCGCTATTCTTATATAAGTTCCTGTGATAGGTGGGAAGTAGTAGTCATCGGCTTCTTCCAATACTTCGAAAATTGAGGTCGGCAAGAGTAACGCCGACGGCGAGTTGTCCACAAGTATTATGATGTTACCTTTCAGGCACACAGCCGCCGCAACATCGGGACGCTCGGTGTATTTCGCTTTTGGGAAAGGGTTGAACCACTTTTTTGGATAGAGCGCTTCAATCAGGCTTTGCTGATTCATCGACAGCGAGTCAATGTTGAGATTCTGAATCTTTTCTTTGAGCGATTTCAAAAGCGACTTGTCAACCTTGTTGTCCATATAACAAAGCACGATATCGGTTTGAGATGACTTTCCCGCAGAAAGTACAGTCGTTGTGAACTGAGGGTCACGTATACGGCGTCTTATCAGAGCACAGTTAAAGATGAGAGTCTCAACGAAGCCGTCTTTGCTACCTCGAAGCACCTTGTCGTCTTTTGGTTCGCTTGTTGCACGCTGAGGATATGTTCGCATATCAAGCATAACACAGTCGCAAAATCCGTCAATTATAATGCATGAGATACCAGACAGAACATTCTTTACGATGTCATCCACTTTGTGAAGAACGTCCACCTCTACATATGGCACACAGTAAGAGGCGAATGTTCGTGCATCAGTGAGCATATCGTCGTTTGCGCTTGTGTAGAAAAACTCCATTATGTGTTCCATAGTGTCGTCTTTGACAAAGCCGTCGATGTAGAACATCACGGCTTTTTTGTTGTTGATAGTGATTTGGCGCTCGATGATATCAAAGCACGAATCACTTCGCAGTGCGTTTTTGAGCACTTGGCGATTATTTTCGAAATCGTTAGTAAGCATAAAATCTCCTTATAGTGAGGATGGTGTTTTCGTTTCTAGCATACCCCGAAAATGGAAAATTTATAGAAAAATAAAAAAAGTTTTCAGAAAGTTGCATATAAGTATGCAACTTTTTTTGTTTTTTGCGGGTTAAGTGAGAGGACTTTTTGAAAGGATTGATATTTTGAAGAAAAAACAACGTGGGTTATCTAAGCGCGAAAAAATGTTTTGTGTTTTTTATGTCAGTAGCGCGGACGCAAAACAATCGGCAATTAGCGCTGGATTCAAAAAAGAGCCCAAAAGAAGAGGCACGGAGCTTTTGTGCAGAGAGGATATCTGTGAGTACATCTCGTATCTTGCAAAAATCAAAAAGAGTGTGAGCGTTCAAATGGCGAATACTCTTCTGCAAAGACTCGCGATGTCTGATATCAGCGATGCAGTAAGCCTGCTTTTTCTTGACTCCCCCACAAAAGAACAGTTACAGAAGATGGATTTGCTTTTGGTGTCCGAAATAAAAAAGCCGAAAGACGGTGCGCTCGAGATCAAGTTTTTTGACAGATTCAAGGCGCTCGAGAAGCTGACACAGGAGAATGACAGCAAGTCTGAAAGCGGAAACTCGCTTTATGAAGCACTCAGGCTTGGTGCTCAGAACATATCTTTGTTGAGGGAAAACGATGAACTATAAACCGTTTTCAAAAAAACAGATGTTGGCACTTTCCTGGTGGTGCGACGGCTCAAAATACAAAAACTGTGATGCTCTTATCTGTGACGGGGCTGTCAGGTCGGGCAAAACGTTTTGTATGTCGTTGTCATTTGTGATGTGGGCTTTTTCGAAATTCTCGGACAGCTCGTTTGCGCTGTGCGGAAAAACGATTCGTTCACTAAGACGAAATTTAGTCACACCACTTGTGTCTCCACTGAGTGAACTTGGCTTTGAAGTAAAGGACAAGCAAAGCGAGAATCTTATCACTATTTCCTACAAAGGCAGAGTTAACCGCTTTTATCTGTTCGGTGGAAAAGACGAGGGTTCGGCTTCGCTCATACAGGGTATGACTTTAAGCGGAGTTTTGCTTGATGAAGTTGCACTCATGCCACGCTCATTTGTCGAGCAGGCGTTGGCACGATGCTCAGTATCAGGCTCCACTTTCTGGTTTAACTGCAATCCTGAATATCCCTCTCATTGGTTTTATACTGAGTGGATAAAAAGAGCGAAAGATAAAAACGCTCTTTATATTCACTTTACAATGCGTGACAATCCTGCCCTTTCGAAGAAGATGATAAAGCGATACGAGAAAATGTACTCGGGTGCGTTTTATAGAAGATTTGTCAAAGGCGAATGGGTTGCACAAAACGGAGCTGTTTATCCTTTTATGGAAGACAGCGAGAGATTTGTTGATGTTCCAAGCGGTGATTTTGAGGATTACGTCGTGTCTTGTGACTATGGTACGGTGAATCCAGCGTCGTTTGGATTATGGGGCAGAAAAGATGATGTCTGGTACAGAATTGATGAATACTACTTTGACTCAAGGAGTGAGGGTTTTCAGCGTACTGACGA
>JBGVLC010000010.1:0-71851 GCA_045124035.1 Ruminococcus sp. | reverse complement strand
CACACTCACAGCTCAGCACAGCAGAGAATATGCAGAGAATGGTGAGCCACATAATCAGCCACAATCAGAGCAAGGGCATGACTTACGACCCATCACTTAACATAAACAACAGCGGATGGTTGTTCGGATACCAAGGATGCCTTAATACAACAGCAAATCGCTCATACAACGAGCAACTAAGCAGAATAGTAAACGGACTCGACGAGGACATCGACTCAATCCTAGCACTGGACGGGTTCGCAATAAGCTACAATCAGATGAGCTTCAACTGCTACGCAGAACAGCAATCAGATGGTGAGTACAACATCTACTTCTGCTACGGATAAAACTGAATAGAAGATTACAAGCGGAGGAATTAACCTCCGCTTTTTTATATACACAGAGAAGGACAGAATTCTTAAATTAGAGTTCTGTCCTTTTTTTATTTACAAAACTTTTTGAAAGGAGAAAGCAAATGCGAATCAGAGATCAGCCACACAAAAACTAATTTTCAATCTAACAGTATGAAAGGAGAAATTAATTTAAATGAGAAGAAAAAGAATAACAAGACTTATTACAGCTTTGATGGCTGTAATCATTTGTGTACTAGGTATTATACCTACAGCTTTTGCTGAAGATAGCATCGACCTGAATAAAGTCAACCTTGATAAATTCGGTGATGTAATCACCAACGAGGAGCTTGGATATAATATCAGCACATCAGGTTTATTTACAAAAGAACAGCTCGAAAACATAATCAACAGTCCTGCAGTTTTTTCACGTGCAGCGAGTACAACAGTAACGCTCTCTTATTGTTATGATACAAAAGGAAACGTTATTAAAGGTGTTACATCAACAAGCTTTCATAGACAAGGTGCTCCGATGTACCGTCTTAAAGCAAACGCAGATGGTGCAAATGTCTATTGTATTGAACCCGGTGTATACCTAGCTGGCGGTATTAATCTTAGTACCTCATCAGCAGATGTGTGGAATAACCTTACAGATAATCAGCAGAGAGCTATAAATGCTGCCCTTTGTTATGGTTTAGAAGGTAGCAAGAGTGTTGTCACCGCAGGTAGCATTAACGAAGATCAGGCATACATTGCAACGCAGTTAGTAGTCTGGGAGATTGTTAATGGCGAAAGAAATGCAACAGCACCTTTCTCTTTAAAGTCAGGAAAGAACGGATATAGTTCACTGTTCTGTGCAGGAGGTAAGAACCCAAACATCAAGAGTGCGTATAATAAAGTAGTCGATGGAATGAGCAAGTTCCAGAGCATTCCTTCAATGACATCTCGTTTTAAAGCTTCAGCACCTACATATACATTAGATGCTGTGTATAACGAGCAGAAAGATACTTGGACATACAGTACTCTCAAACTCAATGATGCTAATGGGGTCCTTTCAAATTTCTCTTTGGCTGGTACATATGATGTAGGTAACGCAAAAGTCAAAATAGCTCAGAGTGGTAATAAGCTGACTATGACATGTCTTGATGGTAAGAAATCAGGAACACCAAAATCAATGGCAGTAAGTTCTAATAAGTCAGGAGTACCTAAAACCAATAAGGGATACTTAGTAGCTTTCGGTTCACCAAGTGCTCAGGATGTTATCGCAGGCGGTATCATCGACCCTCCAGTAGCTTATATGAACGTTGAAGTGAAAATCAAAGTCACAGGTAAGCTTACAAGGGATGCAAGAATTCAGAAGTCATGTTGGACTCAGAATGAAGCAGACGATGATACTACCGTTGAGGGTGAAGGCTCACTGTCTACTGAGGAAAACTTAGAAGGATGGTATTTCCTTGTAAATAGTTCGAGTTATTTCAAGTCTTACTATGGGGTAGATAGTTTTGTGCTCGGTCCGACTGATAAAGCAGGATTTACACAAACTTTATCTGAGTACATTATCAAGAACATTGATGATGAGCTTACACATGATGTGCCTTTAGGTGTTTATGAATTCAAAGAACTCGGCAAACTAAAGGATGGAGCTTCTGGTAAAGATCTTGAAAACGATTATTACTTCCCAACAGGTTGGAGAGCTAATAACGGCACTAACCAGTCCGGCGAAGCGTTTTCTGGTGTGATTTCATTTACAGGTGCAAGTACAAAGATTGATAATATCGGATATGCTTCAAACATCTTTGATATCCCGTTCAAACTCAAAAAGATAAGTGAGTGTAACGCTTCAGTTGCAAACTTCTATTTCACAGCCACAAATAAAGCAACAAATGAAACATATCTTTTGAGAACAGCATCAAACGGTTATGCATACTTAAACAGCGATGCTAAGAATTCTACAACAGTGCACCTTCCAGAAGGCACTTATGTTATCCATGAGCTTGGTTTATTAAAGTCAGGTGCTAGTGGAGAAAACATCGAAACAGATTATGAAATCCCACCATACTATGATACTGCAACAGACGTAGAGGTGGAGATATCTGCAGATGCGTATAAGTCAGCACAGGAAGAAGGAAAGAATGCTATTGAGCGTACAGTGATGAATACTGTATCTTCATACATCAGGATTGTGAAGAAAGATAAAGACACAGGGGAATCAATTGCAAACACAGTCTTTGGTGTTTATCTGGATAAAGAATGTACTTCTCTGATTGATACATTAACAACAGGTGAAGATGGTACAGCAACATCAGAAACAAAATATAGCACCGGTACTTACTATGTACAGGAGATAACTCCGGCTGAGTATTATCAGAGAGATTATACTGTGCATACAGTTCAGGTCGAGCCGACATCAAATGTAAATAACGTAGTCGTTGTCAATGCTACTAACGAGAAGTTCCCGACAAAGGTGAGAATCTATAAAACAGATAGTGAGTCAGGATACCCACTCGATGGAGCAAAGTTTGGTGTGTATAGCAATAAGGCTTGTACAGTATTGCTTGAAACCATAACAACACAAAACGGTGGTTATGCAGTTACAAAGGCATATAAGCCGGGAACTGTGCTGTATATTAAAGAGCTAAAAGCACCAGACGGTTATATGATTACCACAGATGTAACGGAAGTAAAGATTCCGGATACTGCTACAGTAGATAATATTATTGATGCTTCTATTGTAAATTCACCATATAAAACACGAGTCTCTATAAGGAAAACAGATAGCGAAACTGGTGCTTATCTTAAAGGTGCAGTTTACGGAATATATCAGGATAAAGAGTGTACGAAGTTACTTGAAAAGCTTACAACCGATGAAAACGGTTATGCACAAAGTGAAACTGAGTACATACCATCCACCTTATACATCAAGGAAATTACACCTCCGCAAAACTACCTTAAAAACGACACTGTATATACAGTAAATATTACCGTGGAAAACGTGACTAAGGGTGAGGTCGTAAATATCAATGTAGAGGATGATATAGAAAAGGCAAAAATCCTTGTATATAAGTATGACCCTGATGTATCAGCTAACGCAAAGCCTGTAGAGGGTGCTACTTATGGTCTGTATCTTAATGAGGAGTGTACAAAACTCAGCGAGAAACTTGTGACAGGAAAAGACGGTAGTGCTCTTACTACTAAGGAATATCGCATTGGACAAACCTTATATCTCAAGGAACTGATTCCTGCTCCCGGATACAAGCTTAACGAGAACATCAACAGAATTACTATCACAAAAGATAGGATTGCAGAATCTAAAACACAGGTAGCATCAGGAGTAAAAGTACCTGAAGGCAACTTTGTATGGCAAAGAGTATTTGACCTTATATATAAGCCATCAATCGCAGTATATAAGACGGACTCAGAAACAGGAGTTCCAGTAGAAGGTGCAACATACGAGCTTTATGACCCGAACAATAAATACGCAACACGAGTATTTTTGACAACAGATAAAAACGGTTATGCTCAGGCACCGAACACTTACTATCCTGGTCAGGTTCTTCATCTTAGAGAAACACAAGCAGCTGATGGATATACATTAGATGAAACAGTCTATGAAATCTATGTTGATTATGTAAATGAAGAAAACTTTGTAATCATAAAAGAAGTTCAGGATGTTCCAAAGAATGTAAAGCTCACAATCAAGAAAACTTGTAAGCAGACACAGTTGCCTGTAAAGGGTGCAGCTTATCGTATATTCAGTAACAATGAAACAGACGAAAACGGTGCTATTCTTTCAAAGTATCTGTTAACTACTGTATCTACAGATAAAAATGGTTTAGCACAGATACCTATTGATTTTGCTGTAGGTGATGTGTTCTACATTCAGGAGTGGAAGGTCGGAGTGCCTTATGGCTACTTCTGGAACAGACAGATAATCACAGTTGAAGTAGTAAAAGATATGAATCCTGTAATCCCTGTAGAAAACCAGATCAAAACAGGCTTTGTGTATCTCCAAAAGACAGATGCAAATGGCAATGGACTATCAGGCGTAACATTTGAAGTCTACACTAAAGATGGAGAAAGAGTTAAGTTTGGAAATCATGGTCCAAATACTTATTACTACTCAAAAACAGGAGAGAAGGATACAGTAACAATTCCACAAGGTGCAGGTAAGGTTGCACTTATCAGTATGCCACTGGGTGAATACTATCTTATTGAAAAAGGCACAGTCGATGGATTTATCCCTTATGAAAAGAAAATCAACTTTAAGGTAGACCTTGAAAACTCTAGTGACACACAAGCAAAGACAGTAGAAATTACTGTTAAAAATCACGATTCAGTACTTTGGGATACGGGTGGCACAGGTAACAGCGTGTATTATACCGTGTCCCTTTTTATATTCCTAATCACTCTTATGTGTGTAGCGGTAGTGCTAACACACAAAAGAAATAAATTATTAAACTAAATTAAATTTAAGAAAGAGGTTATTTTTTATGAAAACTAATACTAATACTTTTACAAACAGAGCAATGGCTATTGTTATTGCAGTAATGCTTATGGTCATGACATTTGTGTCAGCAATCCCTGTATCAGCAGCGTCCCGTCTTGATACTACAGAAACAGTGAGCTTCACAGCAAACTGTGATAAGTCTGGTTATACTTTCACAGTATACAAAGTAGCAAATTTAATCAGCACAACAATATCACCTTATGAAACAAAGTACGAGAGCCTTGTACCACAGATTAAAGACTCAGTTCTTTCAGGTGACACAGCAAGTGTGCTTTCAGCTCTTGACAGTGTAACCCAGATGCCAGATACAGCGACTGTAGTTGGTACATACTGCAGTGATGATGCAGATACAGTTACTTTCGATAATCTTGAACAGGGTATCTACTATGTGAAAGCAACAAACTATCCTGCAGGTGTAAAAGCAGTTACAAACTCTGTGTTTGCACTTCCATACTTTAATAATAACGAGTGGCAGTACACAATTCCTGACATTGAACTTGCATCTAAAGTAGCGGATGGCACAGCTACAACTGAGAAAACAATCACAAATTCTACTAAGAACAATGTAAATTACACAGACGTTTCACTCGGTGATACAGTAGACTTTGAAATCCGTTCAACGACAGCAGGTTCAGCATCAATGAAGCTTAGTGCGTATACAGTATACGATGATATGTCAGCAGGTCTTACACTTAATGAAGACAGCTTCAATGTAGCACTTTTAAAGGCAGATGGTTCAAAGATTTCAGACCTTAAGACTTCAGAGTATGAAGTAACAGTTACAAGTTCAGGTGAGGGTAAAAATACATTATTCAACGTAAGTTTAACAAACACGTTCTTACAGACAGATGCTTTATACGCTAGTGACGTTTACTACACATCAGTTACATACTCAGCAACTCTTAATAAGTACGCAGTCGTAGGTACAGCAGGTAACCCTAACGAAGAAGTAAAACTCGAATATGCAAACAAGAATGGTGTTACATCAGAGGTTGATGGTAACACCGTTTATGTTTATACATACGCTGTACAGACTGTAAAGGTTGATGAGGACAAAAAGCCGTTAGAAGGTGCAGAGTTTGCTCTCTATACAACTGAAGAGATTGAAAAAGAAAAAGCTGATGAACACTACTCTCCAGTAGCAATTGCAACAGGTACATCAGATAAAAACGGTCTTGTTAAGTACTACAACGACAAGAACGAAGAAATCAGACTCCAGAGCGGTACATACTACATCGAAGAAACAAAAGCACCAAAGGGTTATTCACTCAACGGTAACCTCATCGAAATTAAAATCGATGCAACATATGGTGACACATTCACAAATGGCACATATGTAACTAACTGTTCTGAAAACGGAATTGCCAGTATTGATATGACTAACTATCCTATCGTACTTCCTGTAACAGGTGGTGTAGGTACAACAATTTTCTTTGTACTCAGCGGTATTTCAGCACTCGGTGGTGTAGCTCTTCTTACTGTATACTTCAAAAAGAGAAGAACAGTTAAATCAAACTAAATAATACAAAGGACGGATATATAAGTGAAACTAAAAATACTTTTAATATGTTCAATAGTGTTGCTGATTGCTTCATTAGCCATTGGGTTATATCCGTCAATTAGTAACTATGTCAATTCAAAGTACGCAGAAAGTACAATTGACGATTATTCAGATACGGTAGATACGCTAGATGATGATACAAAGAACAAGATGATTCTTGATGCTGAAAACTACAATGATCAGCTTAAGAATCAGGATGGTGAGTTTTCGTATTCAACACAAAGTAGTGTAACAGGATATGATGATGTGTTGGGATTTAACGATGGCATTTTAGGATATCTCGATATACCTAAGATTGATTTATATCTCCCTATATATCATGGCTCAGACGGAGAAGTTCTATCAAAAGGTGTAGCACATCTGCCGAACACAGCTCTTCCTGTAGGTGGTAAGGGAAACCATTGTGTGTTAGCGGCCCATACAGGATATGTAGGTCAGATATTCTTTGATAATATCGACAAGCTCAAAACAGGTGACTTGATGTATATAAAAATCCTTGATTACACTTTTGCTTATAAGGTAACTGAAAAGCATATTGTAAAGCCTGACGATATCAGCTATTGTCAGGCAGTGAGGGATAAAGACCTTATTAGTCTTGTCACCTGTTATCCATATGGTCAAAACTCACATAGACTTATTGTTACAGGTGAGAGATACGAGTCAGCAGAGAATAAAACAGCATCTGCTGACAGTGATACGCAAAAGAAATGAATAGTATAAGCGAAAGTAAAGCGGGTAGTTCAAAGATGAAATGTTCATCGAGCGAGTTACCCGCTTTTTTTATTTTACCGATGTTGATAATTCTTGTTTTGGTAACAGGCATTATTAAATACAAAAAGAAGGGAGGTAAACACTTTGAATGAATGGGATCGTATGAGCAGACAAGCTCAACGTTACAAAGATATGTACCCAAAAGGTACAAGACTTGAACTCATTTCAATGAACGACCCGTTTTCTCCAGTAGATGAAGGTACACGTGGCACAGTGCAGTTTGTTGACGATATGGGAACAATCCATATGCAGTGGGATAATGGCAGAACATTAGCTGTTGTACCGGGTGAAGATTCGTTCAGAAAACTGACCGAAGAAGAGCTTATGGAAGAAAACGAACTTGCAGACAATGAAATGACCGAAGATGAAGAAACTGAAACTTTCAACTTCGAACAATCAATGTGAAAGGAGTGATTCGATTGGATAATTCAACCAACACAGAACATAACACTTATTTGCTCAGAAAAGCACTTGAGTATTGTAGAGAGTCAGATATAAGACATGTAAATATTTCTGATGGACTCACAACTTTAAATGGTTATTTATCTTATATATCTAAAAAATATAAACCTTTAGGTTTGATATTTTGTTTTCTAAAGGAAGTAATCGATGATACTCAATTACTTAAATGGTGGGTATTACACGATGAGTCAGAGAATATTTACGTATCTAAAGATGATCCCGACGGTGTTTGTATTTCTACACCGAGTGAGCTTTTAAACTATTATTTTTCTAAGAAGGAGTGATAAAACCAAAAGGAAAGGTCGGATAGGTTATGGCTATCCGATTTTTTGATATGTTCGCCGGAATAGGCGGATTTCGAAGCGGTCTTGAAGCGATAGGCGGATATGAATGTATCGGTCACTGCGAAATAGACCCAAGAACAAATCAAGCATACAACGCTATGTATGATACAAAAGGAGAAGTATACTATGCAGACGCAAGAGAAATCGATCCCACAAGTATGCCAGACTTTGACCTCTTATGTGCAGGATTTCCATGCCAGAGTTTCTCAGTCGCTGGAAGAAGGCTTGGATTTAAAGACGATGCAAGAGGAACTCTCTTCTTTGAAGTTGCCAGAATCGTTGAACAGAAACAACCTCCATTTCTACTGTTGGAAAACGTACCGGGACTGTTATCGCATGACGAAGGCAGGACGTTTAATACCATCATCTCCAGTCTTGTTGAGTTGGGGTATGATCTCGAATGGTGTGTGCTTAACAGCAAAGATTTCGGTGTCCCACAGCAAAGGAAAAGGCTATTCATTGTTGGATTTCATTGTGACGGATGCGCCGGAAAAATATTCCCTCTCACCACGTATGATTCAAAGACTATGCAACAACTCGTACCGGGATCCCAAGGTTACAGAATCTATTCAGCAGATGGGATTGCTTGTACTCAATGTGCCGATGCAGGTGGGTTAGGAGCTAAGACAGGGCTATATCTTTTTGTGGATATGAACCCCGACCCACAACTAACCGATTATGCAAGATGTATTACTGCAAGGCAAGATGCAGGTATCAGTCACCGAAAAGGTGAGCATTCGGGTGTTATGGAGCTAGTTGACGATTCAAAGAACAATAAACAGGTAGTAGCGGTCAAAGATAAATCAGGAAACATTTATCTTGCTACTATCAGAAGGCTGATGCCTATTGAGTGTTGGCGTTTACAAGGATTTACTGATGAACAATTTTATAAAGCACAGTCAACAGGTTTAAAAGATAACTATTTATACAAGATGGCTGGCAATGCAGTAACCGTTAACGTTATATCCGAGATAGGCAAAAAACTAAAGATGATAAATATAGAAAAAGGCATTGTAAGGAGTGAAGAGTAATGCCAAATCATGTAACAAATAATATTTACTTAAAAGGCGACTCAGACAGAATCAGAGAGTTGCTCGAAGCTATAAAGAACGATGAGTATGGTAAAGGTAGTATCGACTTTAATAAGATTATACCAATGCCGGAAAGATTGGATATAACCTCAGGTTCAGAAACAGTTCGATGTCACAAAATATACAAGGACTTCCTTGATGTGTATACTCTTATGGATACAAGAGAAGGTCTTGATTTGATGAGCATCCCAATTGAAGCTGAAGAAAGATATCTGGAAGAGCGAACAGATGTAGCTAAAGAGGACTTTGAACTTGGTAAGCAAGTGTTCCAAAATATGCAGTTATACGGTGCTCCGACATGGTACGAATGGAGAATAGATAATTGGGGAACAAAATGGAACGCTTACGGATATAACGATGTGTTAGATGCATCAGAGTATTTCAGTTGTGAAACCGCTTGGAGTGCTCCACATCCAGTATTGGACAAACTTTCACAGATGTATCCTGATATTGAGTTTACCCACGAATGGGCAGATGAAGATATCGGTAATAACTGTGGTCGCAGAATCTTACAAAACGGAGAGTGCATCGAATCGTACTATCCACGTTCGAGCAAAGAAGCGATTGAATTTGCAACAGAAGTACAAGGCTATACAGACCCGATTGAATACGGACTTGTGCTAAACGCATCAGAAACTGACTATATCTCTGTATGGAACAGAGAATATGAAGGTGTAAAAATCTGTGGCGTTAACGCTTTGTTTACTAACGAAAAGTTAACCCTTGAAGATATCCCAAAAGACACACATTGTTATTATCTCAGAAGCAGAGATGATGGTATCGGCTTTGGTGCATTAGAACTTCAGGCAAGTGTCAATGTAGGTGGCACTATCATATCAGGTGAACCTATAGCGATACCAGAGCAGGGATACATAGAACTTACAGATAAGAACTATCCTGACTTTACAGGTGAAATCCACAGCATCGAACAATATATGGCAGACGATTTCGGTATGAAAATAAAAGAAATCGATGTAAATGAACTTCGAAGCTATAACGGTAAAGAAGGACTTATTCTCAAAGGCTGTGGTGGTAAACTCAGCGAGTGGCTCAACGGTATAAATGAATTGTTCAAAGATGAAGGAATTCTTCTTGATGATACAAGATTCAAAGCCGAAGATTGTATTCAGTTCAAGTTCGATGACTACACCTGTATGATGTTCACATTCAACGAGGACACAAAACTCAATATAGGACAACTTGCTATGTGGAGATTAAAAACTCTTGAGCGATTCGGTGGAGAGTGGCTCACAGACTTTGTTGACAACAAGCTCGGAGGTTTTGAGAAAGAACATGTGGTACAAAAACCAAAATGTCCGCTCATTGGTCAGGATGGCAACATCTTTAATCTGATGGGTATTGCATCAAAAACTCTTCGAGATAACAAAATGATCAATGAAGCAGTTGAAATGAAAACCCGAATTACTACAGAAGCAACCGATTACTCTCATGCACTTCGAATCATCGGTGAATATGTAGAGATTACATCCATTGATGATGAAGACATGGATGAAGATTTTGACGAAGAATACGATGAGGACCTTGATGAAGATTATGAAACAGGGATGGAAATGACCGATGTATAACGCAATATACTTTTTTGTTGGTCTGTTTCTTGGTTCATTCTTCACAGTGGCGATTATGTGTATTCTGCAGATAAACCGCATAAACGAATATGAGTCTCAAATAAAGAGTCTCAAGCAACAAATAGAAGAATTAAATAATAAGTAAAAAGACAGGTCGGTGCGTGTAATCACAAATCGACCTGTTTTGTGTTATGCGCACTTTACCTGCAATAAGGAGGTAAAGGATTGTCAGGTTCAATTAGTCCTTTGCCGTGGACCGGAAATAAAGGGTGCATATATACAACAATAGATGCTTTTATGCCACCACACAAAACATACGTAGAACCATGTATGGGAAGTGCGGAGGTATTCTTGCGAAAGAAACCGTCTGAAAGAGAAATAATCAACGACTATAACGGTGATTTAGTAAAGTTTTTCAGAGTGTTACAGAGAAGTGAAAAGTTAGCCTATCTCATAGGTAGGCTGTACTTCTCCTTCAACTCTGAAGAATTGTTTAGAGCAAATAAAGCCTTGCTATCAGATGTAGAAAACATATTAGACGATATAACAGAAACAGCAATAACAATAGAAAACGCTCATTGGCACGATATAGAATTAGCCGTTGCATTCTTCGAGAATCAGACCTTTAGTTTCTCGTCAACGGGAAAGACGTTTGCAATTGCAAAGAAAGATATGACACGCAAGTTTGGACGACTTGTGGCAGCCTGCTCAAGACTTAGAAATGCAATAATAATGCACAGAGATTATAAAGACTGTATCAACTATGCAGCAGGCAAAGATACATTTATTCTTTTAGACCCACCATATAAGGGTACAGAAGATTACTATCAGAAGTCCAGTTTCGGGAGTGAAGAACACTCCAAGTTGTTTGAGCTTATGGATGGTATAAATAAGAAATTTGAAGGTGAATGTAAGTTCATAATCACTTATAACAACGACCCATACATCGTAGACTTTGCAAATAAGTGCGGATTTCACACCTATGTAAAAGAACGTCTGCACAATATGATTCAAAGCAGTAAACCCGGAGAGATGTTCGAAGAACTGCTTATAGCAAACTACGATTTAGAAAAACAAGCAGAAATAAATAATAAATACTTAACCGAAATCAACAGACAGCTTAATCTGTTCGATTTCCAACATAACTATTAAAACTAAGGAGAAATCATTATGGAGAGAAGATTTAATATTAAAATTACTGTGCCAGAAGTTGTTGCAGAGCACTGCAATCTTAATGAAGACACGTTGCTCGAAGCTTACTACGAAGACGGATTCATCTATGTTGAAGGTGTAGAGATGGATGATTGTGAGGTAATCGTTGATGAAGTTATAGAGACAGACTGCCCACATCGTTGTCCATGTTGTGGTCACTGTAATTTTGAAGATTAAGGAGAACAATCATGGCAGATAAAATAATCAGAATCCTTGGTAAAAAGGGTAGAACAACTATCCCACATAACATAAGAAAGGAACTCGGCTTTGAGGGCAAAGACATCTTGTCTTATGAAGTGGTCGATGATAACACAATAGTGTTAAGGAAAGAAACCTTGTGTGAGGGTGACTCGAATGCTTGTGCATACATAAACGATAACATTACACTTGAAAAATTCCTTGATTCACTGGCACCAGCTCAACAGCGAAAAGCCTGTTTGTATCTTAATGTTATCTGGGCACGTAATGAAGGAGTGAATCTGGATGAAGCATGAGCCGGTATATCCGTGGTCAATGAAAGAAGCCATAAAATTAGACGAGTTAGAAAAATGGCGAGATAGTTATAAAGCAAATTGTCTGTGCGCGAGAATGATTGAAAAAGGCATAGAAGAAAACTATGCAGACGGAAAGCTTGACACATATTTTATGAAAGACATTATCTCAGAGTTTTCATATGACCGAGTGAACTTTGTACTTGCTAACACAGTACAAGAGAAGGTGCATGATGGTCGCATAAGTAAAGACAACAAAGAATGGGCAAAGAAAACGTACATTCCAAGTGACGATGTCAGATGGCATTATACAGTTGAAGCCCACTGCGGACTTACAGACCTGTGTGTATCGAGATACAGAGATGAATGGGATTCGTTAAAACTATACGATAAATCCCATTGTACAGATGAAGCGTATTATGAAGACAAACTTCTTGTATTCAAGCCGTCTGTATTGGCTGATGAGTATAAAACAGCAGATTTTCAGTTGTTTTATGCAACGTCAGGCTTTGGTTGTGACCCGACTAAAATGGGTACATCGATATCCGGTTACTTCTTAAAGGATGACGAGTTCTGTAGTTTCAGACGAGCTGACTTCTTGGGCGTTATTGATGAACAGTATCTGCCACAGTGGGCTGTAGAAAAACTTCAGGAAATCAGGACACAGGACGAAGGTATTCAAATGGAAGGAGAAATGAAATGCGAGTAAAAGTATTTCAGATTAACAGCAGTAGAGATACGAAATCTCTGAAATTCAAGTCACTTAAAATGCTTGATGAAATGACACCACTGAATGAAGCTGACCCTGAGATATACGATGAAGTGTTTGACGGAGAACTTGAAACGTCGAATCTCGAAGAAATCTTCAGTATGTTTAATAACAGCGAATCTCACTTGCACGCAGGTCATCCGCTGTTTAGAGGACACTCATTGTCAGTATCAGATGTTGTTGTAATGGACAAACAAGCTTACTTCTGTCAGCCAGTTGGCTTTCAGGAGATAGAGTTTGATACCACAAAAACACATAAACCTGACAACCTTATCAAGGTAGTCTATGTAGAACCTAATAGAGCACCGTATGTTGCAGAAGTCGAGAACACACTCGAAGGTCTGCAACGTGCTGTTGATGGTCTCATCGAACCTGTATATATTGAGGACGATGACACCTGTTTAATATGCAACGAAGAGTCCAAGCTCATTGGTATGGAAGGCAATCGAAGGATCGGAGATGGTAATTCAATCATCGCCGGTCCTTTTTTTGTAGTTGGCACTACTGATGATTCATTCAGAGGACTGACAGATGAGGAGGTGGTGAAATATATGGACAGGTTTGAAGAGCCTGAAATGATTGATCAGGCAGAAGTACAAGAGGACACAGGTTTTGTGTTCTATAGCGGAATGTAATTTGAGGAGGTGACTATTATGTCAGTAAATACCGCAAAGTCAATGCCTTGTATAGAAGCGAGAATTTCACGCTTAAACAGCGATACAGATAGCAATGTAAAAGCGTTTGCTACGATTATTATCGATAATGCTTTTGTGATAACTGGGGTTAAAATCAAAGACCTTGGTAAAGGTTTGTTTGTAGGTATGCCGTGTAAGAAATACACAAACGGTGAACAGGTGAAGTATTATGATGTTTGCCACCCTATCACAAGAGAAGCTCATGACGACATGACAAAAGCAGTTTTAGATGCTTATTCTATCTATTTAGAAGAACAGGCATTACTAAGCGAAGATACTTAAAAGGAGAGATTATTTTGAAAAACATTAAACATAAGCTGATAGCTTTTGCTATTTCAGCTCTTATGATTTGCACCGTAGCATTAATGAGTGTAGGTGCAACCCCTACGACAGTAGTTCCTAGTGAAACAGAACCTATTGAAACAGTTAGTGTTGAAACAATAGCTATTGCTACAGAACCTACTGAGTTAATTATTGCATCAGCTGACCAGATAACTGAAACACAGGAAGTAAAACCTTGTGAACCAACAGTTGTGGAAACAACAGCTGATGAAACAAAAAACGAAAAAGAGCCACGAAACTTCGGCTTTTTTATAGGTATCGGTGCAATCATCCTTGGTGGTTTAGTTGCAACTGCGATTATCGGTTTTAAACTTAAAAACCGTGAAGAAGAGGAAGAGGAATAATATGTTAAAAAAGGTGTATATATGTGCACCTTTAGGCGGGGATATCGAAAGAAACATTGAAAATGTTAAACGATATACTCGTTATGCACTTTTATGCGGTACTGCTCCTGTAGTACCGCATTATTACGCTCTGAGTCTTGATGATAACAATGAAACTGAGAGAGAAATCGGCATGACGGCAGGACTTGCTATGCTCTGGTTTTGTGATGAGATGTGGATATTCTCTGAAGAGATAACAAAAGGCATGGAGTCAGAGCTAAGATTTTGTAGGAATCTATATATACCGATGAAGAAGATAAGTGAAAAATCTTTAAAGAAAGTATTGGAGGTCGATTACGATGAAAAAAACTCTTAGAATACTGCTCGTTATTGCAGTATTTGTAATGATTACTTGTGCGTTTTCCATTACAGCTTATGCGGCCGGAGATGTTTCGGGTGCGATTGAAGCTACATGGAATGCAGCCAAAGGACAGGTAGTGTCAGTAACAAACAATGTTATTTTCCCTGTTGTAGATATGGTGTTAGCTATCATGTTTTTCGTAAAACTTGGTACGGCATATTTTGACTATCGAAAACACGGACAGTTTGAGTTTGCAGCTCCTGCGATTTTGTTTGCCTGTCTGATTTTCACACTTACAGCACCATTATATATCTGGACAATCATCAGTTAATAAAAACAAAAAAACTATGCTCAAAGAGATGACCTCTCTTTGGGCATAGCTAATACAAAACGTAGGAGGTGATTGCTTATGTTTGATTGGCTAGGAGATATACTTAGTGGACTCGGTGATGCTATCGGCACTACCGTAAGTACAATCACAAGTGATTTAGCCAATTCAATATTTGAAGCAATGTTTGCTTGGATATATGAAACAATTTATAACGCTATTGCAGACTTCTTTACCAAGATGGGAAACTTAGGTGCAGACATTTTTGATTTAGCGTGGATACAGGCAACAGTCGAGTTGTTTGCACTCTTTGGTTGGGCACTGTATGTCGCTGGAATTGTTGTGGCTGTGTTTGAAGTTGCTATGGAATACCAAAAGGGAAGAGCCTCACCAAAGGATGCGGCTATTAACATCCTGAAGGGCTTTTTTGCCTGTTCGCTTGTAGGTGTACTACCTATAGAGCTATACAAATTCAGTATAACGTTACAAAACACATTTTCACATGACTTGTCAGCAATAGGTGGCAGTACAGCAATGGATGCAACGCTGAGCAGAACGTGTTCGTTGATACTATCAAATATATTCTCGCCCGGTACTACATCGCCACAGCTTGGCTTGTTTACGTTAGTGTGTATGATAGCGTTTGCTTATTGTGTAATTAAGATATTCTTCCAGAATATCAAACGTGGTGGAATACTTGTTGTTCAGATGGCTGTAGGTTCTATGTATATGTTCTCTGTGCCTAGAGGTTATACAGATGGATTCACCCAGTGGTGTAAACAGGTTATAGCTATTTGCTTAACAGCATTCTTACAAACCACATTATTGTATCTTGGACTTATGACATTTCCAAATCAGATGTTGCTCGGTCTTGGAATTATGCTTGCCGCAGGAGAAGTGCCAAGAATCGCTCAACAGTTCGGTCTGGATTCAAGTGTCAAAGTGAATATGATGAGCGTAGTTCATGCATCTACAACAGCTGTTAACCTTTCAAGGTCTTTAGCAAAAGTTAAATAAAATGGAGGTTTATAATGACAAGATATTTATATCCGCAGAATCTTAAAGCTAAAGCCAACTTGTGGTTTTGGAGTTTAAAGAATTTCTGCATATTAGGTATTGCAGCTCTGATATCTATTGTTATTTTGGTAAACACAGGATTATTTTTCCCTGCTGTATTGACCTTGTGTTATGGGTTTATGACTATACAGCTTGATGAAACAACTATTCTTGATTTCCTTACATATGCAGTCAGGTATTTCATATCAACACAACAGTATTTCGAGTGGAGGTAATACACATTGTTTTCTGGACTTTATAATCTGAAAACAGTATAATGCAGATGGTGATTGTTATGTGTAAGAAAATAAATGAATCTGAATTAGAGGAGATATACGAACAGGGTCTTCCAAAGTATTTACAAGACGACCTTAATGCGTATAAGGAAGGTCTTAAAAACGGCAGTTCTCTTATGGATTGTCTGTGGGGAGAACTGTATGGGAGTATCAATGTCGCTCAGATAAACGATGGAGCCATTACTCCTGAACATGCAGATTATTTGAGAAAAAAGTATTTGTACTAAATCAGATTACTAACAAAGGCATCGCATTAAGCGGTGCCTATTATTTTTGAGGTGAAATAATGAAGAAGAAAAAGAAAAACAAAAAGAGTAAGGGTGTGTCACTACAGACCCTTTTGGGTATAAAATCATTTACCCAGTATGGACTATCTACATATAAAGGAGAATTACTCTTCTATCATGTAGTGCCAACAAATATATCCGTACTTTCAAGTGCGAATATTGAAATCAAAATAAGACACTTAATGCAAGTACTGTCTGCAGTTCCCAATATCGAACTCGTTTGTACAGACTCTTCTGAATGCTTTGATGACAACAAAGAATATCTGAAGAGGCGACTGGAAGAAGAAAATAACATTAAGGTGAAAAAGATAATATCAAGTGATGTTGAGTTCTTAGACCAGATTCAGTTAGAGATGGCTACTGCAAGACAATTCTTATTTATTGCGAGGTTTAAAAACCTTAAGCCAGCACAGGTATTCCAACACGCTAACAGAATTGAAAAAATCATATCTGAGCAAGGCTTCGAAACTCACAGAATGAGTAAAAATGAAATTAAGCGATTTCTCGCTTTGTATTTCGAATCATCTATAAATGGAGATATGTTACCTGACGTTGATGGAGAACAGTACTTCGATTTTTCAAAACAAACGCAGGAGGTGAGTGACAATGGCTAAGCGTAAAGCAAAGGTGATGACACCTGAACAGGTTGAAGAAATACGCACCAAAGACTTCTTTGACTGTATCCTTCCGGGTACAATCAAATTCTTTACAGATTACTACATTATAGGTGACAGCTACAGATGTGTGTGGGCAGTAAGAGAGTATCCACCATCAACCGAAGAACAGGCTATCCTTTCACAGCTCGCAGACAGAAATGGTGTTACAATCAGAATGTACAACCGCTTGGTAGAAGCACTTGAGCAAAGAAAGATTGTTCAGAACGCTATGAGAAGAAACAAGATGAAATCGGGCGGTACAGATATGAACGATTCTATCGAAGCTGAAGGAAACTTGATGGACGTTATAGATATGCTCGCAAATCTCAGAAAGAACCGTGAGTGCTTATTGCACTGTTCTGTGTTCATTGAGATTAAGGCAAAATCTAAACTTAAGCTCAGAGAGTTGCAGAGTGAAATATCTATGGAGCTTACAAGGTCGAAGATTTCGATTGACAGATTGACACTAAGACAAAAGGAAGGCTTTTTGTCTGTAGTGCCTGTTGGTATGAATCAGTTCGGTGCTCAGTTTGAAAGAGTGTTACCTGTATCAAGTGTAGCGAATACATATCCTTTCAACTTCTCAGGTAAAACAGACCCGAATGGCATATATATCGGTCGAGATAAATTTGGCACAAATATCCTTGTTGACTTTGACCGCAGAGCAGAGGATAAGACAACAAGTAATGCTTTAATTCTTGGTAACTCTGGTCAGGGTAAATCGTATCTGCTAAAACTTCTGCTGACAAACATCAGAGAATCAGGAAATCAGATTATATGTCTTGACCCTGAAGCAGAGTATGAAGAAATCTGCAACAATCTCGGAGGTTGCTATATTGACTTCCTTTCAGGTCAGTATACGATTAACCCGTTAGAACCTAAAGCATGGTCCGATGGTAACGAAACCATAGACTATGAAGCTCCCGAAGCATTCCGTAAAGCTACAAGACTAAGTCAGCATATAGCTTTTCTGAAAGACTTTTTCAGAAGCTATAAGGATTTCACAGATACGCAGATTGATACCATCGAAATCTTGCTTGCAAAGCTCTATGCAAGATTCGGTATTACAGACAGTACTGACTACAGCACTAAGAAAACTACAGACTTTCCTATTATGGAAGACTTCTATAAACTGTGTGAAGAAGAATACTACAGCTATGATAAAAAGCGTAAATACCTGTACACAGAAGAAACTCTTCAGGAAGTCTGCCTTGGTATCAACAGTATGTGTGTAGGTACAGAGAGTAAGTATTTTAACGGTCATACAAACATCATTGATGACCAGTTCGTTTGCTTTGGTGTAAAAGGCTTACTTGATACAAACAAACGACTCAAAGATGCGATGCTGTTTAATATCCTTTCATATATGAGCAACCAGTTGCTCGGCAAAGGTAACACAGTGGCATCTATTGATGAGCTCTATCTGTTCTTGACAAATATGACCGCAATTGAATATATCCGTAACGCTATGAAACGTGTACGAAAGAAAGAATCCTCAATCATTCTGGCTTCCCAGAATATTGAGGATTTTCTTATTCCATCTATCAGAGAGTTTACTAAACCGTTGTTTAGTATTCCGACACACCAGTTCTTATTCAATCCCGGTCAGATTAATCCAAAAGAATTTATGGATGCATTACAGATTGAAGAAAGCGAATATGATCTCATTAAATATCCTGAAAGAGGTACTTGTCTATACCGATGTGGTAACGAGCGTTATTTGTTACAGGTAATTGCACCTGATTACAAATCAGCACTGTTTGGCAAAGCGGGTGGTCGTTAATGGCTTCTCCTGCTGTTGCTGTCGTTGTCAAAAAAGCAGTAGTTGTTGTTGCGACAGACAAAAAGCTTAGAAAAATTGTACTTGGAATAATACTGGGTGCGTTGATTATTATAATGTTGCCGATAGCTGTAGTAATGGGTCTTGCTAATCAGGAGATAGAAATTGATGTCGATAGGGCACAGGAACTGATTGTTGAAAATATGTCATACGAAGACAGAGAGATGCTTCAAAGTGTTGAAGATACTATGAACGCTATTGATGATGCGATGACAGATGCAGGGCATTCACCCTCCAGAGTAACCGAAGCACAAGTGCTTTACATACTTGCACTATCTGAGCAGTCAACAACAGATAACTTCGTTGAAAGACTTGTAAATTGCTTTGCACTCGACCAGAGTGATGAGAATTTAATCAGCAGAGTGAATTCTACCTTTGGTACTAATATAGTTGCACAAGACTTTTCAAATGTAATGCTTGGTATCAGAGGTACCTATATTGATACAACCGACTATGTAGACCCAAGCAGAAAAAATAACATCGACCTAGCTAAATGGGCAGAAAATGCAGCTGATAAACAATGGGGTTACGTCTTTGGTACTTACGGTACTGTACTGAGTGAAGAAATGCTCAGTACAAAGATGAACCAGTATCCCGGTGATGTAGCTGTATACGAAGAGTTCATACGAGAAAATTGGTTAGGCAGAAGAACAGCAGATTGCGTTGGTCTCATTAAAGGATATGGTTGGTTTAATACCGCATCCCAAGAGATAGAAATCGGTGCAAACGGTATGCCTGATATTGGCTCTGATGGTATGTATGCAAACGCAACAGAAAAAGGTCCAATTAATACTATACCTGAAATACCAGGTCTTGCTGTATGGCACGCAGGTCATATTGGTATTTACATTGGCGATGGAAAAGTTGTCGAAGCTATGACAACGACAGTCGGTGTTGTCGTGACTGATGTTTTCAGCAGATCATGGACACACTGGCTCAAGATTCCTTATATTGATTATATTGAAGATGGAGATGATTAACTTTGAACATTGACGATAAAGAAAAAGAAACAAATGATATGATAACCGCT
Organism: Ruminococcus sp.; assembly: GCA_045124035.1. Taxonomy (GTDB): domain Bacteria; phylum Bacillota; class Clostridia; order Oscillospirales; family Acutalibacteraceae; genus Ruminococcoides. The sequence goes on along the minus strand of JBGVLC010000010.1, from coordinate 51,514 downwards.
GAAGATTTAGTGGAGCAAGCCGTGTATATGGCAAACGCACCTGAAGGTGTGTCTAATGCAGAAAAAGCTGAAGATATGCTTTCAATGCTCGGTGCAAATATTATGGATGAAACGGTGTATGAAGATAAACCGCAAACGATTCGTATTAAAGATATTTTTGATAACGATGTGAATCTGATTCCTGATATTGTGCTTCACGAAGTAAACGATTTTATGGGAGAGCCTCAGTACAATCTGGGGCTTCGTTTTTTATGTGAGCATAATGGCTCTATTGAAACGTACTGTAACTTCACCGTTAACTTAGGTGAATTCATAGGAACAAAAAACTGCGCTTATGTTGATACAGACGAGTGCTGTTATTTTGCTGACACGATTTTGAAATCTGGAATTGCACAAGACACAGGACTTACAAAAAGAAACGGACACTTTGATTATCCGTTATGGAAATTCGATGAGTCATTCTTAGAAAGTCTGAATAGCGAACAATACCAGAAGTACTCCGATAGCTTTGATGAATATATGACTGAAGCGATCAATGAGTCACTTCAGGATATGAGAATGTGAGGTGTAAAAGATGATTGTAAATGCACAGTTTAGAAGAAAAGATGAATCTATTGAACTCGAACCTTGTTCTATCAATAAGGTAATAGAACTACCTAAATACAAATTTGATATGTTCCAAAACAATCTGCTTTCGGAGTATTCGTTTTTAAGTGAGAACCGTGACTATATGGGTTTTGATGAATACGGACTCAGGCACTGTATGCTTGTCTTATGTGAGAATCAGGATGACGGAATTCTTGTTGATGCACAGGGTAGTGGTTATGCGAGATACTCTTCATACTTACCTTGTGCCAGACAGTTGGTTGATATTTTACCGTATCAATCACTTAAAGATTTTAATAAGCTGATGGCTTCTACTGTAGAAAGTTCAGTAAAGTCAGCTTTAGAAAATCAGAGAGATGGTATGTATTCAATCAAACTAAGTTCTCTGCCGTCACCTGAAATTGAACCGATGTTCTCTTATAGTGTATTCTCACAGATGATTTCTGAGAGAGCCGAATTTGAAGTAAGCGAAACATTCTTAAATGAAGTAGCAGTACAGATTGCACCCGAACTTGCTGTCGAACACAGTGAGGAGTATGAAGCACCAAAACTTAGAGAGCTGACAAGAGAAGAAGTAGATATTAAATTAGCTAAACACGTCTTGTGGCTCAACGATGCATCAGGTGGTGAACAAGCTGATTTTACTAACTGCATTGTCAGAGATATGAATCTCTCAAATCACAATCTGCTCAATGCACATTTAAGTAACGGTACATTTGTTGATTGTGATTTTTCAAATGTACAGTTATGTTTTGCAATGTCCAACGGTGCAACTTTTAACAGCTGTGATTTTTCAAACGCAGTTGTAGAAGAGTGCGAGCTGGTAGACTCAGCGTTTATAAATTGCAAAATGTCGGATGCGATATTAACAAACACAAACTTTGATGAATCCTCATTTAGTGAGTGTGATTTAGATTACCCCAAAGAAGGGTTACCAAATATGATATTGGAGTGATGTGAAAATGAAACATAATGTTACTGTATCTTTTGATGAAGAAAAACTATCTGCTTTAAAAATCTACTTACAGCAGAAAGACAAAGACGTTGAATCCGAACTTACAAGTTCACTTGAGTTGCTGTACGAAAAAGCGGTTCCTGCTAACGTCAGAAACTACATAGAACTTAAAGGTAGTTCTAGTACAAGCAAGAAAACGTCTGCTGTAAAACCGAAGAAAGAGAAAGTGGAAACACAGCCTGTGCTCAGCGAGTAATCTCGCTGTGGTCTCGCCAAATTTGCCCTGTGTGCGGTTTTGTTAAAGAAAGCGACTAACAATCCCAAACGCAAAATTTAGCCAAAACGAGCGACTTTTTAACGGGCAATATTGACGAGAAATCGGAGGGACGTGCCCACCGATTTTGGTGCAGGAATAAGCGAGGGTGTCGTAACCGACACTCTCGCAGTTCACATCAGACGGCAAAGCCGACTGTTAAGCGGTTTTGAAGATATTTACTGACGGGTGTCAAAAAACACGATTTTTACAAGAGAGGGTGTCACTACACTACTTTGTGCGAATGTTGAGCCATTATAAAGGGTGTCGTGGCCCTTTTTACGCAATTTGGAAAGGATGTGATTACTATTACGGACTTTAAAGGGAAATCAAAATACACAGTATATATAAGACCTGAAGTGATACAAAAGGCAGATATGTTTTATAAGTACGAAGGCTCACAAAGCAGATCTGAATTCATTGAAAACGCAATTATTTTTTACGCAGGTTATATAGCTTCAAATTATAGTTTTGATTATTACCCACAACTTATAACTACAGCTGTGAAAGGATCGATTGATAATTTTGAAAACAGAATGGCTTCGCTTATGTTTAAAAATTCGGTTGAGCTATCAATGATGATGAATATTATTGCAGCTAACTTTGGAATTGATGATTCAATACTTGATAGATTACGTGGAAAGTGCGTAAAAGATGTTAAGAGAACACACGGTAATATTTCATTTGATGAGGTATTACGATATCAGCGTGGTGAAGATTAGTGGCTAAGATAATATTAAAATGGAGATACCTGAAAGGTGATTCTTCAAAGCACGCAAAACATCTTGTGAACTACATTGCAACTCGTGAAGGTGTAGAAAAGACAGATGAATCGTGGGAAAACAAAAAAGTTACTAGACGACAGCAAGAATTAATTACAGAATTAATAAAAGATTTTCCGAGTTCTACCCAGAGTTTTGAGTATCAGGAATACATATCAAATAAGACAAAAGGTACAGCTTCAAGATTTATCGATAGAGCTTTAGAAGAAAATCTGGATATCATCGGCAAGAAAGAAAACTATGTATCTTACATCGCAAAAAGACCTCATGTAGAAAAGTTTGGTGCTCACGGTCTGTTTTCTCAGACGGATGAACCTATTAATCTTTCAAAGGTTTCAAAAACTGTTGCTGAACACAAAGGTGCTGTGTGGACAACCATCATTTCACTAAGAAGAGAAGATGCAGTACGATTAGGCTTTGATAATGCAAAGGCGTGGAGAGATATGCTAAGAGCTGAGTCATGTGATTTAGCTAAGAGAATGAATATCCCTCTAGCCGACTTGCGTTGGTATGCGGCCTTTCATAACGAGGGTAGTCATCCTCATGTGCATCTCATTTCTTACTCTGTAGGTAAAGAACCTTACATGAGTGAAGCAGGTCTGATGAAACTAAAATCAGATTTAGCACACGAAATATTCAAGCAAGATTTCTATCAAATATACGATAAGCAAACACAAGCTCGTGATGAACTTAGAATGGAAGGCAAGAAAACAGCTCAAGAGATTATAGCAAAAATAAAATCTCACGAATATAAAAATGAAACTATCGAGCTTATGCTGAGAGAACTTGCTAAAGAGTTAGACGGATACACAGGCAAAAAAGTGTATGGTTATCTTTCACAGAAAGCAAAGAACCTAGTCAACGGAATCGTTGATGAACTGTCAAAAGATGAACATATATCAAAACTATACGATATGTGGTACAAGCAAAAAGAAAGTCTTTATAAAATCTATCAGGATAGCTTGCCAGAGAGAGTGCCATTGTCATCAAACAAAGAATTCAAAACCATTCGCAACGACGTAGTCAAAGAAGCATTTCAACTTACTAAAGAACCAGTTTTTATTATGTATCAAGATGCTACAGATGACTTACAGAATTATATTGCTGACGAAGAGAGCGATGAACTTTCAGCGTTTGAAAACGATTCACAGTTTGATGTACCTCTGATAAATACAGATTTAATTCACAAAAACTACTCTGTGGGCAGTAAAAAATATATGTCAGATATGTCTTTGGCTCTTTCATCACTTCGTTTAGCGGCTAGGTTATCTCAGTTAATTGAAAAAGATATTAAGGAAGAGAAAGACACAAGCAACAACATTGATAGAAAGCTCAGAATAAAAATGGCTGAGAAAAGAATGGCTCAAGGTCAGAAGATGGGCTGATAATTACATTCAGGAAGGAGCATAAAATGAAAGATTTCTATACTAAAGAACAAATCAAATTAGCAAAGAAGGTTAATTTGATAACATTACTTAAGAGCAGAGGTGAAGAACTCGCTACATCAGGTAGTGAGTATGTCTGGCTAAAAGGCTCTGACAAAGTAAATGTTCGAGATAATCTTTGGTATCATTACAATGAAGAAGTAGGTGGAGATACACTCGACTTTGTTATGAAATTCTACAATATGGAATTGACCTATGCTGTAGCGTTTTTGCTTGAGTTTGGTGTGAGATATCTTGGCTACCCGGAAGAATCTCTGGAAATAAAGAGAACACTTTACATACCAAAAGCTCATGAGGGTGTGCGTAGAGTTTTATCTTATCTTGTAAACGAATGTCTTCTTGATACAAGTATTGTATATGCTTTTGTTAACCGAAAACTGATATATGAATCTAAAAAACATCATAACGTTGTTTTTGTCGGTTACGATAAAGACTCAAATATTAGACACATATACATGGTCGGTAGCACTACGGATAATCAATACAAATCCAGTACACAGGGAAGTGATTTGCGTTACTGTTTCCATTGGAACGGAACATCAGATACGCTGTATCTTTTCGAATCGCCTATAGATTTGCTGTCGTACATTACATTACAAAAGGATAGTTATTGGAAAGATCATACCTATGTTGCATCGTGCTCAGTAAAAGATAGAGCTTTACTTCAAGCTTTAAGAGATAACCCTAGCATCAATAAGATTATACTTTGCTTCAATAACTATGACACAGGAAAGTTAGCGATGCAAAAGATTGAGCGTAAATTTAAATCACTAGGCTACAAAATAGATTTTGATATTCCGATATGTAACAATTGGAATGAGGATTTAATCTTTAAAAAGGAAAGAGGTTGGTACTGATTGAACGGCATATATATCTTAATTTTTATATCTGCGATAATGTTTGCTGTTGTAGGTGGCATAACAATCGTTTCGCATATCTACAATTTAAATAATATCAAAAGCAAAACAGTAGGTGACGGACAGCACGGAACAGCAAGGTTTTCTACAAAAACAGAACTAAGGAGAATATTCAAACTGATACCTTACGAACCAAACGTGTGGAGAGAAAATACAAAGAAAGGTCCACTCGAACTCCCTCAAGGAGTAGTTGTTGGAGTTCAAAATAAAAAAGGCATCAACTATGCTTTAGTTGATACCGCAGATGTTCATACAATGATGATTGGTGCAGCCGGTTGTGGTAAGACTGCTTACTGGCTCTATCCGAACTTGGAATACGCTTGTGCTTCAGGAATGTCATTCCTTACAACAGACACAAAGGGTGACTTGTACAGAAACTACGGAAATATTGCTAAAGAGTATTACGGTTACGATGTAGCGGTCCTTGATTTAAGAAACCCTACTAAGTCTGATGGAAACAATCTTCTGCATCTAGTAAACAAATATATGGACGAGTACAAGAAGAATCCCGAAAACATTTCGTACAAAGCAAAGGCAGAAAAGTACGCAAAGATTATTGCAAAGACTCTGATATTCAGCGAAGGAGATGCATCATCTTATGGTCAAAACGCATTCTTCTATGATGCAGCCGAAGGTCTTATGACATCAGTGATTCTGCTAATAGCTGAGTTTGCTCCACCAGAGCAAAGACACATCGTGTCAGTATTTAAACTCATACAAGACCTTATAGCACCGAGTGGCGTAAGAGGGAAGAGCCAGTTTCAGTTATTAATGGACAAACTACCAAGCGAACACAAGACAAGATGGTTTGCAGGTGCGGCCCTTAACAGTAGTGAACAAGCCATGGCTTCTGTTATGTCGACATCAATGTCAAGGCTCAATGCCTTTCTTGATACAGAGCTTGAACAGATACTTTGCTTTGATACTGCTATTGATGCTGAAAAGTTCTGCTCTGAAAAATGTGCAATCTTTATTGTGTTGCCTGAAGAAAACCCTGCTACATACTTTATGGTCTCACTTTTATTACAGCAATTATACAGAGAAATACTTACAGTAGCTGATGAAAACGGTGGAGCTCTTAAGGACCGTGTAATGTTCTATATGGATGAGTTTGGTACGCTACCACCAATCAGCTCAGTTGAGATGATGTACTCTGCATCACGTTCCCGTAGGCTTTCACTTGTGAGCATCATACAGTCATTCCAACAGCTTGAAAAGAATTACGGCAAAGAGGGTGCGGCAATCATTCAGGACAACTGTCAGATAACCATAGCAGGTGGCTTTGCACCTACATCTGAAACAGCAGACATAATCTCAAACGCTCTGGGGTCCAGAACTGTCATGACAGGCTCGGTATCCCGTAGTAAAAACGACCCGTCACAGAGCTTACAAATGACCAACAGACCACTTATGACTGCCGATGAGTTGAAATCTATGAAGAAGGGTAACTTCATTGTTATGAAGACCGGTGCTCATCCTTTTATATCTAAGCTAAAGCTATTCTTCAAATGGGGAATAGAGTTTGATACAGAGAAGTATGTAATAGCAGATAAAGGTGCTCGTAAAGTTAGTTATGTAAGCAAGGAGATTATAGAAGATGAGATACTTAAAAAGTACCCGTATGTAGAACCTGTTGAGGAAACTCCACCTGTTCAAACGAAAAAGACTGTTAAGAGTAACAACGTGCTATCTTCTAAAGAATTAGAGAAAGCTAAAGCTCAAAAACAAGCACCAAATCAAACTCTGGCTCCTGTGAAAACTCCAAAGCCAGTAAATAAAGTGCGAATAGATTAATAGAAAGAGGTGTGTTTAGTGTCTTATTTTAGAAAGTTATATAACCGTGGAGAATTATCGCACAGGGCTAAGAGCGTTTACATCTACCTTTATGACCGATGTGATGATGAAAGGAAGACGTGGCCTAGCATTAAAAGAATTGCTAAAGACCTTTCTCTTTCTGAAAACACGGTCCGTAGAGCGATTAAAGATTTAGAAAAAGCAAAGCTAATTCGCAAGGAGTACGAGTACAGAAGTAACGGTTCTTGCACAAGTAATAGGTACTATCTGCTGTAAAAAAGCACAGAAATATACGCTCGGGAGGAGGTGCGTCCAAATGGTGGCAGGGGTCCTCTGCCACCTTGGTACCCCAAAGAAGTACCCATATTAAGATTATTTACGTACATAATCAATCACATCATATCTACAAATAAAGAGATATAATATCTACGTATATAAATTAACTTTTGTTTGCAATATTAACAGCAATAACTGTGTTGACAAATCTGTTAATTTTTACGTGCGTTGCTATATTAGTTATGATAGATATTAGAACTAAAACTGCAATTAAGTTCCAAGAGAAATTTGTTACACCATTAAAAGCAATAAGAACTAAAAAATATAGAACTAGGAACATAATTGATTCTATAAATAGATCTCTGCAAATCAAGTAATCTTTTTGACATTGAAACACTGCCTTTTTTCTTGATGTTTCTGATATATTTTATACCATTGTGAATTTTCGTAAATGTATTTCGACTTTTTGTTACTAGGTAAACTTAACAGAAAAGGACACACTTTGTGGGGAACAGAGTGTGTCCTTTATATATGCATAAAAATGTGTAAGTTGAAGCGAAGTACATTAACAGATTATTTTTGTATAGATAATTCTTTACGCTTGTTTCTTCTTATACGGTTGATATGTCTTTCGAAATCTCCGTTATCGATAAGTTCTGTAAGAACGTATTGCATAAAGGTCGGAACAGTGCAAGAGTAGAAACCTAGCCTTTTGTCAAATTCTTTTAAGAGGTGTTTTGGGAGTACCATATAGCCAATACGAAGTGAGGGGGAGATGGTTTTTGAAAAAGTGTTGAGATAGATAACGTTGTCATTGTCAGAAAGTGAAAACAGAGTTTCTGTTGGCTTTGTAGATACCGAAAACTCAGATTCATAGTCATCTTCGATGATGTATCGGTTATGTTGTGCTGACCAACGGATGTACTCGTGAAGTTTGGAGGCTGTTGCAGTAACGCCACTTGGATAACTGCGATATGGGGTTGTATGTAGTACATCAGCTTTCGTCTTAGCGAGCGCTTTACTATCGATACCACAGATTGTAAGCGGTAGTGAATCACAGGCGATTTCATTTGCTCTGTAAACCTGTTCTATCTTTTTGTACGATGGTGATTCTATAGCATAAGTTAGATTTCTGCCTAAAAGTTCTACAATAAGACTATAAAGGTATTCTGAGCCTGAACCTATGATGATTTGCTCGACATCTACCTGTATACCTCTATTGCGAGCTAAATAATGCTTGATAGTTTCACGTAGTTCAATACATCCGTAGTTAGGGGATTTCTCAAGCAATAAATCTCCGTGTTCAGAAATTACTTTTCGCATTGTTTTACTGAATACTGACAACGGAAAGTTTGTGGATGAGTGCTGAGTTTGGTGATTAAAGCTTTCGGTGTGATGTTCGCTTGTGGTAGCAAAGCCGTCATCTTTTCGAAAAACAACCACAAACCCACTTCTTTCTCTGGATTCTACGTAACCTTCTTCACAAAGTAGTGAATATGCATGCTCAACAGTTATAGTGCTTACTCCGGTTTCTTCTGCAAGACAGCGTTTTGAAGGCAACTTAGTGTTATATGGATAGTTTTCTGCTATGATATCATCACGAATCAGCTTGTATAGTTGCAAATAAATCGGACGCTTTTTTGTATCAATTACATATTTCATCTGGTTATATAAAATACTCCTTAACTGGTGATTGTTATATGTTCAGATTTAGTATACACTCTTTTTATCATAAAGTAAAGGAGTCAGATGATGAACGCAAAAACGAAGAATATGGTTATGGCTGCACTTTTTGCAGCTCTGGTATGCGTAGCCACTATGATTATCAAAATACCATCACCACTTAAAGGATACATAAATCTTGGTGATTGTATAGTACTGCTAAGTGGTTGGATGTTGCCACCTGCTTATGGTTTTCTGGCGGCAGGTATTGGTTCTGCATTAGCCGATTTGTTTTCGGGGTATGTAGTATATGCTCCTGCAACTTTTATCATTAAGAGCTTAATGGCATTTATAGCATTTTACGGATTTAAGTTGTTGAATAAAAAAATACCAAACACATCATCAAGAGTAGTAGCGGGTTTGATAGCTGAGTTGTTTATGATTCTTGGATACTTTGTTTTTGAAGGTATATTATATGGATTTGGACCATCTCTGGTGAATATTCCTGCAAATGCAGTTCAGGGAGTTGCAGGGTTAGTTATAGGTATCGTTCTGATTAAAATCTTTGAGAAGAGAAACGTTAATTTATAATTGAATATACTGTTTTTATATTAGAAAACCGCCCCGATAGATAAGTTTTACCTGTCGGAGCGGTTTCTGCTGTTGTATTGTGATAATCAGGAGAAAATACGCAACAGCTTCTATATGTAGATTTGCTACAATCCATATATACTAACTTTTTTACATATTCAGGAAAGATACAGCGTCACTGATAGTTTTTTCGAAAGCTTCCTTTCCGTATTTATCGACTTCGGATTTGTTTTTTGCACCGTGAGTGAGACATCCTGCACCGCCGATGCATCCGCCTACACACGCCATACCTTCGATAAAGTTTGCATCTAAGACGTTTTTACTTTTCTTGAGTAGAGCCATTCTGCATTCTTCAATTCCATCACAAGGGAGAGCTTTTAAGTCAAACTCAAGATTCTGTTCCTTAATTCCCTGAGCAACTGCATCAGAAAGTCCACCTGAGCGAGCAAAGATTCTGCCAAAATAAGAAGCATTATCAAGTACGTCTTCGTTGAGTGTCGTGATGTCTATATCCTTGCTGTCGTAAAGAGCTTGGAGTTCCTCAAAAGTATTGGTTTTGGTATGAAAAAACTGGAAGAAGATGAGGTTACATCACCTGTTGTTTCTATCGAATGTCAATACAAAAATCCAACTACATTTGATGACGAGATAGAAATTGAAGTTTGTCATAAAAAGTACACAGGTGTGAAACTTGAACTTGTGTATATAATGAGAAACAAGGAAACCGGTGCAGAAGTTTTGACGGCTTCTTCAACACATTGTTTCATAAATGAAAACGGTAGACCGATTTCTGTGAAAAGACATTTTCCTCACTTCCACAAAGTTCTTATGAGTTTGGTTGAATAAGTAAAACCGCCAGTTCACAAGTTGTTCTGAATTGGCTATTTTTGATTTGATATATATAAGTTATATGTTATAAAAAACTTTCTGACTTTGTCTATATATCGATCATTAAATATGAATATAAAAGCGAACGATAGAAATACTTGTTACATAGCTTTTTTAGAATTAAAATTTGGATACTGTAAATAAAAAAATCCGAACCCATATTTTGTTACAAGAAGGTTCGGATTTATTGTTTTGTTTCAACAAAGACAACAGAAAAGGACACACTTTGTGATAAACAGAGTGTGTCCTTTGTATATGTTTAAAAAACAGTGTGAATAATAAAGAAAACTACTGATACAATCTTACTGAATTATTCAGTTTTTCGAAAATTTTTTCATTTTTGAAATCTCTTTTTAACAGGTTAAGTGTATTTGTTAATAATCTCTTCTGCAATGTGTTTTTTGGTTACACATCTGTCCATAGCTTGCTTTTCGATGTAATGATGGGCATGTGATTCGTCCATATTCATTTCTGTAATGAGCAATAATTTTGCACGATTCACAGTGCGAATTTCTTCCATTTTTTCTTCTAATGAAAGAGTTTTGCTTTCTTGCGTTCGTATACGCTCTCTGACAATAGACATCCATTCGGCTGCATGGGTTACAAAAGCTTTCGATGTTGGTTTGGATAAAACAAAAACTCCATGTTCAGCAACTTTATCTAAGATGCTTTCATAAATCTCAGAACGAACGAACATTAATACAATCGTATCACCGATAGTGCTTAGGTCAATTGCAAAATTAATACCGCTTCCATCTGATAATGGAGAATTGATAAAAATAAAATCAAATGAGCGTTCTGTTAAAACTCGTTTTGCTTCGCTAATACTTTTAACGATGTGTTTCGGACGATAATGGGACGCAGGGAGCAGATCAAAAATGGAATTATTGAAGTTTTCCGCTGATGATACAACAAGAATGCTGTATACGCGTTCTTTTAAACTCATTTTGCTCCCTCCTCTCAAGTTTAATTGATTACTTATTACCGCAATAAATATCTGAAATGGCAGATGGTATATACTGCTTTATAAATTCACTGTTTGATGCAAGTTTACATGCATCCTCCAAGGTGCGTGGAAGTTGTTTATATTCACTCAATGTTTCAGCATCGGTTTTATATAGATTAAAATCAGCAACAGGTGGCAAATCCAATTTATGATTTATGCCATAAAGTCCAGCATAAATCATCAGTGTAAATGCGAGGTAAGGATTTGCGGTTGGGTCAGGAGAACGAAGCTCTGCACGACGATATTCTCCAATCGCAGCTGGAATACGAACTAACTGTGAGCGATTTTCGCTTGACCATGAAACATACTTTGGTGCTTTATTTTGACCAAATCTTTCATAAGAGTTTTCCGATGGATTTAAAAATGCTGTCATCTGGTCTGCTTTGTCAAGCACACCAGCGATCATATAACAAATATCATTTTTATCATCTGATTTAACAGACATATTGATATGGAAACCATTGCCAGGCTTGTTTTCGAGCGGTTTTGCAGAAAAATCTGCGAATAATCCGTTACGACGTGCAACGGTCTTTACTACTGTTTGAAAGGTCATAGTGTTGTCAGCGGCTTTGATTGCATCAGAATATCTGAAGTCAATTTCATTCTGTCCGGGGCCCTCCTCGTGGTGAGAACTTTCCGGACGAATTCCCATCTGTTCTAAAGTCAGACAAACTTCTCTGCGAATATTTTCTCCCTTGTCATCAGGAGCAATATCCATATATCCGGCTTCATCGTATGGTTCTTTTGTGGGATTACCATTTTCATCAAGCTTGAATAAATAGAACTCTAACTCAGAGCCGAAATAAAATTTATATCCCTGCATTTCAGCACTTTTTACAGCTTTTTTGAGCAAGCTTCTGGTATCACATTCAAAAGGTCTACCATCAGGATGAGTTATTGATGTGTACATTCGAATTACCTTGCCGTGTTCAGGTCTCCACGGCAAAAGCATCAATGTTTCAGGATCGGGTTGGAGGAGTAAGTCGGAGTGTGTTTCGTCACCGAATCCTGTAATAGCCGAAGCATCAATGGCGATTCCGTATCCAAAGGCACGTGGTAACTCTTGTGGCATAATAGATATATTCTTTTGTCTACCGAAAACATCGCAAAAGGCAAGGCGTATGAATTTTACGTCTTCCTCTTCAATGTACTGCAATACTTCTTCCTTTGAATACTTCATAGTTGTTTACCTACTTTCTAGTTCGCTACATACATTTGCTTGTATGGATTTTTACTATCGGGTGTGATAACAGTAAAAGGTGAGGATAAAACTTCATCTACATCATAGCCAAAAACCTCACAATATTCAGTGATGTGTTTTTTTAGCTCTTGTAAATCTTCGTCAGTAGCTTTTTTGGCGGTTACTTGACTTGGAAATTTAACATTTTCGCAAGTGCTTCTGAGAAACATCTTTCCTCCGTGCATTCCGGTGCAAGGAAAGAAACCGACGATTTTATCATTTTTTACATCGAGTCCTAAAACAATTATCACACCGCCGGCTTGATACTCACCTAAAAAACTGCCTGCCGTACCACCGATGACCATTACAGGAACTTTTTCCTTGTATTCTTTCATATGAATTCCTGCCCGATAACCGGCGTTACCTTTGATAAAAACCTTTCCGCCACGCATGGCATATCCTGCGGCATCTCCGATGTTTCCGTGTACGACAATTTTACCATTGTTCATCGTGTCACCGACTGCATCCTGAGCATTTGCGTTGACTGTGATGGTACCGCCGTTGAGGTAAGCACCGAGAGCGTTTCCTGGTACTCCTTCAATGGTTATGGAGCGATCCGACATTCCCGCAGCGATGAAGCGTTGACCGCAACATTCTGTTAGAGTGACATCTCCTTTACTGCTATGCAGGGCTTTGTTCAAGTCTTTATGATTGAGGTTTTTTGCGTTTATCACCATAGTATTATACCACACTTCCAAATTTTTTTCTACGGATTTCAGGAGAAAAGGCAAAAGTAGTAGCGACTTTTTTTAGAATTTCAAAATCTACAGTATCAAGCGGAGTTCTTTCTCGAATAAGAGATGTATAGATGCCGGCTCTGCTGGTTTCTCCGATGAGAATATATCCTTTCAGAAAGCCATCTTTAATAAAAAAGCGTTTAAGCGAAGTCTCATTTTTCTCCTCTATCATTTCACCATCGTAAGTACCGGCTGTCATTATATGAAGACCAAATAGACCGATAGAATTCATTGGTATAGCTTTGTCGAAAACTTCTTCTTTTCCTGCCATATTGACACCTGCACAATGACCTTGCATATACGCATTAGGCAGAAGGGCGAGTACACGCTTTTGCATACGAGAGATATCTTCTCCTTGTGTGCAATCACCTGCTGCATAAATATCTTGCACAGATGTTTTCATTTGCTCGTTTACTAAGATACCGCGGTCAACTTCGCCACCGATATTTTTGATTAAAGCACTATTTGACTTTGTGCCTACTGCAAGAACAAGAATATCAAAATCAATTACCTTTGAGCTTTGCATAGTTGCACAGGTACTTCTAAACTCAGCTACGCTGTCTTTTAGCATAAAATTGATACCATTATCCTCTAAGTGTTTCTGTATTATTTTTGCACAATCATAGTCAAGTATACTTGAGAGGACTCTGTCAGCAAGGTCGCATACTGTTATGCTTTTTACTTTATCACGCAGACCTTCAGCACATTTCAGACCTATAAGACCTGCACCGATAATTAATACTTTAGAGTTTTTATTTATAGTTTTCTCAAGTGCCAGAGTGTCGTCAAGCGTCATAAAAGAAAATCTGTTTTTTACGGTTTCTAACCCTTTAAATGTCGGAATTAACGAAGAAGCTCCACTGGCGATACATAGTTGCGTGTATGGCAGAGTTTCTGAATTCTCAAGTACAACTCTTTTGTTTTTAGCATCAATATCTGTTGCGGTTACACCATAAAGCACATCGCAGTGCATCTTTTCGTAGAAATCCTCACTTCGATAATTTATACGCTCTAAATCTGTTTTATTTTCGAGATAGTAGGAGATAAGTGGACGACAGTATGTTGCGTGATTTTCCTTGGAAACTACTGTTATTTTGCTTTCTTTATCAACACTACGGATACCTTCAATACAACTAATTGCAGCCACTCCGTTACCGATGATTACATACTGATTCATACACTATCACCTCGATTTTCAAAAACAATGGCTTTGTTAGGACAGCCTGTTACACATGCTGGCTCACCGCAAGAATTTTTTAGACAGAGCTCACATTTTTGCATAACTCCGTTCTCGTCTGGTGCTAGTGCGCCGTATGGGCATACGAGAACACAGGTAAGGCATCCTACACATCTTTCATTGTCTATTGCTACAACACCATCGCTTTTTGAAATCGCACCAGCAATGCAGCTTTTAACGCATATTGGGTCAGTACAATGACGACAGGAAACAGCATATGAGATTTTATCGTTACCTTCAATGTGTATTCTCGGATAAATCGACTTACCCTTGAGTGCTGTTACTATGTCAGATATACCTGAATTGGCAAAAGCACAGTTATACTCGCATAAGTGACAGCCAAGACACCATTCTTCATTTACATATATTCGTTTCATATTATCACTCTCCTGCATGAGAGATTTGGAGGATCTCAAGTTCTTTGTCTGTCATTCCTATACCGCGTAGCATAAGGCGGTTTCCTCGGAGAGCTTCAATGGAGTTGATTCCCATACCACCCATCAGCTCTTTGATTTCATGTTTCCATGCGTTAACCAGATTAACAAGTCGTTCACTTCCGATATCAGGATTAAGACGCTTTACAAGTTCAGGCTGTTGTGTAGCTATACCCCAGTTGCATTTACCGCTTTGACATGTTCTGCAAAGATGACAGCCGAGAGAGAGCAGGGCAGCGGTAGCAATATAGCAAGCATCAGCACCGAGAGCAACAGCTTTTACGACGTCTGCTGCACTGCGTATACTGCCGCCAACAACTAAAGAAACATTGTTGCGGATTCCCTCATCTCTGAGCCTTTGATCTACTGCAGCCAAAGCAAGCTCAATAGGAATACCAACATTATCCCTGATACGAGTCGGAGCTGCACCGGTGCCTCCTCTGAAACCGTCGATAGCAATGATATCAGCTCCGCTTCTGGCTATACCGCTGGCAATCGCAGCGATGTTGTGAACTGCTGCAACTTTTACGATAATCGGTTTTTTATACTCAGTGGCCTCTTTCAAAGAGAAAACTAACTGACGTAAGTCCTCAATTGAGTAGATGTCGTGATGAGGAGCAGGAGAAATTGCATCAGAGCCTTCTGGAATCATACGAGTGCGTGATACATCACCGACAATTTTTGCGCCTGGTAAATGACCTCCGATACCCGGTTTAGCACCTTGGCCTATTTTTATTTCGATAGCGGCGCCTGAACTGAGATATTCTTCGTGTACACCGAAACGACCGCTGGCTACCTGAACAATAGTGTTTTCTCCATAGCAGTAGAAATCTTCGTGCAAACCACCTTCACCCGTATTATACAGAATACCAAGTTCTGTAGCAGCACGGGCGAGAGATGCGTGTGCGTTGTAGCTTATAGAACCATAACTCATCGCTGAGAACATAATAGGAACTGAAAGCTCAATTTGTGGTGGTAACTCACATTTAAGCTTTCCATCTGCATCTCTTTGAATTTTTTCAGGTTTTTTTCCGAGAAATACACGTGTCTCCATCGGTTCTCTAAGTGGGTCAATCGATGGATTTGTTACCTGAGACGCGTTGATTAGAATCCTATCCCAGTAAACAGGTAGTGACTTTGGGTTACCCATTGAGGACAGAAGCACACCGCCACTGTTAGCTTGTTTATATATCTCTTTGATAGTGTCGTTTTGCCAGTTAGCGTTTTCTCTGAGAACACAGTCGCTTTTGACTATTTTAAGTGCTCTGGTTGGACACAGAGAAACACAACGTTGGCAGTTAACACATTTTGTTTCATCACTAATCAAAATACCTTTGTCGGTATTATATGTGTGTACTTCATTGGCACACTGTCTCTCGCAAACGCGACAAGTAATACAACGGTTATCGTTTCTTATAACTTCAAATTCAGGATATAGAAATTGCACACTCATTAATATGTACCATCCTTTACTTTAACTATAACCGGTTCACCGCCGGAAGGTGCCCAGATATTTTCGACATTAGGATCCATTACACGGATTGCAGCTTCCTCGCTGGCGATATAAACCTTGTCGTCTTTTTCTCCGACTACCATAGATCGAAGCTTTAAACGGTCATTCAAAGCCATTAGTCCGCCATTATAACCTAAGACGATTGAAAAAGGTCCGGTAATTAACAGACTAGGGAAGAGTGTTCGTAGAAATGTATGCTTGTTTTTATCGTAAATATCACTTTTATCTTCTATGGTACTCCAAAACGGTGCAGCGATTACGCTTGCGGCCTCATTTAGTGTAAGGCCCTGAACGCGTACAAGATAGTCTATAATATAAGTGATAACCTCTGTATCTGTTTGTAGTGTACATTTGTATCCAAACATTTCTATAAAACGTCTGTTGGCGTCGTAAGAGGATATTTCTCCATTATGCACAATTGACCAATCAAGAAGCGTGAACGGATGGGCACCGCCCCACCAGCCGGGAGTGTTTGTCGGGTATCGACCGTGAGCAGCCCAGGAATATCCTTCGTACTCATCTAACTTATAAAAAACACCTACATCCTCAGGAAAACCTACAGCCTTAAATGTTCCCATATTTTTTCCACTGGAGAATACATAAGCACCTTTCATTTCCATGTTGATTTTCATAACAGCCCGTGCAACGAATTCTTTATCGTCTAATTGCATTGAAGCAAGCATAGAATTAAGAGGAGTGACAAAGTATCTCCAAATTATAGGCTCATCAGTAATAGTTGGTATCTTCCTGGTTGGAATAATCTCACTTTTAACTATTTCAAAACGTTCCTTCAGGAACTCTTCACATTGCTTTCGAGTGGTTCGAGTGTCAAAGAACATATGGAATGCATAGAACTCTTTGTAATCAGGATAAATCCCGTAACCGGCAAAACCACCACCGAGTCCGTTGGAACGATCGTGCATTGGTTTCATTGCATTGGTTATCATCTCACCGTTCATCTTTTTTCCTTCTTTTGAAATAACAGCGGCAATAGCACATCCCGAGGGGATTCGTACCTGACCTTCTATCTTCACTTCGGTCACGTTCCTTTCGTGAAATATAAATGGAGCTATAAAACAAAAAAGGTGCCCATTCCAAGGTAGAACGAATCTACGCAGGAATGAACACCTTTGCTCATCTGCAAGTAGTATAGATGATTTCTTGCAAATTGTCAAGATAAAAATATGTATTTGATGTAATTTTGCAAGTTGAAATATAAAAAATGCAAAAAAGGGGTTGACAAAAAATTAACTATGGTGTATTATACTTTGCGTAAGGCAATGGCGTCTTCGAGTGTTTGTACACTTGAAGATGCCTTTTTGCATATTGAACAAAATTAAATATATGATAATTAAGGCAATGACGTCTTTGATGGTTAAGATTATGTACCTACCATTAAAGACGTTTTTTCTTTTTTAGTCATATGGGAGGAATTTATATGTCATATGTAGATGAGGTAATTGCACAAGTAACAAAAGAAAATCCAAATGAGCCGGAGTTTCACCAAGCGGTTAAAGAAGTGCTTCTTTCTCTCAGACCTGTGGTCGAAGAAAACGAAGAAGCATTCAGACGTGACGCTTTGCTGGAACGCCTGGTTAATCCTGAAAGACAGATTAAGTTTAGAGTTCCGTGGATTGATGACAAGGGTCAGGTTCATATTAACACAGGATATCGAGTACAGTTTAACAGTGCAATCGGTCCGTATAAAGGTGGTCTCAGACTTCACCCGTCAGTTAATCTCGGTATAATCAAGTTCCTTGGCTTTGAACAGATTTTCAAGAACAGCCTTACGGGTCTTCCAATCGGTGGAGGTAAGGGCGGTTCGGATTTTGACCCTAAGGGTAAATCAGATCGTGAGATTATGGCTTTTTGCCAGAGTTTTATGAGTGAGCTTTGCAAGTACATCGGTGCCGATACCGATGTTCCTGCGGGAGATATTGGTACAGGTGCAAGAGAAATCGGTTATATGTTTGGTCAGTATAAGAAGCTTCGCGGTTTGTTTGAAGGTGTGTTGACAGGTAAAGGTATGAGCTTTGGTGGTTCCCTTGTCAGAACTGAAGCAACAGGATATGGTCTGCTTTATATTGTTGAGGAAATGCTTAAATGCCACGAAGAATCTCTGAAAGGAAAAACAGTTACCGTTTCCGGTTCCGGCAATGTAGCTATTTATGCAATTGAGAAAGCACATCAGCTTGGAGCTAAAGTAGTTACTTGTTCTGATTCAACCGGTTGGGTTTATGATCCTGACGGTATTGATGTTGAAGCTCTCAAGGAAATTAAGGAAGTTAAAAGACAAAGACTTACAGAATATATTAAATATAGACCAAATTCAGAGTACCACGAGGGCAGAGGTGTTTGGAGCATTAAATGCGATATTGCTCTTCCTTGTGCAACTCAGAATGAGCTAACATTAGATGATGCAAAAGCCTTGGTCAATAATGGTGTAATTGCTGTAGCAGAAGGTGCTAATATGCCAACTACAGCAGATGCGACCGATTTCTTACAGGAGAACGGTGTGTATTTCCTCCCGGGCAAGGCAGCAAACGCAGGTGGCGTTGCGACATCAGCTCTTGAAATGTCTCAGAATAGCGAAAGACTATGTTGGTCATTCGAAAAGGTTGATGCTAAACTCAAGGATATTATGGTTAGTCTGTACCACAATATTGATGAAGCATCAAAGAAGTATGGCTACGAAGATAACTTTGTAGTAGGTGCGAACATCGCAGGTTTTGAAAAAGTAGTTGATGCGATGAATGCACAGGGTATTGTATAAATATATTGTATTCTAAGGCAAAGGCGTCTTTAGTGTTTCCTCTATAACACTAAAGATGTCTTTTTCTTTAGTATTTAGGTTGAGTTTGGATTCACTGTGTGAATATTTCTCTTAAAATTACAGTAAAAATCTCAGATATTTGTACGGTGAATCCAACCTCAGTCTATTAACAAATTTTAAAAGGAGAGTTTGTTATGACAAAGGTAACAGATTATTTCGGAAGTATGGTATTTGATGACAGAGTTATGAAAGCAACTTTGTCGGCGAAGGTGTATGCTTCACTCAAGAAAACTATCGATGAAGGTACTGAGCTTGATATTGGTGTAGCAAACGCAGTTGCATCTGCTATGAAGGACTGGGCAATCGCTAAGGGTGCTACACATTATACCCATTGGTTTCAACCTCTTACCGGTGTTACCGCTGAAAAGCACGATAGTTTTATCTCTCCTTCACCTGACGGTGGTGTAATTATGGAGTTTTCGGGTAAAGAGCTTATTAAAGGTGAACCTGATGCATCTTCTTTCCCATCCGGTGGACTCAGAGCAACATTTGAAGCAAGAGGCTATACAGCGTGGGACCCTACATCTTATGCCTTTATTAAGGGTAAGACACTTTGTATTCCTACTGCATTCTGCTCATATAGTGGTGACGCACTTGATAAGAAAACCCCACTTCTCAGATCGATGGAGGCTCTTAATAAGCAAGCATTACGCATTTTAAGATTGTTTGGTAATGATGATGTAAAATGTGTGCGTACATCTGTCGGTCCTGAGCAAGAATACTTTTTAGTTACCAAAGAAATGTACGATCAGCGTCCTGACCTTAGATTTACAGGACGTACACTTTTTGGTGCTAAACCTCCAAAGGGTCAGGAAATGGATGATCATTATTTTGGTGTTATTAAACCTAGAGTTGCAGCATATATGGAAGAGCTCAATAATGAGCTTTGGAAACTCGGTATCCTTGCTAAGACTGAACATAACGAGGTTGCTCCTGCACAGCACGAGCTTGCTCCAATTTACACTACAACTAATATAGCAACTGACCACAACCAGCTGACTATGGAAATAATGCAAAAGGTTGCATCGAAACATGGTCTTGTGTGTTTACTTCATGAAAAACCTTTCGAAGGGGTTAACGGTAGCGGTAAACATAATAACTGGTCTTTGGCAACAGATAAGGGTGTTAACCTGCTATCACCAGGTGCAACACCATATGAAAATGCACAATTCTTACTGTTTTTGTGTGCTGTTATTAAGGCTGTTGATGACTATCAGGATCTTCTCAGAATATCCGTCGCTACAGCTGGAAATGACCACCGCCTAGGTGCCAACGAAGCACCTCCGGCAGTTGTCTCTATTTTCCTAGGTGACGAGTTGAATGCAGTATTAGAAGCTATAGAAACAGATTCATCATATATGGGTACAGAAAAAACTCAGATGAAGCTTGGTGTAGATGTGCTTCCTAAGTTCAACCGTGATACAACAGACCGCAACCGCACTTCACCTTTTGCTTTTACGGGTAATAAGTTTGAGTTTAGGATGCTAGGTTCCTCTAATAGCATCGCTTGCACCAATATAATGCTCAACAGTGCGGTTGCTGAGTCGCTGAAAATTTATGCAGATAGACTCGAAGGTGAAGAAGATTTTGAGACAGCTCTTCACAAGATGATTCAAAAAACCATCAAAGACCATAAGAGGATTATTTTTAATGGTAACGGTTACGATGATAGCTGGATTAAGGAGGCTACCGAAGAACGCGGCCTTCTCAACTATCGCACGACTGCTGACTGTATGCCTCATCTACTTGATGAAAAGAATGTTGGAATGCTTACTGCTCACGGTGTTTTCACCGAAGCAGAGCTAAAGTCCAGATATGAAATTATGCTGGAAAACTACTGCAAGACCATTATTATCGAAGCAAACACAATGGTGGATATGGCGAAAACGCAGATTGCTCCGGCAATCGAGGCCTTTACTGCTGATGTTGCAAAGGCGGCTATTGCAAAGAAAACTATTGATTCTGCTCTTGCCTGCAGCTATGAGACTGGCATTGTCAGAAAACTTTCTACTCTGACTGACCTTATTGCTGCCAAAGCGGAAGAATTGAATGAGGCACTTATTTCTTTGGATGATACTGATGATATCGGAGCCGAGTCTTTCATGATTCGCGATACTGTACTTAGTTTGATGGGCGAGCTCAGACTTGCCTGTGACGAAGCGGAAGCCCTTACGTCGAAGACCTACTGGCCTTATCCAACCTACGCTGATCTGTTGTTCGGCGTGAAATAAAGAAAGAAGATGATTTTCCATGGCAATAGAAGAAATTGCAAAATTGATAGACGATTCTGTTACAAGTGAAGTTTTCGGTGTATGGTTCTTAATAGGCGCAGCACTGGTATTCTTTATGCAGGCTGGCTTTGCGATGGTGGAAACCGGATTTACCAGAGCAAAGAATGCCGGTAACATTATTATGAAAAATCTGATGGACTTCTGTATCGGAACAGTTGTATTCGTTTTACTTGGTTTCAGCTTAATGATGGCGGAAGATTATGTCCTCGGAATTTTCGGTGTGCCGAATCTTGAAATACTGACAGACTTCGGAGCTTTTCTAAAAGGTGGCAACGCTCCATCCTTTGTTTTTAACCTTGTATTCTGTGCGACTGCCGCAACCATCGTTTCCGGCTCTATGGCAGAAAGAACAAAGTTTGTTTCCTACTGTATTTATTCAGGTGTAATCTCGCTGTTTGTGTATCCGATCGAGGCTGGTTGGGTATGGAACTCTCAGGGATGGCTTGCTCAGCTTGGTTTCCATGATTTTGCAGGCTCTGCAGCAATTCACTCTGTCGGTGGTATAGCTGCATTGATTGGTGCGATTATGGTAGGTCCTCGTCTTGGCAAATACGTAAAGGATAAAGCCGGCAAGGTGAAGAAGGTCAACGCAATTCCAGGTCACTCCATTACTCTTGGCGCACTTGGTTGTTTTATCCTTTGGTTTGGCTGGTACGGATTTAATGGTGCTGCGGCTTGGGATGGCAATTCCCTTGCATCCATCTTTGTAACAACCACAATTGCTCCTGCAGTTGCAACCTGTACCACAATGCTGTTCACATGGTTCAAGAATGGCAAACCCGATGTATCGATGTGTTTGAACGGATCGCTCGCAGGACTTGTCGGAGTTACGGCAGGCTGTGATGCAGTCGATGCACTTGGTTCTGCAATCATCGGTATAGTTTCGGGTATTCTAGTTGTAGTGGTTGTTGAAGTTCTTGATCTCAAATTACACATCGACGATCCTGTTGGTGCGGTTGGCGTTCACTTAGCAAACGGCATTTGGGGTACTCTTGCTGTAGGTTTACTTGCAAATCCTGATGCTCCTGCAGGACTTGAAGGCTTGTTCTATACCGGCAGTTTCAAACTGCTCGGCATTCAGACACTTGGTATCTTAGCAATTCTTGCATGGACTGCTGTTACAATGACACTCACCTTCTTCATTATTAAAAAGACTGTAGGACTTCGAGTGTCTAAAGAAGAAGAAATCAAAGGCCTTGACAGCACAGAACACGGACTTCCAAGTGCATACGCAGACTTTTCACCTGCTGTTGAAAACGTTGATTATGGTTATGAAGATGCCATCAATATTACTGGTGACATCCCTGTAGCTGAGGCAATAACCGTGAAAAAGATGCCTACATTTGATAATGGTACACCGAAGTTTACCAAGGTGGAGATTGTTTGTAAAGAGTCCCGCTTTGAGGCACTGAAAGCTGCGATGATGGATATCGGCATTACCGGCATGACCGTTTCCCATGTTCTTGGTTGCGGTGTACAGAAAGGTAAACCCGAGTATTACCGTGGTGTTCAGGTCGAAGCTAACCTGCTTCCAAAGGTACAGATTGATATAGTAGTCAGCAAGATTCCCGTTCGCACCGTTATTGAAACTGCGAAGAAAGTACTTTACACCGGACATATCGGTGATGGTAAGATTTTCGTTTATGATGTTGAGAATGTCGTAAAGGTTCGTACCGGTGAGGAAGGCTACGATGCATTACAAGATGTAGAATAATTAGAAAAGGAGAATGACTATGGCTAAATCTACAAAAGAAGCAACTATTGTCAAAACTGCTGAAGAGTTAAAGTACGAGGTTACCTTTAACGGAGAAAAGCTAGACCCTAAATATGTTAAGGCTTTTCTTGATAGAGATGAAAAACCTGCGAGTGAGTATAATCAAAACACTACATCATGGGATTAAGATTCACAATACTTAAAAGCGTTTGAGAAAAGAGAAGTAGTACAGATAGATTTTGAACAGAGATTATGGAATAGTGAGAACCATATCAAAATTCCTGTATGAATAACACTATTCGAGCTGCAATCTGAACAGAGAACTCTCCCAGTAAGTGCGTCGTTATGTCATACGTTAGTTGGCAGAACCTTATAAGAGGTTTATATTAAGAAAAAATACAGGTGGCACCGCGGTACAGCAATCGCCCTGTAAGATGCTGAAATATCTTAATGTGATATTATGCTTTTACGGGAAAGCTGTAGCGGTGTCGCCTTTTTCCCGTTTATTAAAAGTCTATCAAAATCTCATATACTAAGAATATAATTAATGTATTTATATTAGGGAGGAAAATATAGATGAAAAGGACAGAATATTGCGGAAATATTCGCTTTGACCATATTATGACTGAACAGGTTTGCTGTGGTTGGGTACTAACAAAACGTGATATGGGCGGTATAATTTTTATTGATCTTAGGGACAGGGAGGGTGTTCTGCAGGTTGTTGTTGATGCTGCCAAAGTAAGTAGTGAAGAATTTACAATGGTTGAAAAATTGCGTTTGCAATCGGTAATTAGTATAAGAGGTTTTATTAGAGAAAGAGCTCCTGAAACAGTGAATCCTAAAATCAAAACAGGAACAGTAGAGTTGGTTGCCCAGGAAATAGAGCTTTTATCAATGGCAGAAAATCTACCTTATTCTGTAGAAGATGGAGAATCTGTACGAGAGGATTTGAGACTCAAGTACAGGTATCTTGATATTCGTCGTCCTCAGATGATAGAAAATCTTAAAATGAGACATCTTATCCAAAAAGCCACTCAGGATTATCTTGACAGCGAAGGTTTTATGTGTGTTGAAACACCTATTCTGTGCAAATCAACTCCTGAAGGTGCAAGAGATTATCTTGTGCCGTCGCGAGTGCATAACGGGAGCTTTTACGCTCTGCCACAATCTCCACAGATATATAAACAGCTTCTTATGGTTGGCGGAGTAGATAAGTACTATCAGGTAGCTCGCTGTTTCAGAGATGAGGATTTGCGTGCTGATCGTCAGCCTGAATTTACACAGGTTGATATGGAGCTTTCATTTGTTGAACAAGAGGATATCTTTATCCACCTTGAAAGATTATTCAAGCATATCTTTAAGTGTTGTAAAGGAAAAGAAATCGGCTACGATTTTCCTAGAATGACTTGGCTTGAAGCGATGGATAAGTACGGCTCAGATAAACCGGATATTCGCTTTGAATTACCTATAGTTGACCTTACGGACATAGCGAGTAGATGTTCGTTCTCGGTTTTCAGGAAAGTGTGTGATAACTCTGGCGTGGTTCGTGGTATCAATGTCAAAGACTGTGCTGATTTTACAAGAACACAAATAGAGACTCTCACAAAAAATGCTATATCCTACGGAGCTAAAGGTATGGCATGGATTGCTTATCGCTCAGACGGTGAGATATATTCTATTCTCACTAAGTATTTTAAAGATGAGGAGCTTAAAGAAATACTTCACAGGGTTGGAGCCGAGCCCGGAGATTTTATTCTTTTCTGTGCCGATAAGCTCAGCGTAGTCAGAAAAACTCTCGGTAGTCTCAGACTCGATGTAGCTGATATGCTCGGACTGAGAGATAAGAATAAGTATTCTTTCCTCTTTGTAACTGATTTTCCACAGTTTGAATATAGTGAAGAAGAAAAAAGATGGGTCTCAACTCATCACCCGTTTACTATGCCATATCCTGAAGATGTGCAGTATCTGCTGACGGATCCCGGAAAAGTAAGAGCTCAAGCATACGACGTGGTGTTGAATGGCATTGAGTTGGGTTCGGGTTCTATAAGAATCCATAGGCAGGATGTACAGAAAACTATGTTTGAGGCTTTGGGGTTTAGTGACGAAGAAATTGAAGAACGTTTCGGGTTTATGGTTAACGCATTTAAATATGGAACTCCGCCGCATGGAGGCTTTGCTTTTGGGCTTGACCGTTTTGTTATGCTGATGGTTGGAGCTGATTCTATTCGTGATGTCATCGCTTTTCCAAAAATAAAGGACGCATCATGTCCTATGACTGATGCACCACAGCCTGTAGATGTTGAGCAACTTTCAGTTCTCGGTCTTGATAAGCTGTCTTTAAGCGAAGGTGTCGGTGTCGTTGCAGATATTGATAAAAAAGCACATGGAATTGATGTAGCGGCGGTAGCAAATCTTGCACGATTAGAATTCTCTGATGATGAAATGAAAACACTCGAAACAGAAATGAATGGCATTATTGCTTTTGCTGACAAGCTGAGTATGGCAGATACATCAGGAGTTGACATAACTGCTCATGTAGTCGAGATGAGTAATGTATTTCGTGAAGATGTGATTGAGAATGATTTTATGGTTGATGAACTTCTCTCAGCCGCAAAAACAAAAGCCGACGGATTCATTACTGTACCTAGGGTAGTTGAAGAGTGAAAGGAGTACAAAGATGAAAGAACTGATTAAAAAATCACTTTATGAGCATTCACAGGCACTTGCCAGAGGTGATTATTCATCGGTAGAATTAACAAGGGCTTATCTTGACCAAATAGATTCTACAGACAAGACAATCGGTGCGTATCTCACAGTCACCGCTGACAAAGCTTTAGAAAGTGCGAAAGCTTTTGATGAGGGCAGATGCAGTGCTAAGGGAAAATCTCCTTTGGCAGGTATTCCTTGCGGTATTAAGGATAATATGTGCACAAAGGGTGTGAGAACAACTTGTGCTTCTAAAATGCTCGGTGATTACATTCCTCCGTATAATGCTTTTGTGGTTGAAAAATTAGAGAAGGCCGGTGCTGTTGTTTTAGGTAAACTCAATATGGATGAATTTGCTATGGGTTCTACCACCGAGAATTCTGCATTTAAGGTGTGTCGAAATCCAGTTGATACAAGCAGAGTTCCGGGTGGCTCGTCGGGCGGTTGCGCGGCTGCAATCGCTGCTAACGAGGCGGTATACACATTAGGTTCTGATACTGGCGGTTCTATACGTCAACCTGCTTCCTTTTGCGGTGTTGTAGGGATGAAGCCTACCTATGGCAGTGTTTCCCGATATGGACTTATAGCATTTGCATCATCGCTTGATCAGATTGGTCCGCTTACAAGTACAGTGCTCGATAACGCTATGGTGCTTAATGCTATTACAGGTCACGATAAGAGAGATGCTACCTCGGTTGAGCGTTGTTATCCTGACTTCACGGTTGGCATTGATAAGGGCGTTAAAGGTATGAGAATCGGTGTACCAACACAGTTTTTTGGTGAAGGCGTATCTGAAGATGTAAAATCAGTTGTACTCAGTGCTATAGAAAAGTACCGTTCTTTAGGTGCTGAAGTTGTTTCGATTTCTATGCCTTCGCTGGATTATGCATTATCTGCGTACTATGTAATATCTTCAGCAGAAGCATCTTCAAATTTGGCACGATTTGATGGAGTGCGTTACGGATACAGATGTAAGGATTTTGATAGTATCGACGAGCTCTACAGAAGAAGTAGAAGTGAAGGCTTCGGTGCGGAAGTTAAGCGTCGTATTATGCTTGGAACATTTGCTTTGTCTTCTGGATATTATGATGCTTATTACAAAAAGGCTCTTAAAGTCAGAAGTCTTGTAAGACAAGACTTTGATAAGGCGTATAAGGGATGTGATATAATCGTATCTCCTGTTGCACCTACTGTCGCGTATAAGATTGGTGAAAAGATTTCGGATTCTTTGACGATGTATATGGGTGATACCTACAGTGTTCCCGTAAATATTGCCGGTGTTCCTGCACTTACACTCCCTTGCGGTACAGGTGAAGGAAAAATGCCCGTAGGAATGCAACTTATAGGACCTGCATTTAGTGAAGCTTTATTGTATCGTGCAGGATATGCATTTGAGAATATAGGAAAGTGAGAGTGAGAATAGATGAAATTTATTAAAGATTATGAAATGGTCGTAGGACTTGAGGTTCATGTCGAGCTCAAAACCAAAACTAAGATATTTTGTTCTTGCTCTACAGATTTTGGTGCTCCAGCCAATACACAAACCTGTCCTGTGTGTCTGGGATTGCCCGGTGTACTTCCTGTATTAAATGGTAAGGTTGTGGAGTATGCAATAAAGGCGGGACTCGCAACTAACTGTACTATTGCAAATTACTCTAAGCAGGACAGGAAAAATTATTTCTACCCTGATCTTCCTAAAGCATACCAGATTAGTCAGTACGATTTGCCACTGTGTGAGAATGGTTTTATTGAGATAGAAACTGAAGAAGGTTCTAAGAAAATCGGCATAACAAGAATTCACATCGAGGAGGATGCAGGAAAACTGATTCACAATGAAAATAACGGAACAATGATTGATTGTAATCGTTGTGGTGTACCGCTTATCGAGATAGTATCTCAGCCTGATATTCGTTCAGCAGAAGAGGCGAAAGCATATTTGCAGAAGCTTCGTGCAATTATCATTTATACAGGTATTTCGGACTGCAAGATGAACGAAGGCTCGTTCCGTTGCGATGTGAACCTTTCGGTTCGTAAAAAAGGAGAAGAAAAGTTCGGAACGCGTACTGAAATGAAAAATATTAACTCATTCCAGTTTGTTGTCAAAGCTATTGAATATGAATATAAGCGTCAGGTTGAAGCTATCGAGGCTGGTGAAGTAATTATTCAAGAAACCAGAAAATTTGATGCTGATACAGGAAAAACAACTGCAATGCGTAGTAAGGAAAACGCTAATGATTACCGCTATTTTCCTGATCCTGACTTGCCTCCTATTAAACTGACAGACGAAGAGATAAACAATATAAAAGCCGATATACCTCTGCTTCCCGATGCAAGAAAGCATAAATATATTGATGAATTTGGTTTGTCTGCTTATCAAAGCGAAAAAATTGTTTCCGATATTGAAATGTCGAACTATTTTGAAGAGGTGGCGTTTAATACCAAGTATAGGAAAATCGTGGCGAATATTATCATTGGCGATATTATGCGCCTTAACGAGTCAGAGGGATTTAGCTGTCCTATTCAACCTGTAAATTTAGCTAAGCTTGCGACCCTTTATGGTGAACAGTCGATAAACTCTTCTACTGTAAAGAAGTTGATAGTGAGAATGTGGAGCGAAGATTTTGACCCTGAACTTGTTGTTGAAAAAGAGAATCTTAAACAGATTAACAACAGAGAAGAGCTGTCTGAAATAGTTAAAAACATTTTGGCTTCTAACCAGAAGCTCGTGACTGATTATAATAACGGCAGAGAACAAGCGCTAAAAGCCATAATGGGTAAAGCAATGGGTCAGACAGGCGGAAGAGCTAATCCTGTTATATTGGAAGAAATATTAGAAAACAAGTTGAAAGCTGAATAATTAATTATTTATTGTATTACCGTCTGAAAATAAATATCTATTGACAATTTTTTATGAGAAGAGTATAATACTTGGGTAAGGCAAAGGCGTCTTTTGAGAATTACTCAAGGGGTCTTTGTCTTCTTTTTTAGCTAAAAACTTAATGTTTATAAGGGCAATGGTGTCTTTAATGTTTACGCATTAAAGCATCGTTGCCTTTTTTGTTTTTATTGGATAAAAATTGGAGGTACTAATATGACAAAGAGAGAACTGCTTTATGAAGGAAAGGCGAAAAAGGTATTTTCAACAGATGACCCTGAGCTTCTTGTTGTCTCCTACAAGGATGACGCTACGGCATTTAACGGGCTGAAGAAGGGTACGATTAATGGTAAGGGAGTCGTTAATAACCGAATGAGTAATATGCTGATGCAGCTTCTTCAAAAAGCTTCAATTCCGACACACTTTGTGAAAGAACTTAATGATCGTGAAACACTTGTGACTAAGGTGTCTATAGTGCCTCTGGAAGTAATTGTCAGAAATATAGCAACAGGCTCGTTTTCCAAGAACTACGGAGTTGAGGAAGGCTTTGTATTTGAGTCACCAACCATTGAGTTTTCCTATAAGAATGATGAGCTGGGTGATCCTTTAATGGGTGAATATCACGCTGTTGCGATGAAATTAGCAACAACGGAAGAAATTGAGATTATTAAGAAATATGCTTTCGATATAAATAAAGAGTTGAAAGCTTTTTGGGCTGAGTGTGGTGTAACGCTGGTTGATTTCAAATTGGAGTTTGGCAGATTGTCTGATGGCACTATTGTACTCGCTGACGAAATCAGCCCTGATACTTGCAGATTATGGGATACTATCACAGGAGAGAAACTCGACAAAGACAGATTTAGACGCGACCTCGGCGGAGTGGAAGAAGCTTATGCTGAAGTTATGAAGCGTCTGGAAGAGCATATATAAGCGAGGTGTAATTATGTCTAATTGTGCAATAGTGGGTATTAACTGGGGTGACGAAGGAAAGGGCCGTATGGTTGATTTGCTTACCGAAGATTATGACGTGGTTGTCAGATTTCAGGGTGGAGGAAATGCTGGTCACACTGTGATAAACGAGCTGGGAAAATTCGCTCTTCATCTTTTGCCATCAGGCATTTTTAGAAAAGGAGTGGTTAACATACTTGGAAACGGTGTTGCCCTTGATCCTGAAAACCTATGGACAGAAATGCAGGAGGTTATGTCAAAAGGCGTTGAGCTTACTCCAGAGAATCTTAAAATCAGTGACAGGGCATCTTTGCTTTTACCATGGCATCGTGATATGGACGAACTTGAGGAAATGCGACTTGCTGATAAAAAGTATGGTTCGACTAAACAAGGCATTGCTCCTTTTTATTCGGATAAATATCAGAAGAAAACTATACTCGCGGGTGAGCTGTTTTATCCTGATGAGATTAAGGCTCATTTGCAGGATTTGATTGAGTGGAAAAATCTGACTCTTACTAAAGTATATGGTGCACAGCCGTACACCATAGAAATGCTAAATAATTGGCTTGACAACTATTGCGAAAAAATCAAACCGTTTATCACAAATACGGGTGCTTTTTTGAAACAGGCTAAAAAGGATAATAAAAACATTCTCTTTGAGGCACAGCTTGGTTCCCTTAGGGATTTGGATTACGGCATTTATCCGTTTACAACATCTTCGAATACAATTGCAGCTTTTGCTCCGATAGGCTCGGGATTGCCAAGTGCAAAGATAGATGAAGTGATAGGTGTTGTTAAAGCGTATTCGACCTGTGTGGGAGAAGGACCGTTTGTGTGTGAAATGTTTGGTGAGGAGGCTGATGCCCTTCGCAAAAACGGCTTTGAATACGGCGCAAAAACCGGCAGACCTCGCAGAGTCGGACCTATTGACATTGTTGCAACACGATATGGTGTTGAGGTTCAGGCTGCAACAGCAGTTGCCCTAACAAAACTTGATGTCCTAAGCTATATGGATAAAATCCCTGTATGTGTTCACTACAAACTAAATGGTGAAGTAACAGATGAGTTTCCTTTTCCGACAGCACTCAAAAACGCAGAGCCTGTTATTGAGTATTTAGATGGATGGAAATGCGATATTTCCGATGTTCGGAAATGGGAAGAACTACCCGAACAGGCAAAAGAATATGTAACATACATTGAAAAAAATATAGGCTGTCCTATTAAATATGTGTCCGTAGGGCCGCAGCGTGACAGTATTGTTATTAGATAAAAAGAGAAGGAGTACTAGTGCAATGGCGTATAAAATACTCAGAAAAATACAACTTAACCCTCAAATATTTTTAATGGATATTGAGGCACCGCTTGTTGCGAAAAAGGCACAACCTGGTCAGTTCATTATTTTGAGAATTGACGAATATGGTGAAAGAGTACCTTTCACGATTGCCGATTTTGACTGTGAAAAAGGAAGTGTCACCATTATTGTTCAGGCAGTTGGCAAAACAACAAGAGAACTTTCAAAGTTTGATGCAGGCGATTCTATTCTGGATTTTGCCGGACCTCTCGGAATGCCGACAGCTCTTGAAAATCTCAAAAAGGTTGCGATAATCTGTGGCGGTCTCGGTACGGCTATAGCTTACCCTCAAGCAAAGAAACTGAAGGCACTTGGGGCAAAGGTTACGGTTATAGCCGGATTTCGTAATAATGATTTTATAATCCTGAAAGATGAAATGCAGAAGGTGTCCGATAAATTGATTATTACCACTGACGATGGTTCAAATGGTATGCAGGGATTTGTTACCGACAGGTTAAGAGAAGAGCTTGAAGCAGGTGAAAAATATGATGAGGTGATTGCTATCGGACCTCTTGTAATGATGCGTGCAGTATGTAATCTGACAAAAGAGTTCGATATCCCGACAACGGTTTCTATGAATCCTGTTATGATTGACGGCACCGGAATGTGTGGCGGTTGCAGGGTAATAGTTGGGGGAGAAACGAAGTTTGCCTGTGTTGATGGTCCTGATTTTGACGGACACAAAATTGATTGGAACGCAGCCATAAAACGCCAGAAAATGTATGAGCATCAGGAAAAACGCTCCTGTGATGAAGGAAAATGCAGAATCAAAAGGAGTGAGAGTAATGCCTAATATGAGAAATACGAAAAATCCGATGCCTGAGCAACTTCCCTTTGTGCGTAATAAAAACTTTTTCGAAGTAACAACCGGTTATACAGAAGAGATGGCAATAGATGAAGCTCAGCGATGTTTGAATTGTAAGAATAAACCGTGTATGCAAGGTTGTCCCGTAGCTGTAAAAATTCCTGAATTTATATCATTAGTAGCTAAAGGTGAATTTGAATCAGCATATGAAAAAATTACCGAAACAAACACTTTGCCTGCTGTGTGCGGTAGAGTGTGTCCTCAGGAACGTCAGTGCGAATCAAAATGTGTACGTGGTATCAAGGGTGAGTCTGTAGCTATCGGCAGACTTGAACGCTTTGTTGCCGACTACCATATGGAAAATGGCGAAGACAAAATTGTACTACCTGAGAAAAATGGAAAAAAGGTTGCGGTTGTTGGTTCAGGTCCTTCGGGGCTTACTGCCGCAGGAGATTTAGCAAAACTTGGTTACGATGTTACTGTTTACGAGGCTTTTCATACTGCAGGCGGAGTGCTTATGTATGGTATTCCGGAATTCAGACTTCCTAAAGCAATCGTG
Source organism: Ruminococcus sp. (assembly GCA_045124035.1). GTDB lineage: Bacteria > Bacillota > Clostridia > Oscillospirales > Acutalibacteraceae > Ruminococcoides. The sequence goes on along the minus strand of JBGVLC010000010.1, from coordinate 19,036 downwards.
CAAAAAGAAATCGAAAAACTGAGGAACTATGATGTAAAGATAGAAACAAACACAATCATAGGTAAAACTCTGACTGTTGATGAGCTACTCGAAGATATGGACTATGACGCTGTATACATCGGTTCAGGTGCAGGGCTTCCGTTGTTTTTCAGAATTGAGGGAGAATCTCTCAATGGAGTTTACTCGGCTAATGAGTTTTTGACACGAATTAACCTTATGAAAGGATACAAATTTCCTGAGTTTGATACACCTGTTTACTGCGGTAGAAATGTAGCGGTATTCGGCGGTGGAAATGTTGCGATGGACGCTGCGAGAAGTGCTAAAAGATTAGGTGCTGAAAATGTGTATATTATTTATCGTCGCAGTATAGAGGAGCTTCCTGCAAGGACTGAAGAAGTTGCTCACGCTAAAGAAGAGGGAGTACAATTCCTATTTCTCAAAAACCCAACTAAATTTGTGGGTGATAATGAAGGTTGGCTTAAAGGTGTAGAGGTCGTTGATATGACGCTGACAGAACCTGATGAAAGCGGAAGAAGACGACCTATTGTGGTGGAAAACTCAAATCACATAATAGAAATTGATACTGCGATTGTAGCAATCGGTCAAACCCCAAATCCTCTTGTTAAGAAGACAACAAAAGGTCTTGATACAAATGCAAGAGGTTGTATAGTTGCTGATGAAAACGGGGCAACATCTAAACCATTTGTATATGCAGGTGGTGATGTTGTTACAGGTGCCGCAACAGTTATTCTTGCTATGGGCGCAGGAAAAACAGCGGCTAAGGCAATAGATGAAGAATTACATAAAAAGGAGAATAAGCATGACTAATAAATATGAATCACCATTATCCTCTCGCTATGCAAGTGACTATATGCTAAGCCTGTTTTCGGCTGACACCCGTTATCAGACATGGAGAGAACTTTGGGTGGCACTTGCAAAAGCCCAGATGAAGCTCGGTTTGCCAATAACTGAGGAACAGGTCAAAGAACTCTCTGCTCATATCACAGACATCGACTACGAATGTGTTGCTCAGCGTGAAAAAGAGGTCAGACACGATGTTATGGCTCATGTTTACGCCTATGGAAAGGTCGCAAAATCAGCGGCAGGAATTATCCATCTGGGTGCAACCAGTTGTTATGTAACGGATAATGCCGATCTTATCATTTATCGTGATGCTCTCATATTCCTACGTTCAGAGCTTTTGCGTGTTATAGCTAATCTTTCTTCTTTTGCTGAAAAATATAAAGCTCTGCCAACGCTTGGTTATACACACTATCAACCGGCGCAACTTGTTACAGTGGGAAAGCGTGCAACACTGTGGATACAGGATTTTCTCTCAGATCTTGATGAGATTGATTTTGCTATTAAAAACATCAAATTTTTAGGTTGCCAAGGAACAACAGGTACACAAGCAAGCTTCGTTGATTTGTTTGATGGTAATACTGAAAAAATTGATGAAATGAACGAGATGATTGCTGTCGATTTTGGCTTTACGGAATGTTTTGATGTTTGTGGTCAAACTTATCCTCGTAAGGTCGACAGCAGAATACTCAATGCACTTTCATCTGTTGCACAGAGCTGTTATCGTATGGCGAATGACATCCGTCTTTTACAGCATGACCGTCAGCTTGAAGAACCATTTGAAAAGGGTCAGATAGGTTCGTCTGCTATGGCATATAAACGCAATCCTATGCGTAGTGAGCGTATTTGTTCGCTATCTCGCTACCTGATTGCTAATGCTCTGAATGCTCCTATGACAGCATCTACTCAATGGTTGGAGCGTACGCTTGACGATTCTGCCAACCGCCGAATATCTCTTCCTGAAGGCTTTTTGTGTGCCGATGCGGTTTTGAGATTGTGTCAAAATGTTACAAATGGGCTTGTTGTTAATGAAAAAATAGTAGCAAAGGAAGTTGAAGGATATTTGCCGTTTATTGCTACAGAAAACCTTATGATGGAAGCGGTAAAGCGAGGAGCTAATCGGCAAACGGTACACGAAATCATACGTGAGTGCTCAATGGAGACCACTAAAAAGATAAAAAACGGCGAAGAGGGCGACCTTCTCTCAGCACTAGCGTCGCATAAAGAGTTCGGATTATCTGAGGATGAGATGAGAAAGTTGCTTAATCCTTCATTATATATTGGTCGTTGTGTTGAACAAGTCGAGGCTTTATTACAGAAGATTAAACCTCTACTCGAAGATGTGACGGCTGAGTCAGCGGAAATTAGTATTTAAGAAAAGAGGTGAACACGGTGGATAAAATTCTTGTTCTGGACTTTGGAGGTCAGTATAATCAGCTGATTGCAAGAAGAGTAAGAAATGAGCAAGTGTATGCACAAATAAAACCCTATGACAAAATTACTCCTGCTGAGATAAAAGCCGAAGGCTATAAGGGTGTAATCTTTACAGGCGGACCTAATAGTGTATATGATGGAACATCGCCGAAATTTGATCCTGAAATTCTCAATTTGGGTATACCGATTTTGGGAATTTGTTATGGTATGCAACTTGTGTCTTACTTGGCGGGTGGAGAAATAACTTCTGCCGATAATAGCAGTGAATATGGTAAAACTACTGTGTTTATTTCAGAGAATGTTTTGTTTAAAGGAGTACCTAAAGAATGTGTTTGCTGGATGAGCCATACTGATTATGTGAAAGTTGCACCAAAGGGTTTTAAGGTGATTGCACAAACCGACAAATGCCCTTGTGCAGCTATGTGTGATGATAGCCGTAAATTATACGGTGTTCAGTTTCATCCTGAGGTTACACATACCGTTTGTGGAACACAGATGATTAAGAATTTCATTTTCGACATATGCTCATGTAAACGCGAGTGGAAAATGCAAAATTTTGTTGAGTCGTCTATAGAAAAATATACGAAAGAATTAGCCGAAAAGAAGGTGTTGCTTGCACTTTCGGGAGGAGTGGATTCTTCCGTTGCGGCTGTTCTTCTGAACAAGGCAATCGGCAATAATTTGACCTGCGTATTTGTAGACCATGGCCTTCTCAGAAAAGGCGAAGGTGACTTTGTAGAAAACACCTTTGGTAGACAATTCGGAATTAATCTGATTAGGGTCAATGCTGAGGACAGATTTCTTGAAAAGCTTAAAGGTGTTACCGAGCCTGAGAAAAAGCGAAAAATTATCGGAGAAGAATTTATCAGAGTTTTTGAGGAGGAAGGAAAAAAGCTCGGAAAAGTAGATGTTTTGGTACAAGGTACTATTTATCCTGATGTTATTGAAAGTGGCAAAGGGGATTCTGCAGTAATTAAGAGTCATCACAATGTGGGTGGACTACCCGATGTTATCGCCTTTGATGAAATTGTTGAGCCGTTACGAGATTTGTTTAAGGATGAGGTAAGAGAATTAGGCACCCAGATGGATATCCCCCGTGAGCTTGTGTGGCGACAGCCGTTTCCGGGTCCGGGCTTAGCAGTTAGAATAATCGGCGAAGTCACAAAAGAAAAACTCGATTTACTTAGAGAAGTTGATGCAGTATTTAGGGAAGAAATAGAGAAAGCGAATCTTATTGACTGTCCTAATCAGTATTTTGCTGTGTTGACGGATTTGAAAAGTGTTGGTGTGATGGGAGATGCCAGAACCTACGGATATACTGTTGTACTCAGAGCGGTAACTACTGATGATTTTATGACCGCTGAATGGGCCAGACTTCCATATGAGGTTCTTGAAAAAGCGAGCAACAGAATAACTAATGAGATCAAAAGCATCACACGAGTGGTATATGATATTACTTCCAAGCCTCCTGCAACGGTAGAATGGGAATAAAACTTTGAAACGGAGAGATATTTTATGTGTGGAATAGTTGGTTATGCAGGTTTGCAAGAGTCTGCCCCAATACTTTTAGATGGTCTGAAAAAACTCGAATATCGCGGTTATGATTCGGCAGGAATTGCGATACTAAATGATAAAAAGATTTTAGTAAGTAAGGTTACCGGTAGAATAGCAAACTTATGCGAAAAAACAAATGACGGAAGAGATTATCCCGGTAAAGTCGGTATAGGGCACACCAGATGGGCTACTCACGGTGCACCTACTGATACTAACGCACATCCGCATATGAGCAACGACGGAAAATTTGCTGTTGTTCATAATGGCATCATAGAAAACTATATGTCTTTGCGAGAGGAATTGATTCAAAAGGGCTATCACTTTGAAAGTCAAACTGACACAGAAGTAATAGTACATCTGCTTGAGATGTATTATTCTGGTAATATCAAGAGAGCATTAATTAAAGCGTCGTCAAGGTTAGAGGGTTCCTACGCGTTAGGCGTTGTCTGTGTTGATGAACCTGAAAAAGTATTTGTTGCACGTGAAGCAAGTCCATTGATATTAGGTGTGGGTATCGGAGAGAATTACTTTGCATCTGATGTTACAGCACTCGTTTCACACACGAGAAATGCTATATATTTGGATGATGGCGAATTTGCCGAGATTACTCCTGACGGGGTTAAGGTTTTTGATCCTGCCGGACAAAATATTCATAAAAAAATAAGTCATATTACCTGGGATATTCAATCTGCTGAGAAAGGCGGATATGAGCATTTTATGCTCAAGGAAATAATAGAACAGCCAAGAGCAGTTAAAGCTACAATTGACCCGAGAATCAAATACGGTGAAATTGTACTTGATGAAATGGTGCTCACTTCTGATTATTTAAAAAGTATCAATAAAATAGTGATTACCGCTTGTGGTTCCGCATACTACGCAGGGTGTGCCGGTAAGTATGCGATTGAAAAATTGTGCCGTATTCCTGTGCAAATTGAATTGGCGAGTGAGTTGCGTTACAGTGACGCGCTTATAGACGAACACACATTGTTAATCGTTTTATCACAGTCCGGTGAAACTGCTGACACTATAGCGGCTATGAAAGAATGTAAAAACCGCGGTGCAAAAACATTAGCAATTGTTAATGTAGTGGGAAGCACGATAGCAAAGCTTGCTGACCATACACTGTATACATGGGCAGGCCCTGAAATCGCTGTTGCAACAACAAAGGGATATACTACACAGCTTTCGGTGTTGTACTTGTTTGCCTTGTATGTTGCAAAGAAGATGGAGCGTATAGGTGAAGAGGAGTTTTCCGCTCTTTTAAGAACACTAAAAACTCTGCCTAAAAAAATTCAGGAAGCACTCGATATGAACTCAGCGATTCCTAATTTATCAAAAAAGTATCACGATACGGGTTCTATGTTTTTTATCGGTAGAAATACGGACTATTCGGTAGCACTTGAAGGTGCGTTGAAAATGAAGGAAATTTCATATATCCACGCTGAATCTTATGCTGCTGGTGAGTTGAAACACGGAACGATTGCTTTGATAGAAGAACATCAGCCTGTCGTGGCATTATGCTGTAATGAATCTATTAGGGAAAAAACCATGAGCAATATTGTTGAGGTTAAAGCCAGAGGTGCTGAAGTTTTAGCAGTCACTTTTCATGGTAATCAAAAAATTGTTTCCTTGGCAGATGATGTTGTTTTTGTACCAAAGGTAGAAACTGTATTTTCAGCGATTGTTGAGATTATTCCGTTGCAGTTGTTTGCGTACTATGTAGCTAAAGAAAACGGCTGTGATATAGATAAACCTAAAAATCTTGCAAAGTCAGTAACTGTTGAATAATCTTTTTAGGAGTAAAAAATGACGAAATATATATTTGTAACCGGTGGTGTTGTATCAGGTCTTGGTAAGGGTATTACGGCAGCGTCTTTGGGAAGATTATTAAAAGCACGTGGATTGAAAGTTGCAGCTCAAAAACTTGATCCATATATCAATGTTGACCCTGGTACTATGAGTCCGTACCAACATGGCGAAGTTTATGTGACAGAAGATGGCGCAGAAACCGATCTTGACCTCGGACACTATGAACGTTTTATCGACGAGGACCTTAATAAGTTTTCAAATCTCACCACGGGCAAGGTGTATTGGAATGTTTTAAACAAGGAGCGTAAAGGAGAGTATCTTGGCTCTACTGTTCAAGTTATTCCGCATATTACAAACGAAATAAAAGAGTTTGTATACAGTGTCGGCAAGAAAACAAATGCCGATGTAGTTATTACAGAAATTGGCGGTACTATTGGCGATATCGAGTCACAGCCTTTTATTGAAGCTGTAAGGCAGATTTCGCTCGAAGTGGGTAGAGAAAACAGCCTGTTTATTCATGTTACATTAGTACCATTCTTGAGTGGCTCTGACGAACACAAATCAAAACCAACTCAGCATTCGGTAAAAGAATTGCAAGGTATGGGTGTTAATCCGAATATTGTAATTCTTCGATGTGATGAGCCGTTAGAGGAGTCTATTTTCAAGAAAATATCTTTGTTCTGTAATGTGAAGCCGGATTGCGTTATTGAAAATATTACCTTGCCTAACCTTTACGAAGCACCATTAATGCTCGAGAAATCTAACTTTTCCTTTGTTGTATGTCGTGAACTCGGTATTGATGCACCAGCCCCGAATTTGAAAGAATGGACAGCTATGGTTGAACGTATTGAGGCTAGACAACATTATGTGAATATTGGTCTTGTAGGAAAATATGTGGGACTCCACGATGCCTACCTGTCAGTAGCAGAAGCACTGCGCCATGCAGGATACTTCCACAACACGCATATTCGTATTAATTGGATTGATTCTGAGGAAATCTCGTTAGAAAACGTAGCCGATAAGCTTGGTTCGATGGACGGAATTTTAGTTCCGGGCGGTTTTGGAAGTAGAGGTATTGAGGGAATGATTTTAGCGGCTGAATTTGCCCGAAAAAACGAAATCCCTTACTTTGGTATTTGTCTTGGCATGCAAATTGCAGTTATAGAATATGCAAGAAATGTTTTGGATATCAAGGATGCTAACTCAGGCGAATTTGATGAATTTTGTCATCATAAAGTAATCGACTTTATGCCGGGACAGAGTGACGATATAAGCAAAGGCGGTACACTGCGCCTTGGTGCATATCCCTGCGATATTAAAGCAGGTACAGCGATGGAGCGTTGCTACGGTACAAGAAAAATCAGTGAACGCCATAGACATCGCTATGAATTTAATAATGACTATCGTGAATCCTTTGAAAAAGCAGGTCTTACTTTAAGCGGCACTTCTCCTGACGGACGATTAGTTGAAACCGTTGAACTTTCTGATAAATCGTTTTATGTTGGTGTGCAATATCACCCTGAATTTAAATCAAGACCCAATAAAGCACATCCTTTGTTTAAAGGCTTTATAGGAGCTGCTTTGGAGCATGTTTACGGAGGGAAAAAATGAGTGTACATGAGGAGTGTGGTGTTTTTGGAGTTTTCTCGAGTGAACCTGCAGATGTTGCTGACTTAACATACTACGGTTTGTATGCACTTCAACACAGAGGACAGGAAAGCTGCGGTATCGTTGTAAATGACGACGGGTTGTTCTATTCACATAAGGATTTAGGATTGGTCAGCGAGGTGTTCACACCTGATGCTATTACACGACTTCCTGTTGGAACAATGGCAGTCGGTCATGTGCGTTATGGTACGACGGGTGGCAATAATCGTAATAATTGCCAACCTATTGAGGTGAATCATCAAAAAGGCAGGATGGCTCTGGCACATAACGGCAACTTAAGTAATGCCGTAGAGTTAAGAAACAATTTGGAATTATCAGGTGCGATTTTTCATACCACAAGTGATACTGAAACTATAGCGTATATAGTTACTAAAGAAAGATTAAAAACGCCTTCTATTGAAGATGCACTCAGCTGTGCAATGAATATATTAGATGGTGCTTATTCGTTGGTGCTTATGTCACCACAAAAGTTGATTTGTGCTCGTGATCCGTACGGTTTCAGACCCTTATGCTACGGAAAAACTTCTGACGGAATATATGTCGTTGCATCTGAAAGCTGTGCTTTGAGTGCGGTTGGTGCTGAATTTATCCGCGATATAGAGCCTGGTGAAATTTTAGTGTTCAGTAAAAAAGGTGTTGTGTCACGAAGAGAACATTGTAATAAAAATGCAAAGAAGCTTTGTGTGTTTGAATATATATACTTTGCTAAGCCTGACTCGGTAATTGATAGCGTGTCTGTTCACTCTGCTCGTGTTCGTGCAGGAAGAATATTGGCAAAGACGCACCCTGTTGATGCTGATGTAGTTATAGGAGTACCTGATTCAGGGTTAGACGCAGCTTTGGGTTTTAGCCAGGAATCCGGGATACCATATAGCATTGGCCTTATTAAGAACAAGTATATAGGCAGAACTTTTATTTCTCCTACTCAGAATTCACGAATGGATCAGTTGAAAATAAAGCTTTCTGTTATTAAAGAAAGTGTATATAACAAGAAAGTTGTTTTAGTAGATGATTCCATCGTCAGAGGAACAACCTGTGGACGAATTGTTAATCTGTTAAGGGACGCAGGAGCTAAAGAAATACATATGCGTGTATCTGCACCACCATTTCTTCACCCTTGTTATTATGGGACAGATATAGATTCATGTGATCACTTGATTGCGTGTAAACATACTGTTGAAGAAATTGCCGAGATTATTGGTGCTGATACGCTTGGATATCTGCCGTTGTCTGAACTTTCATCACTTGCGAATTGTTGCGATTATTGCAGTGCGTGCTTTGATGGTAACTATCCTACTGCCATACCAAAAGAAACCAGAAAGGATCGTTTTGAGCAAAAACTTTCACAGGTGAACAAGACCGATAAAATGTAAATCGAGGTGTTTTCGAATCTATGGATTTTAATAGAAAGCTTATTTTAGAAGATGGAGAGGAATATTACGGCTATGGTTTTGGAGATGACAGCGATAAAGTCTGTGAGATAGTATTCAATACCTCAATGGTTGGCTACCAAGAGATCATCTCAGATCCATCATACACTTATCAAGCGGTAGTGATGACTTATCCGCTTATCGGTAATTACGGTATGGCTGATGATGATTACGAAACAAAGATACCGACTTTGGGTGCGTTGATTGTCCGTGAATATAACGACAAGCCTTCTAATTTCAGAAGTCGAAAAACTCTTTCGCAAATTATGAAAGAATATAAAATTCCTGGTGTTCAAGGTGTTGACACTCGAAAACTCACTCGTTCTATCCGTGATATAGGTAGTCGCAAGGTGCTAATAACCGATGTATCAACACCGATTGATGAAGGACTTGAAATACTAAAAAATACCTGTATACCTTTTGGTGCAGTCGAGAAAGTCAGTCGAAAGTCTATTTATATTTATGAAGCACTGGACGAAAAATATCGTATTGTCGCTATTGATTGCGGTATGAAAGAAAATATAATTCGATCACTCAACAAACGTGGCTGTACGGTTACTGTTGTCCCGTGGAATACACCAGTGCAAAAGATTACCGCGTTAAATCCTGATGGTGTGTTTATATCTAACGGACCAGGAGACCCAACCGATGTGCCTCAAACAATCGAAACCGTTAAGAAGCTTATTGGTAAATATCCGATTTTCGGTATCTGTCTGGGTCATCAGATTATCTCTCTTGCATATGGTGCAAAAACATATAAATTGAAGTTTGGCCATCGCGGGGCAAATCATCCGGTACGGAATCTGGAAACAAATAAAATTGAAATCACCTCGCAGAACCACTCTTATGCGGTTGAAGCAGACAGTTTGAAGGATACGGATTTGACCGTTACTCATGTCAATCTGCTTGATAATACCGTCGAGGGTGTAAAGTGCGATAAAGATAAGGCGTTTAGTGTGCAATATCACCCTGAAAGTGCTCCGGGCCCACAGGATAGCGAATACCTGTTTGACCGTTTTATAAAGATAATGGAGGAGGAGCGTAGTAATGCCTAAAAGAACAGATATAAAAAAGGTGCTGGTTATTGGTTCCGGACCTATAGTTATTGGTCAGGCGGCTGAGTTTGATTATGCAGGAACTCAGGCTTGCATTGCTTTAAAAGAGGAAGGCTATGAGGTAGTGCTATGTAATTCAAATCCTGCAACTATAATGACCGATACTTCTATTGCTGATAAGGTTTATATGGAACCTTTGACATTGGAGTATGTTGCGAAAATCATTCGATTTGAGCGTCCTGATGCGATTTTACCGAGTATCGGAGGACAGGTAGGTTTAAATCTTGCAATACAGCTTGAGAAAAAAGGGGTGCTGAAAGAGTGTGGTGTAGAATTACTTGGTACAAAAAGCATCTCTATTGAGCGTGCAGAAGACCGAGAGATGTTCAAAGAGCTCTGCGAGGAGCTCGGTGAGCCTGTTCTTCCTTCCAATATCGCAAGCTCTATAGAAGAAGGATTGGTGGTCGCACAAAAAATCGGATATCCCGTTGTTCTTCGTCCTGCCTTTACACTTGGCGGTACAGGAGGCGGCTTTGCGGATAACGAGGCGGAATTTTTTCCTCTTATGAAAAATGCCCTTGCACTCTCTCCGGTAAATCAGGTGCTCATTGAAAAGAGTATCAAAGGCTACAAAGAAATTGAATATGAAGTTATCCGTGACAGTAATGATACTGCTATCACAATTTGTAATATGGAGAATATTGACCCGGTAGGTATTCACACGGGTGACTCAATTGTCGTTTGCCCTTCTCAGACGCTTACTAATAAGGAGTATCATATGCTGCGTGACAGTGCTTTGAAAATCATCCGCAAGTTAGAAATCGAAGGCGGATGTAATGTTCAGTTTGCACTTGATCCCAATTCTTTTCAGTATTACCTGATTGAAGTCAATCCCAGAGTATCGCGCTCATCTGCACTTGCTTCGAAAGCAAGCGGTTACCCGATAGCAAGAGTGTCAGCAAAAATCGGTGTGGGTATGCATCTTGATGAAATCCAAATTGCCAACACTCCTGCTGCGTTTGAGCCTACACTTGATTATGTCGTGACGAAAATGCCACGTTTCCCTTTTGATAAGTTTTCTGATGCCAACAATGCTCTTTCTACCCAGATGAAAGCGACCGGCGAGGTTATGAGTATTGGCAGAACTATAGAGGAAAGCCTGCTTAAAGCCGTGCGTTCGCTCGAAATCGGTCTGTATCATCTATATAACTCTAAATTTGATGATATGAGCAAAGAAGAGTTATTAGAATATGTTGGTATTGGTACAGATGATAGAATTTATGCTATAGCACAACTTTTGAGGTTGAATGTATCTGTTGAAAAAATATCCGAAGTTACAAAAATCGACAAACTGTTTTTAAGGAAAATTAAGAACATTACTGACGAAGAGGTAAATATAGCCTGTAATGTCGGTGATGAGAAGGTTCTTCTCAGTGCTAAAAAAATGGGCTTTTCCGATCGGACTATCGCTAAGCTGTGGAATAAAAAAGAAACAGAGATCTACAATATACGCAAAAAATCCAATATAGCTCCTGTGTACAAGATGATTGATACATGTGCTTCTGAATTTGACAGCTATATTCCGTACTTTTACTCCACTTACGAGGAAGAAAACGAGTCGGTTGTATCAGATAAAAAGAAAATTATAGTGCTCGGTTCGGGACCTATTCGTATAGGTCAGGGAGTGGAGTTTGATTATTCTACCGTACACGCAGTACAAACGATTAAGAAAGCTGGATTTGAAGCGATTATTATAAACAATAACCCTGAAACAGTATCAACTGACTACACTTGTTCAGATAAACTCTATTTTGAGCCGTTATGCGTAGAGGATGTTATGAACATCATTGAGTTGGAAAAGCCACAGGGTGTTATTGCAACACTTGGTGGTCAAACGGCTGTTAACTTAGCTCAACCACTTGGCGACCGTGGAGTTAAGATTATCGGTACCACTTGCGATGCGATAGAGCGTGCCGAAAATCGTGAAGAATTTGAAAAATTATTATGTATGCTTGGTATACCGCAACCTAAAGGTGAAGCAGTAACGAGTATTGATGAAGGTATCCAAGTAGCAAAAAATATTGGTTATCCCGTGCTTGTTCGTCCTAGCTTTGTACTCGGAGGAAGAGCAATGCAGATTGTCGCTAAAGAAGAAGCTCTTCGCAACTATTTGAAAACTGCCGTGGCAATTGACATAGATAAACCGGTTTTAGTTGATAAGTATATACGTGGCAAAGAGGTTGAGGTGGATGCCATTTGTGATGGTAAACATGTTTTCATACCCGGAATTATGGAACTTGTTGAAAGAACAGGTGTTCATTCCGGTGACTCAATAAGTGTGTATCCTTCCTATAGTCTTTCAGACAAGGTTAAGAATACCATAATAGACTATACGGAAAAATTAGGATTGGGAATAGGGATTATAGGTCTATTTAATATTCAGTTTATCGTGGATGAAAATAACGATGTTTATGTAATCGAGGTTAATCCTCGTTCATCCAGAACTGTACCTTTTCTATCAAAAGCTACTGGTTATAGCCTTGCCGATATTGCAACTATGTGCAGTCTTGATATATCTCTGCAGGAACAAGGTATCTTTGATACCTACCCAAAGGAAAAAGAACGCTACTATGTTAAGGTGCCTGCTTTCTCATTTTCAAAGCTAAACGGTATGGATGCCTATTTGTCACCTGAAATGAAATCTACAGGTGAAGCTATTGGATATGATGAAAAGCTTCATCGTGCTATGTACAAGGCGATGGTGGCATCAGGATTTACTCTCCGTAATTACGGAACTGTAGTTGTCAGTGTTGCCGACGAAGATAAGGAAGAGACACTTCCGATTATACGTAGATTTTATAACATGGGATTTAACATTGAGGCTACAACGTTAACAGGAGAATTTTTGAAAGCAAACGGTATAAAAACCCGTATCCGCCATAAGCCGAGCGAAGGTAGTGAAGAGGTTTTAGAATCTATTCGTGCAGGCTATGTAAGTTATGTGATCAACACCCGTGCTATTCTTTCAGGAAAGCATTATGGGGATGGTATTGCAATTCGCCGGTGTGCAGCACAAAACAATATTACGATACTAACCTCTTTGGACACAGCAAAGATGCTCCTTGATGTACTTGAGGAGGTTACGTTTGGTATATCTACGATTGATACTTAACGCCTTTTAATGTTGAATTCTTTGGCTGTTTAAGTCAATACCAACAATATATAAAAGTTAGGAATTTCAGAAAAGATATACAAAGGAGGAATGGGGATATGTTAACACCAAATGTACGATATAAAGAACTGAAAAACACTTATTTATTTAATACCATTTATCGCAAAACCAGTGATTATCTTGATTTTATCGCAAAACCAGTGATTATCTTGATGAGAATCCTGATAAACAGGTTTTAAGGATGGGAGTTGGCGATGTGTCATTGCCATTGTGCGAAGCGGTTATCAAGGCTTTGCACAAAGCCGTTGACGATCAGGCGAATGCTACAACTTTCCACGGCTATATGCCCGAAACCGGTGATGCTGAACTTCGCTGTGCTATCGAAGAATATTATAAGAAAATGGGTACGACCATTACCGAAAACGAAATTTTCGTTTCTAGTGGTGCTTGCGATGATCTTGGCGATATTTTGGAACTGTTCGATCAGGATAATACCGTTATGGTAATAGAACCTGCCTATCCGGAATATGTGGATACCAATATTCTTGCAGGACGAAAAATTATACACTTGGCATCCAGTGAAGAAAACGGCTTTTTGCCAGAACCAAGCAAAGATGCTGAGGCTGATATTCTCTATATCTGCTCACCGAACAACCCTACCGGTACTGTCTTCAGCCGCAATCAACTGCAGGCGTGGGTGGACTTTGCAAATGAGATTGGCGCCATTATCCTGTTTGACGCTGCGTACGAAATCTTCATTGAAGAAGAGAACATTCCTCACAGTATCTACGAGCTGGACGGAGCCGAAAGAACGCATCTTCCATTTGCGAACGCTTACTACTGCCAGAGCGATTGAAAATCAGATTTTCGTTGTCTGCTGTAATTCCTGCGGTACAGCCGATAAAACCGTATTCGGGGGCAATTCCGCCATTATTGATCCTTTTGGAAAAAAGCTTGCATTTGCGGGGGTCAATGAAGAAATCGTATCTGCAACCTGTGATATGCAGATTCTTGCGGATATCCGTGGCAGCATACCTGTGTTTCGTGACAGACGACCAAAGCTTTACTGAAGGAGGTTTATTCTATGCGTGATTATAAGATTGAATTTGAAAAGAGAGTTGCTTTTATAAAGTCCGTTCTTGCTGAAAGTGGAGCAAAAGGGATTGTGTTTGGCAACAGCGGAGGTAAAGATTCCGCACTGGTCGGTATTCTCTGCAAAGCGGCTTGTGAGAACACGGTGGGGATTATCTTGCCGTGTGCTTCTAAAAGAAACTACGATAGGGATACCGCTGACGCAAATGAGGTTGCTCAAAAATATAATATTGAAACTCGCAGTGTTGATCTGACTCCTGTAAAGGAAGCGGAAATTGAAGCAATAAAAAAAGCAACAACTCTTAATGATACGGCTAATTTAAATATGGCTCCTCGCATCAGAATGATGACGCTTTATGCTATTGCTGCTTCGGAAAGCAGATTGGTAGCAGGTACAGGCAATAGAAGTGAATTGTATGTTGGTTACTTTACAAAATGGGGTGATGGATCATGTGATTTTAATCCTATTGCTGATCTTACTGTGACAGAGATTTACGAGTTCCTGCGATATTTGGAAGCACCAAAAGCAGTCATAAATAAAACTCCGTCTGCAGCACTATTTGATGGTCAGACAGATGAAACTGAGATGGGAATTTCATATGCTGAGCTTGATTCCTTTTTATTTGGAAAAGACATTGCCAAGGACAAAAAAGAGATTATTGAAAAACTTCATAAATCAAGTGAACATAAAAGAAAAGGTATTTTAACCTACAAATAACATTTTGCCTGGATATTAAAAATAATTCTGATATACTTGTTGTTGAGAGAAATCTCACTCAGCAAAATAGTGTTCGGTGCAATAGGAAAGAGAGGATAATATGATAGAAACAAAGTCAGCACCGACAAAAGCAATGAAAACTGTTTACTGTCTGTATAGAGTTTCAACCAAAGGACAAGTAGATAAAAATGACATTCCAATGCAGAAGAACGCTTGTAGAGAGTTTGCGAAGAATCAATCTGGATGGGTAATCAAAAAGGAGTTTCAAGAACAAGGTGTATCTGGTTTTAAGGTTTCAGCAAATGACCGAGATGCAGTTCAAGAACTCAAGACTGCTGCCGAGAATCAAGAGTTTGATATTCTTCTTGTATTTATGTTTGATAGAATAGGTCGTATAGATAACGAAACCCCGTTCGTTGTCGAATGGTTTATTAATCACGGAATACAAGTGTGGAGTGTCAACGAGGGTGAACAGAGAATGGATAGCCACGTTGACAAGCTGATGAACTATATCAGATTTTGGCAAGCTAACGGTGAAAGCCAAAAGACATCAATGCGTGTAAAGACTCGCCTCCATCAACTAGTCGAAGATGGAATTTACACAGGTGGATGTGCTTCTTTTGGATACCGACTTGTAAAAAGTGGTGTGGTTAATAAAAAAGGCAAAGAACTTATGACCTTGGAGATCGAACCAGAAGAAGCAGAGATTGTCAGAGTGATATTTGCAAAGACCGTAAAAGAAGGCTATGGTTCTTTCGTGATGGCTGAACACATTAATGGTATGGGAGTGCGAACACATAATGGTGCGAGATTCCAAGCAAATACTATTAAAAGAATTCTACAGAATCCTATCTACTGTGGATTTTATGTAAGAGGTGGAGTAACATCAAAGCGAATAGAAGAATTGCAGATTATTGATGATGCCACATTTAGTCAAGCTCAAAAAATACTTAAACAAAGAAAGTATAGCAACGATGAGCGAACTCAAATGGCTAGGAGTGCAAAATCATCAACAATGCTAGGTGGTAACATCTACTGTGCTCACTGTGGTCACAAACTGTGTGCAAATAGTTTTGAGGATACATACAGAACAAAAGATGGTGCAGTTCATAAAAGCACAAGACGATATCGCTACCTCTGTTCAGGAAAAGCGATGAAAAGAAACTGCTGTGATGGTCAGAGTGTTTATTCAGCATCAAAGGTCGACAAGGTTGTAATAGAAGCATTGCATAGGAGTTTTGAAAAAATTAAATCAACACCTAAAGATGTTGCTATTGAAAACAGGTACAAAATCCATATAGGGCAGATAAGGAAAGAGATAAAGCAACTCACAAAGGAAACGGAAACTCTGAAACGAAAACTCGGAGAATTAACCGCTGAAATTGCGAATGCATTATTGGGAGAAAGTAAATTTACACCAGATGTACTGTCAATGGCGATTGAGGATACAAAGTCTAAAATTGCTAATAATGTTAAGTTGATATCTGAAAAAGAAAATCAGCTCAATCACGAAGAGGACGAGCTGAAAAAGATAGACTACTATTATGAACAGTTCATCAGTTGGGCTAATGAGTTTGATGACTCAACACCAGAGCGTAAGAAAATGATTATCTGTACATTATTTAAAGAGATTACGGTAGGTAAAGACTACGAGATACACTGTTTAATGGATTCATCTTACGAACAGTTCCTAAGATGATAAATATTCAAGGTCAAATATAATTAAGGTATATAGATACACGTGAACGAGAGCACTCGGCTGTTAACCGAGTTGTCGTTGGTTCGAGTCCAACTGGGGGAGCCACAAAAACCTCATTCTTCGGAATGAGGTTTTTTCAGTTTGTATTGTAATAATAGTGCTGTTATGTTATGATGAATGTGTAATATATGTATTAGGCACACCTTATATCTACACAATGGGATATGATTTGGTAGGAGGAAAAATGAATAGAAAGCTATTAATTACAGATATAATATTTTCTTTGTTTAGTTTGGTTTTACTTTGCTGTGTACAACTTATAATTCTTTATAAGCCTTTGATGTTATTGAGTAAAATCATGCTTATTTCAATTACAGTTTTTTTAATTATTTTTGGTGCTTTAATTATGTGTTTTTCATATAAGAATAATACCGAAAACATAAGTTTAGGTAATTGTTTATTACATTTATTTTTAGGTATATTACTCTATGGCTTTTATAGTATACCAGCACTTGGTTTTGCTGATTATAATGGAATTGGAAATTCTATATGTATAGCGATTGTTGGAATGTTTTTTAGTAGATTTGCATTTTCTTTTTCTAAATATACTGAAAAGCATACTATTACCAGCAAAGTGAATTTGAGTAATAATGTTAATTTTAAAATGCTGTATTCGAGAAATGTGTCCTGTGAATTATTCGAAATTATGAAAATGGTTGGTGTGATATTTTTAATTATATGTACATTAGGAATAGTTTATAACGCTTTTGATCCTTGTTTTAACATAGCATTACCAATTGAAACTAGATAGGAACAGTACAAAGTTAACGTGACAGTGTACCTAAATTTACGAAGGCTGTTTGCTCGTTCAAGAAACTCGTGGCGATATGATTTTTGATTATAGCTACGATGCTAACGGTAGAATCCGAATGGGTGCATACAGAAGTACTCCAAACTCTACTCCGTCATGTTTCTACTATGCTTTGAACACTCAAGGCGAATAGTACTACTAATAAATATAGTGATTATGAGAAATATAATGATTTTGCATTGGGCTTAACTGGATTTAGAGGAACTGTGTATACTTTAGCAGGGAAATATATTAACGAGCTTGGTGCTTCTATATTTATTGGTATACATGGTACACTATTGACTGTTCCTGTTTCAAATTATGCACATCGAAACAATCCTTATTTGACAACAAGACAACAAGATAATTTATGTTATATGGAATGGGGATTTGCTATTGCTTCTGTTGCTGTTCCACTTTTAATATCCAATTGTTGGAATCCACTAGGGTGGTCAGCTGGTGCTATTACGCTTATAGGTCTTGGCATAACGGCAATAGGTGTTGTAATGATTAGCTGTAAAGAAACTTGTTATATGGAGAACAATAAAAGAAAGGGATATGCTGGTAATTGGAGTTAGTTATGAAACGTTATTTATATTACATATTCATATTGATTGAAGGTATAGTACTTGCGGTTACTTTGGCTAATGTTATATATTGCATAGCCACAAATTCTCTGGTGAATTTTTGTGTTACGAGTTTCCAAGCGTTGTATGTACCATTTCTAAAAGTATACGAGGGTGGTGCGTTGTGGAATTATTTTGTCTTGCTATTGCTCGCTTGCTTTTCTGTTTTTGTTTACATTAAAGCAACTCGCGAGTATTTAGACCGCGGGTTACGAAAAGCGAAATTTATTTCAATAAATTTTTTGTGGTTGATTCTATCCTATTCGTGTTGCTTTTTCCTTATCTTTGATGATTGCTTTATGGAATTACTTGAAAACAATATACCTATGGTGTCGGGGATACTGTTTGCGTTAAGTGGTATAACCAGTCTTGTTAAGATTTATGAAGCATACGATGTGATTAGAGCGGATAGGCGTGATGGAGAAGATTTTTTACCCGAGGAGGCTCAATTAGATGCCAAAAGCTACAAACAGATTGAACGTACAGCAAAAGGAATGCCGTGGCTTGCTTTTGTTTGCTTTATAGTATCGCTTTACATATGGTATGTCGATATGGATTCTTACCTTGGAATGATGTATATTAATCTGATATACGTCGGCACAGCCTTGATTCTTATCATTAACTTCTTTATTTGTATAGACCAGACCAAGAAGTTTGAGATGAGAACAGGCGAACCAATGCCAAACGAAGATTTTTTAAGAAAAATAATTCTTTTGCAAATTACTACATTTTTCATTTTTGTGGCTTCATACTTTTTGTTTTTGGCTATATGTTGACTTTATCAAAGTTTAGCTGTATTATTGTAACTTTCAAATGATAGTATAAGGAGTTCTATTAGTATCACCCAAACAAATACAGAGGATAATTCTCGTGTAGCGATGTTTGAGTACGGCTTTGACTTGAACAATAATCTTACTAAACATACTATACTTACACCAAAGGGTAAGAATGTCACTGAATACGAATATGGAGCTGACAATCTGCCATCAACTGCAACATTCAGTAATGGTAAAAAGTTAACCTATAAATTCGATTCAGTATGCCTGCCTACATGGGAGAAAATCGATA
>JBGVLC010000009.1:0-239675 GCA_045124035.1 Ruminococcus sp. | reverse complement strand
CTTTCGCCCTCACGCCCGTCATCTTGGGATAAACGGCAGTAAAGAGCGGTGATTTTGTTCTGTTCTGATTGTCTATTATTCAAAATTTTCTCCTTTCCGACAATCGGATACAGTATATTGCTGTAATCATTATACCATATCCTCTCGCCCAATTCAACGCTTTAATGTGGTAAAGTCTAAGTTTCTTCATAGAATTTATACCCGAGTTTTCGAACAATGGTATCAATTAAATATTCCTCGCCTTCGGAATCAAAATATCCGACCACTTCGTATTCCGTATTTCCGTCTTTTTGAACGAAATCTGCATCATTGGGAATACGGCAAAGTTCTTTTGGTTTTCTGCCGGTATCAATGAGGGCAGTACGGCGAAGTATTCTGTCAATTTCGGGTTGTTGTTCTTCTAATTTTGCGAGTATTTCTTCTAACTCTCTTTTTACGCTACTCATCTATCTCTACCTCCTTTGTTTTTCTTTTTGGTTTGTTCGGGCGGTGTTGCGATTTTGCTTGGATCTACAGCAATATTCCAAATATACGGATCGGAAAGCACTTTTTTCTGAGGTACGGGTTTATATCTCGGTTTAATAATTCGTTCTATAAACTCCATAACCTTCTTCGGCGCAAGTGCCAATGCTTCTAAAAACGGTTTGCATTTTGATTTCAGTTCCATAAGTTCCGCCTTGAGTTCTGCAACTCTGTTTTTGTAACCCCGCAAACTGCTTTCGAGAAAATATATATCCCTGCGGTTTACAAGGCACTCTTTAGCCAAGTTGGTGAGATAGGTATAATCTTCGCCCGACATTTGAATTTTACCTGTTATCGTTTTCTTACCCATATTATCTATAAGCTCGGCACTTGCCTTAACGGGTAGGATAGTGGATAGTTCCTCGTTGGCTTGTTCAATCTTTTCTTGGATTGCCGCAAGCCTCTTTTTGTCTTGCTCTGCTTGAAACCTTGCATTGGTTTTGTTTTGTGCGGTACTACCACGCACACCTCTGTCAAAGTTTTTAAATCCCGCCACCTGCATATGTTCGTAAAATTGATCCTGCAGAATACTGTAGGATGGCACAAGCACCGGTTTTCCTTTCTCATTAAACTCGGGTTCGCCGTATTCGTTTAGCTTTTGTGGAGATTTCCATTTTTTTGAGTGGCTTATTTGTTGCACAATTTCTTTAACTGTACCAATCAACGCTTTATCCTTACACCGCTGTGACCACAATACTTTCTTTTCCACAACCGGCAGAGCCATAACGTGCATATGGTAGTGGTAAACGGGGTGCCCGTATTTATCTGATAAGGATAGGTTAATTTCATCGGCGTGCATAACGGCGGAGAGGATATAATCCTTACCATATAACTTTTCCGCAAAGCGGAACGCTTCTTCATAAAATGTTTTGGCAAAATCATAACCGCCGTGTTCTTCAAAGTATTCTGAATTTATATCAAAGATAAGCTCATCAAAAACCTTTGCATCTTTTCTGAGACCTCGCATCGACACCTTGCCTTCATCCACCAACTTCCAAAGCTTCTCGTTGTAGGTGAGTTCGCCGCACCCTTTGTATTGGATATTCATTGGCGCTCGTTCCAAATCCACGTTCATATTGGCATAGTGTTCGTTCTTTCGTTCAATATGCCTTTCAAACTTGCCGACCGATTCTTGCGTTCGGGTTTTCACCCTTGCAACGCTGTAATTTTGTCTTGCCATTTACATCACATCCTTTCATTTTTATAGTGATTTTTCTTTTCTTCGTTACACATCTTTTCAAAGTGTGTAACCCACTATGACACTTTCACGGATACTCCGTGTAAAGATGTCAGTGGGCTCTCCGAGAGGGAGTGGGGCGTTGCCCCGTTATCTGCGGATAACACCCCATCAGCGGCGTCCTCTTGCGGTGCCCAAAATTCTTTGCTTGCTAATCGCTACGCAGAATTTTGACCGCTGCGCCAACAAATCCTCCCTGCATCCGCCACCGGCGGCGGTCGGATATGTTGCCTTTGAAAAGGGCACCCTGAACCCCGCCTAAACTTTATGGTTGCGAAGTCGGTTGTTTTGTCTCTTGGCAAATTCACTTGCCGACGCCCGTCGCTCATCGCTATACGGTTCGGTCAACCGAAAACAAAACCGACCTTTCGCAACTTCAAAGGAAAGACCGCCATCCTCTGTATCATCGGTAAGCCTACATAAGTCAGGATGCTTTTTAGCATAGGCGGTCAATCTGTTTTTGAGATCGGTGTTATATGTTCTCACCATAATCCACCGACTCGCTTCATCGAAAAATATCTCTGTAGTCTTTTGCGCTTTTTTAAGTCCTATTTTCACAATTTCACACTCCTTTCTAAAAATAGCTTGATTTTTTATTGTTTTTGTAAGTAGGGCATTTTTGACCGATTTTCCACAGTTCAAGACCTGAAGAAAATACGGATTTTTGAATAGAAACACCCCAAACAATGCGGATATCGTAAAACCTTTTTCTATTTGAAAAAGTTCTACTTTTACAGTTTAAGAGCCATTTTGCCGTTTTTACCCAAATGTCGTTCCTAACCCCTTTTTCAGCGGCGTTGTTTCGCTCGTATCATCGCAAAATCATATCCCATCCGGACGGTCATTCAGTTGTCAAAGTGCTTTCTTAAAATGAGAATGTTATATAGCGGTTTCTTTGAAAACAAAATAAAAAAGCCGATACATAGGTAGCACGAATAAGCGGGAGCACTGCTCTCGCTTAAATCCGATGTTCTATGTATCGACTTTGAAATTCAAAGACGGGACTGTATAATCAACCTTCTCTGCCAACAGACCAGTGGCATTTGTGAAGGCGGTGGCATACGCCACGAATGTTATGTTTTAACACATCTTCATATTAAGTTGTAAATGCCGATAATTCAGCATTTTACATTATAACAGAACATATGTTCGTTTGTCAAGAGTTTTTTGAAATGTTTTTCAAAAATAATTGAGGAGGTTGCTTTAACAACCCCCTCAATTATATAACGAGCTAAGTATATACAAAATATTCCTGAAATTAAAAAATATATTGGATAAAAATTCGTAACCCTTATAAATACAGGGCTTTTGAGAATTTTTTACTTGAATTTATGTATCTTTCCCTTAATTTTTCCCTTGTGAGAAATTTTAAGAGAAAGTTTTTTGTTATGCGGTTTCTAAAGTATCGAGTAGTTTAATTCCGTATTACCACGCCTACGGGTCATACGGATAATCAGCCTTAGAGCATCGGCTGATGAAGTCTAACCCGACCTCAAGGGTTTTCTGCTAGTGATTCTCAGTCCGTCGCAGAACTCAGACTGTAGCTCTCGGCACCAAACCTTTGGTGCAACTAACTTCCCATGTCAAAAACAAAAATTTAAAACATACCTTCATAACTCCGTCATACGCCAATTTTTGAGCGAATCGACGGGGATATATTTGAACCTCATTAGAGGAATCAAAAACACCATAAAACAAAGAAAGACACCTATCTCAGAAGATAAGTGCCTTTGTTTGCTTTATCCTAATGCTACCATACTGAAAACGAGTGCGAACAATGCAACGGTTTCGCAAAGACCAACAACGGTGAGGTATTGTGAGAAGCCTTTTCCGGTTTCTGCCAATGCATCAGCACCTGCAGCACCTGCTTTGCCCTGATAAACGGCAGAGAATGCCATTGCCACGCCTGATGCGATGCCAAGACCGAGCAAAAATGCGGGGTCTGCGGTTGAAGCCTTCATCTGCTGCATTAAAAGGAAGCCGTAGATAGTCTGTGTGAGGGGAGCACCTGCGAAAACTGTGAGAATAAAGGGTGCTGCCTTATTGCTCATATAGCACTTTTTCCAAGCACCGATTGATGCTTGACCTGCAATACCGATACCAATAGCAGAGCCGATTGCGGCAATACCCATTGCCACTGCTGTTCCTAAAAATCCTAAATTCATAATAATTCTCCTTTTTAATCCAATTTTTCTGTAAATGGTTGGAATTTTCGTCCACTCCAAGAAATATCCAAGTGCGAAGAAAATTCGAGGGTATTAAGTCTGATACCGTGAACTAAAACCGATAGAATATTTAGTATCATATTAAGTCCATGACCAAACACTAAAAGAATAATTGCAAGTATCATAAACATAAAGTTTCCAAGCAATGGTCCCGCCAATTCGTTTACGGTGGCAGATATTGCGGCGCCCGCAAGGCCAACAGCCCAAAGGCGAATGTAGGAAACAATGTCCGAAAAAACGTTAACAACGCCGAGCAACACCGAAACGATGTTAGTAAGGCTTGAAAGTATAGATTTTATAATACTGCCCTCGTAGTTTGAGAAAACAAAGCTTGAAACAAAGCCGATTCCTATCAGCGCAATGGCAACCGTGCCAACGGGAATACCGGATATTATCAGCCCGAATGTGAATACTTGAGCGTTAACAACAAGGCTAAGCACCAAATAATATATTCCAAAAAGTTGCAATATTGAACCAATGTCTCCGAGCATTTTAAGGGAGCCCTTGTTTCGCACAGCGCCTTTTACGTGCGCTACGGTAAGTTGAATGAGCGCTAATGAAAAGCAGAACATCTGCAGATTTTGCGCGGTTGTGAGTCCTATTTTGCCATCCGTCCAGAACGGATACCAAATTTTATCGGCATAAACGTTTGAAATCACGGGCACCGACAAGCTCTTAAGCCACTGCGGCAAAAACTCGGGTGACAGACCAAACCAAGTACAAGTAAGCGTTCCCCACAGAACTGTTGAAAGACCGAAAAGTCCTACAAGCAGAATGGTTGGCGAAACGGGCTTCTTGGCAATAAGTGATTTTATAATCGGTATGGCTGCAACTGCGCAAATCAGCAGTCCATATCCGCCGTCTCCGAAAATAATTCCGAAGAAAATGAGTATAAAGGCTAAAAACCAACCCGATATGTCATACTCAAAATATCCGGGAACAGTACCTAAAAAATCAGTCAGCGGATATATGAGACTTACAAACTTATTGTTTTTAAGCTTAGTAGGAACGTTATCCTCTTCACTCGGGTTTTCCACGAGAAGTCCCCAACAATTATCCTTTGCAGTCTGCTTTAGTCCATCAAGATTTTCCGTCTCAATATATCCTTTGAAATAAGCAACAGAAACAGCCCCGCCGCTATTGGAAGATAGGTTTTCATCTGCCATACCCGTAGCATAGGTTTCAAATTCGATTTCCTTTTCCAATGCTTTTACTGCCTTTTTCATACTATCGGTATAGCAAATACAATTGGCAAGCTGCTCATCTATAGCAGTCATTCGCGCATTTAAACTTGAAATCCTTTGTCTCATTTGGTCGGTAGACATCTGCGGCAGTACCAATTGGTAACCGCTCAAAGAGGATATTACTTCATCTTCAATGTCCGAATCAGATTCGTAAAGCAAGAATTTGACCGCCGATTTGTTTGCATCAAGCTTTACGGTTTTTAAACTGTCAGGCAATGCTTCATACTCGGGTCTTGGCATCTCATAAAATGACACCTTAATCCCCTTAGCCTCTAAGTCGCCTATACTATCCGGATCAATATCTCCCCAAATTTTCAGACGATCAAGCTCAGAGCTTAAAGCAACCCGTTCAGCCTGACACTGTTTTTTCTCTTCATCAAGAGATTTAATCTCATTTGCAACGGACAAAGCTTCTGTAGCACTTACATCTTTTTGTTCTGTATTTTTCTTTTTCCCTATGGTGAAAACTGCACTTTCAAGCAAAGCGATCTGTTCACGAAGTTCTACAAGCCGTTCGCCTGAACCTTCAGCAATCTCAATATGGATAATCCCTAATTTGCGAAGCGTTTTTAGGGTTTCATCCTTTTTATCCCCGCTTATGATAAGAGATACTTTTTTCATAGGCACTATCATAATGAATAAACCTCCTTTTCGGAAGCCACAGCATTACGAAGGGCTATCTTGCGTTTTGATATTTTCGAACGCACTACGGCACTAACCTGTTGGTCTGCCATATAAATCGATATTTTTTTGATATTTTCCTCTGTTTCAGGGATTTTAACCTTTTCGAACAGGTTGACTCTTTGAGAAGTTGCAAGTAACTCAATCTCTAACAGTCTGACCTGTTCATCTAACACTTCTGCCTCTAAATCTAGTGACATTGCCTTTTCCATATGGTTTGCGGCTATATCCACCCAAAGAGGTGTTTCGTAGAGGTCGTAATCTCCTCTCCCGAAATCAGCACCTTCAAATGTAGGAATATCAACACCGGCAATATTGCCTTTTCCTTTACGGATATTGCTGACCGTTATAATTCCTTCGGGGAAGGCATCCATTTCGCTGAAAACGGCAATCCATTCTTTGAAACCAAATTCAAGGTCTTCTCTTTCTTTTCTAACTGCCTTCGCCTTAGCTTCAATTGTGCGGATCTCCGATTGGAGTTGTTGCTTTT
The DNA here is from genome assembly GCA_045124035.1 of Ruminococcus sp. GTDB lineage: Bacteria > Bacillota > Clostridia > Oscillospirales > Acutalibacteraceae > Ruminococcoides. The sequence goes on along the minus strand of JBGVLC010000009.1, from coordinate 233,276 downwards.
TCAGTGTCAGAGTAGGCAAATATCTGCGGTACATTTTGAGTGCGTCCTTTTGTACCTTTAACTCATTTTTAGTTAGCTTGATTTTTGCCAATTCTTCAGTCCTCCTTACCTTTCAGGCCAAAATTCATCAGTAAGGTCTGACTTGATTCCGGTTTCTTGTTTTTCAAAGCAATCGGCTAATATCTCCCAACCTAAATCGAGCGCTTCTTCAAGAGACAGATTAACCGAAAGCGACATCAATTTGTTTTCGAAAAGTTCGCCGTATTTCAGCAATTTTTCATCCCAACGGCTCATAGAAAAGCCCATATTTTTCTTTTCGAGCGTTTCCTTATAGGACGAATACAAACGGATCATAGCATCCATAAGCGCTCGGTGGTCTTTTCTTGTTTTGCCGTTTACGTTTTGTTTCAGTCGGGAAAGAGAACCGAACGGCTCTATACGACCGCCTTTGAGGTAATACTGGCCTTCGGTAATATATCCCGTATTATCAGGAACGGGATGTGTTACGTCATCGCCTGGCATTGTGGTAACTGCCAAAACGGTAACCGAACCGGAATCAGCAAAGTCAACCGCCTTTTCGTAACGGGCGGCAAGCTGAGAATACAAATCGCCTGGATAACCACGATTTGACGGCACTTGTTCCTGCGTAATAGCAATTTCTTTCATAGCATCGGCAAAGTTGGTCATATCGGTAAGGAGCACTAATACATCCTTGTTTTGCAATGCAAACTGCTCTGCTACTGCCAACACCATATCGGGAATCATCATACACTCAACAGTGGGGTCGGATGCTGTATGAACAAACATAACGGTTTTACTGAGCGCGCCGCCTTTAGAAAGCGCATCCTTGAAATACAAGAAATCGTCATATTTAAGTCCCATACCGCCAAGTATGATTACATCTGCTTCTGCCTGCATTGCAATTCGGGCAAGAAGCTGGTTATATGGTTCACCTGAAATGGAGAAAATGGGTAATTTTTGAGAAACGACCAATGTGTTGAACATATCAATCATAGGAATATTCGTTCTCATCATTCGGTTAGCAAGAATACGCTTAGTTGGATTAACTGAGGGGCCACCGATAGGTTTCATATTTTCCGTAAGAGCGGGGCCTTTATCTCTCGGTTCGCCTGAGCCATTGAACATACGGCCTAACAGATCTTCACTGAACGATACTCGCATTTCGTGTCCTAAAAAGCGAACTTCATCTCCTGTGGAAATACCCTGACCGCCGGCAAAAACCTGCAAGGACACAATGTCGCCCTCGATTTTATTGACCTGAGCCAGCGATTTACCGAAACGTGTGTTAATCTGTGCCAATTCCTTATATCTGACACCATTTGCTCTAACGGTGATAACGTTGCCGATAATGGATTCTATTCGGTTATATACTTTGTTCACGCTCATTCACCGTCCTTTAATAGTTCTTCAGCCGGGGCGGCTAATTTGCCGTCACCCTTACAATACAATTCATCAATCTCAGACTCTGCTTTTTTAAATGCTTCGCTATCAAACTCTGTATAATTCCAGTCAGTAAACTTTTGGCGCATACGGTTAAAGAAACTGCGTGCATCATCTTTGTTCTGGATAGAGTAATTACTGCCTAAAACATATACCAACTTATCGGTAACATAGCGTTGACGTAATGTTCCACAGTTCGCCTCGACCAAATCAAAAGAGTTTTGTTGCAGATAAACGGCATCAAGCATTTCGGATTTTAAGTAGATAATATAATCCAAGAGAGTCGTACCTTCTTCGCCGACAACCTTCATCATAGAGCCAATCTCATCGCCGTGATGAAGAATGTTTTTGCAAAACTCCAATTTTTTGTTGTCTATAACGCTATTATATTTCGACCAGGAAATAAGCGGATCAATTGCCGGATACTTTCTTGCATCCGAACGCTCACGGGAAAGTCCGTGGAAAGCACCTACAACTTTTAATGTTGCCTGTGTTACAGGTTCCTCAAAGTTGCCGCCCGCAGGGGATACGGTACCGCCAATAGTAACCGAACCTGTACTTCCGTCGGGTAAACGAACATAGCCTGCTCTTTCATAGAACGCTGCAATATAGGATTCCAAATATGCAGGGAAAGCCTCTTCGCCGGGAATTTCTTCAAGTCTACCTGACATTTCACGAAGTGCTTGTGCCCATCGAGAAGTTGAATCCGCCAAAAGAAGCACATGAAGTCCCATTTGTCGATAATACTCGGCAAGTGTTACTGAGGTGTAAACCGAAGCTTCACGGGAAGCAACAGGCATAGAAGAAGTGTTACAAATAATAATAGTGCGTTCCATAAGTGAACGACCGGTTTTGGGATCGGTCAATTCGGGGAATTCGGTTAAGGTTTCAACAACTTCACCTGCTCGCTCACCACAAGCTGCAATAATAACGATATCCACATCTGCATATTTTGACGTGGTATGCTGCAATACGGTCTTACCTGCACCGAACGGTCCGGGAGTACAATAGGTGCCGCCTTTTGCTACGGGGAAGAAAGAGTCGATAAGTCGTACCTTGGTTTCCATCGTTTCCACCGGTGCCAATCTCTCACTGTAGCATTTAACTGCACGTTTAACAGGCCACTTGAAAGACATAGATATGGGAATCTCTCGACCTCGTTCATCGGTTATAACAGCAACAGTTTCTTTAACGGTATATTCGCCCTTTTCTGCAATAGATTTTACCGTATAGTTTCCAAGCAGATAAAAGGGGATGAAGATTTTATGTGTAAATGCACCTTCGGGAACGGTTCCGATGTATTCGCCCGCACGAACAACATCACCTATATTGGCGGTCGGCGTAAAGTCCCATTTCTTTTCAGTGTTAAGCCCGTCTGCATAAATTCCTCTTTCCAAAAACCAGCCCGCCTGTTCTGCTAAAACAGGGAGCGGATTTTGCAGTCCGTCATAGATCTGACCGAGCAAACCGGGACCAAGCTCCGCGGACAACATATCGCCCGTAAATTCCACATCATCTCCGCATTTAATGCCATCGGTCATTTCATAAACTTGTATTTGTGCGATATTTCCTCTTATGCGGATAACTTCGCTTTTAAGTGCCTTATCATCCACTAAAACATAGCATATCTCGTTCATAGAAACGTTGCCGTTAAATTCCACCGACACCAAGTTTCCATTTATGCTAACTACCTTTCCTTTATTCTCGGTCATTGTTTTGCCTCCAACCTATCTCCGTTTAAAATGGAGTTGTAAATATTTCTGTATGCTTTTTCTCCGACTTTCGTATCAAACTGTCTTATGCGGAGAATCAGTTTAAGTTTTAGTCCATAATAGAAGATATAATCCTCAGAAAAGCTATCCATTGGCCTGAGGGTTTCTAATATCTCTAAACGGAAGCGGTTTAAATATTCCTCCGCTTCCATTGGATTTTCCATTTCTGTTGCAATGTTTGCCACCTTGAGATATTCCACCGGGAAAATTCTGTTTTCCGTATCAAACGGTTTCTTCATTTTCTCTGCTCGAACTTTACCAAGTGCAAATCGAAGATTTCTCTCACTTTCGTTCCAAGCATCAATCAAAACAGAACCCGAACTCTCACTGTTTTTAGGAGGTGATAAAGTAAGCTTATTCATCGCTTCCTGCGACCTTTTTCCTAAAAATCGGTTGCAAAGCTCTGTAAGTCGCTCTTCGGAAATAGGGAGCGGAGTGTTTTCGCTTATCCCATCCAAAGACGGCAACTGTGAAATCAGATAATATTCAGCCATAATTATTACTTCGCCTCTTTCAAAAGCTCGGTAACCTTGGGATTAAGATAATTCGAAAGCATATTCACAACAGCTTCTGTAGAATAATCATAGTAGGCGCTACCGTTATTTACAGCAATACGGAAACCGCCGTCAAAATTATCATTTGCTTTCAGCGTGATGCCATTTAACATTTTTTCTTTGAGAGCCGACAGTAAGATTTCTTCCAGCTTGTTAAGGTCTTGAGTATTCAAAATCACTGCAATATCTTCTGCATCGGGCTTATTCGCCCAATTCTCAACAATGCTGATAATCAGCTCCGCGAATGCATCTGATGAATATACAGCGGCAACATTTTCGCCGACGATAGTTTCAAGCTCTCTTGAAACACTTTCTCTGAAAGAAATCAGCAGATTTCGACCTGCTTGACGAATAGCGTCCTCACTTGATTTTGTCATTCGTTCAGTTTCGGCTTTTGCGGCTGCAAGAATCTTATCTGCCTGAGCCTGTGCATCTGCAATTAACTTTTCAGCATCTGCCTTTGCAGCATCAACTATGGTCTTGGCTTCTGCCTCAGCAGCTGCCACACCATCATTCTTGATCTGCTCAATAAGTTCTTGGAGTTGTACTTCCATAATCCATTCTCCTTTATATAATAATTCAAATTATTAGCTATAAAAACAGAAGGGAACCAGCGTCCTCTGCAGTCAGCTGGTTCCCTTAAATATTATAACTATCTGATTTTTTATTATTATACCACGTTATTTATTCTCCGTCAAGAATTTTCTGAAATTCGTTTCAAATTCGTTTATCTATAATCAATTATTCAATAATATTCAAGGTTTTGATAAAAACAGTGACAAAGATTCTCATTGTCGTTATTTTACGAATTAGTATAAACCAAATAATCTTAAAAGTTTTTGCCAGAAGTTCAGCTCTTCTTCCACTACAGGCTCAACTTCTACGGGTTCGGCAATCTTAATTGCTTCGGTTTGAATTACAAACTGTACGGAATCTACATTGGTATTCTTTTCGGATACGAAGGAGGTGATCTCCACGTCGCTGCCGGTTGCATCAGTAATCATAGAGTCGATTTCATCGGTGACTTCTGTTTCGATGCCAGCAGTTTCCTTCACAAACTCTCCGGTTCCTTCCTTTAGTTCGGTCGTACCGTCAAACAAGGCCTTAACACCATCATTCAGGTCGCCCACCGAGGTTTTCAGCGTACCCACATATGTGGCAAAGTTCTATACCGAAGCTATCTCCGGTATGCTCATTGATTGGGTGAAGGAAAAGGATAAAGGTGATCGTGAGAAAACAATCGGCTATATGACATCCATAATCGAGACTGCACTCGAAAGTATGAAACTTCATAACAAATAAAAAATCGGCGGCAAGGAGAGAAATCTCCTTGCCGCCTTGTTCATTATGCGTAAATAAGTTCTGTGTTTACAATTTCTGTGGCTCTTTGCCGAATATTGTTCATCCGACAAACCCATTCCATTTGATTATCTGCCTTGAGCTGTTCGGTTATGTCTTCGGAAGTTTTATATTGTGAGATGAGTGTATCGAACATTTCTTCCGCTTGCTTGTTTATGTCAGCAAGATATCGATTGAGTTCACAACCGATAACCAATGAAGTGTAGAAACCTTTGCGATAGTGTTTGATATACTCAAAACGTCTTTGACCCCAAATGCCGATTTCAACTTGTTCTTCTTCGGGTAAAGTCAAATTAGGAATAAGATAACCGTTTTCCTCACGATAAGTGCCACCCATTTGTTCAAATAATGATTTCATTGCAGTTTCCTCCAAATATAATTTTTAGATTTTCTGCAATATACCGTACCGATTGTCTTGACCACTTGTTTTCAAAACCTTCGTTACGGCACCTCGTCATTTTTGTGCTTCCTTTTTCTTTAGGAGAATGTATTAAAATGAAAAACTAAGTTAAAATCAAATCAGAAAGAAGCCAACAAGTCCGATGATGATGCTTATCAGCGCTCCACCGATAACGTCTCTCACAAAGTGTACGCCCGACACAATTCGTGTGATGCCGATGAGAAAAGCTAAGACCATCATAACCACACCGACTTTGACATCGATATACAAAAACGCCATGGCGATGATGAAAGCCGAAGCTGTGTGGCGACTTGGGAAGCTTTTACCCTTTGTCTTTTTAGGTACAACAGGGGAGTAGCTATAAACTTCATACGGCCTTTTTGCGTTTACCAGGTAGCGCATAGCTGTGACGAGCACAAGCACCAAAAGCGGTATGAATGTAGCTTTTAGGAAAACCTCGTTCTTAAATCCTGTTGTGAACAGAAGATATAGAAGCTGCACAGGATAAAAGAACATCATAATGACAGGAAGAATATCGTGCAGAGCTTTTATGGTTGAACTGCGACTTTTACTTTCAGCCATATAGTCGTTCATTTTTTTATACTTTGACTCGTTCATATTCACCTGTCCTTTCAAGTTTTTCTACATTATACCATCTTTTTTATCGAAAACAACAAACAAATTTTAACGAAATTATTAACATTCTATGACTACGTTGTATTTTTCAAACCAGTAGTCCAGCTCTATGATGTATGCGAGTATCTGTGGCGCACCCATCAGCTGACCGTACCATGGTGAGCTTATTTTGTCAGGATTTTCTATGATGTTCATAACGCCTTCTTTGCTTATTAGCTCGCTAAGAATTGTCCCTTTCTTGCTCAGTATCTCCTTTACCATATTGGAACAAAGCTCCATATATTTAGGGTTGTGGGTTTTCGGATATGGGCTTTTCTTTCTGTAGCATATCTCATATGGCAGGATGTTTTCGAAGGCTTTTCGGATGATTCCTTTCTCTCTGCCACCGTATGCTTTGAGTTGCCACGGCATATTGTATGCATACTCTACAAGTCTGTAGTCACAAAACGGCACTCTCACCTCAAGCCCGCTGTACATCGAGCACCTGTCTTTTCTTTCAAGCAGACATTGCATAAAGTAGTTGAAATTAAGCATGAACATTTCTCTCATTCTCTTATCAACAGCCGAGTCAGATGTGAGTTTGTCGGTTTTTCTTATTGTGTCGAAATACTTTGACATAACATAGTCCTCGCCGTGTTTGAGGATTCCTTTTTTCAGGATAGAACGCCTGATGTCCTGATTTTTGCTCCACGGGAAGCACTCTTCAAAGAGAATATTTTTGTTGTGATACCACGGATAACCGCCGAACAGCTCATCTGCACATTCGCCCGAAAGAGCAACTGTGTAGTTTTTCTTTATTTCTTTGCAGAAAAGTAAAAGTGATGAATCAATGTCAACGTATCCGGGCAGGTCTCGAGCACATACGCTGTCAAAAAGAGCCTGAGTGATGCTTTCGATAGAAAGTATATATTCGTGATGGTTTGAGTTTGTATCCTCAACCATCGTTGAGATATAGTCAAAGTCAGCGTTAGGTTGAAAATTTGACTTTTTGAAGTATTTCCTGTTGTCTTCATATTCAACCGAGTAGGTGTTGATTTGACCCAGGTTGTTTTTGCTAAAGTAGTTAGACGCGGTCTTGCATATGATGCTTGAGTCAAGACCACCTGATAGGAAAAAGCACATCGGGACATCGGATATAAGCTGTCGCTGTATTGCATCTGTCAGCAAAAATCGGGTTTTCTCAATAGTCTCCTGTTCTGAGTCTGTATGTTCACACGCTTTGATGCGATAGTATTTTTCTTTGTATAGTTTACCGTTTTTGAAAGTAGCCATTTCGCCGGGACGGATTTCTTTGACTCCTTTGAAAATTCCTGACTTTGGTGAGCGTGCCGGACCTAAAAAGAAAATTTCATAAAGTCCAGTTTCGTTGATGGTAGGTTTGACAACACCGCTACTGAGCAACGCTTTGATTTCTGAAGCGAACAAAAATGTGTCTTTGTATTTGTAGTAAAAAAGCGGTTTCACACCAATTCTGTCTCTGCACAAAAATAGTTTTCTGGAGCTTTCTTCAAAAACCGCAAATGAATAGATTCCGTTGAGTTTGTGGACACAGTTTTTGCCGAATTGAGCGTAGGAGTGTAGCAACACTTCGGTGTCGCTGTGACCTTTGAATTTATGCCCGAGAGTTATGAGCTCAGCTCTGAGTTCTTCTGTATTGTACAGCTCACCATTATACACAATAACATAGGTCTCACCTTTGAAACTAAGCTTCATCGGTTGTTTGCCGAAGTCTGGGTCGATAACGGCGAGTCTTCTGTGAAGCAGTGCTACATCCTGTCTGATGTATTCACCGCCTTCATCGGGACCTCTTCTTTTGAGTGAGTCTGACATAGCGCAAAGCTCACTTTCCTTTTCTCTAAGGTCAATGCTGTTACTTAACCATCCTGCAATACCGCACATATGCGTTACCTCCGTGAAATTTTTGTATTACTAAGCGAGTTTAAAAAGCACACCGCTGTAAGTATCAAAGCGAGTGTTCCCACAAGTGTTGATGAAAAAGATGGAGAAGTACTCTCAACACTTGTGAACACCTCTATTGGACAAGGGAATAGTATAAGTAATATATATGTAGCGACTCCTGCGATTATGCCTTGAAAAATTCTTGTAAAGAAAAATAAAAATTTATTTATTTCAAGCTCTTTTGCAATAGAAAAAATCTGAAAATGAACGCTGAGTGTTGCAAACGCTGTGATAAAAGAAATGACAGGCAACGGATACTTGAGGCTTATTCTGTTTAGCGCTGTGGTCACTTCGAGGGTCATAGCGATGATATCGCAAAGTACAGGGCTGTTTTGAAAAATCGTGTCGCACACAGCGATTATACCTGAGAACATAATCACCATTGCACACATACTGACGCTTGCTTTAACTGAACTTTCCACCGCCTGTACCAGATTTGGTTTTGTTGTTTTATGGCTAACTTCATTGTTTTTTTCATCTGTATCGATGAATACACCGCACAAAACAGCGGTGATGATGTACGAAATAAATTGCGAAATGAGAATTATAATTCCTGCTTTTTTGTTGTTGAGTAAAGCCACCCCAATGAAATTTATCACAAACGACGGACCAGAACACACAGCGATGAGGCTGAGTTTTCTTGCCTGAGCTTTGCTGATGCTTCCCATGTGATAAAGCGAGAGAGCTGATTTTGCTCCGATGGGATAGCCCCCGATAATGCTAAGCAGTATTGCATTTGAACAAATACTCGGGAGTCTGAGGACTTTCTCACACGGCTTTTTCAGCACATATGAGAGTATAGAGAGCGCTTTGCTGTTTGACAGATAAGATGACAAAACAAAGAATATAAACAGCGATGGAATGAGTACGCTGATACAAAATATGAGTCCGTTCAGCACACCGCTAGAACATTCCTTTGAATATCTGAGTAATATAAAAATCGCAAGGCTTGATAATATTGCTGTGATGATATACCTCAGTTTTGTTCTGATGTTTTCGTAGTTTTTAATCCATATCATTTTTATCACCACTAATATATATGAGTGTACAGACATAAAAATAATATGAAACGGAGGCAGAAAATGAGAAAACATACAGATAAGCGAGATAAGAATGATGATAAGAAAAATTCAGCTATGCAGGGATTTTTGGGGAATCTTCCGCAACTTGAGTTTTTGGGTAACAGGGAAGTTGTGGTTGAGGGTGCAAAAGGGGTGCTGCTCTACAGCGAAGAAGCTATCAGGGTGAACACCTCGATAGGACTTTTGTGTTTTGAGGGGAGAGGGCTGAACCTCAAATGTATATCATCCTCAGAGCTTATTATTGATGGTTTTATAACAAAACTTGAGTTCGTTGTCTGAGGTGTGCTATGCTGAATTTCTTTCGCCTGATTTTGGGATATGTTGAGTTTGAAATAATCGGCAAGTATCCTGAACGCTTTATCAATATAACAATCAGAAACGGTGTTCCGATTTTTTCGACTCGTCGGATAGACAAAAAACTTTTTGGTTGTATGTACATAAAGGATTATAGAGCAGTCCGACCTTATGCGAAAAAGAGTCGGGTGAGGTTGAGAATAAAGAAAAAATGTGGTTTACCTTTTATGCTCAAAAGGTATCAAAACCGAGTAGGTGTGCTTTTGGGTGTAGCGGTTTTTATTGCTGTTGTGTGCTTTATGTCAAACTTTGTGTGGAGTATTGATGTGACAGGACTTGAGACCGTGAGCTACTCGCATCTGATGAGTGTTCTTGAAGAAAACGGACTTGAAGTCGGTACATTCAAGCCGTCTGTAAATTTTGTGAAAATCGCAAGAGATACGATGCTCGATATCGATGACATAAGATTTTTGGCTGTGAATGTTCAGGGGTCATACGCAAGCGTTGAAGTCAAAGAAAAAGAGAAGTCTCCCGATGTTCCTGACTACAAAACTCCTGCGAATGTAAAAGCGAAGTGTGACGGACTGATTCTCAGCATTGATACACATCAGGGATTCGCACTTTTTGAGGAAGGTTCGGCTGTTGTGAAAGACCAACTTCTGGTGAGTGCTGTCAAAGAAGATGCACGTGGGGGAGTGAAGATGCTCAGGGCGTCTGCTGATGTGATAGCTCAGACTCATCGGAAAAAGAGCTTTGTAGTAGAAAAAGAGGTTGTAACGAAATCTTTTTCGGATATGAAAAGCAGGAAAGCCATTTCGGTCTTTAATGTAGATATACCATATCGGTTCTCATTTTGTGATGAAGAAAGTTCATTTGTGCGATATCACAGCGAAAACCTGAGGCTTTTTGAGTCAACCTTGCCGTGTGAGGTTAATACTCAGAACATCTATCCTTATGTTAAACGGAAAGTTGTGCTTTCAAAAGAAAAGGCAAAGGAGATTCTGCTCAAAAAGTCGACGCTTTTTGAGAGCTTTGAACTTAGTGAATGTGAGATTCAAAAGATTGAACGCAGTTTTTCACAAACCGATGAAAAGTACATTATGGATGTGAGTTACACACTTGTTGAAGATATCGCGTATCAGCAGGAGATTGATGTAAAAGATATGAAGTTTGAAGACTTTGTACCAAGTGACAAAGAAGAGTAATTATCTTCTTTATTTTTTTCGTAAGTTATGGTACAATTAAAATATATGTGTGTTATGGAAAGGGATAATTATGAGAGTATTGTGTATCGGAGATGTTGTCGGCACGGTAGGTTGCGAGTTTTTGCGCAAGACTTTGCCGAAATTCAAGAGGTTCAATAATATAGATTTTGTTATATGCAACGGCGAGAACAGCGCAGACGGCAACGGTATTCTGCCAACATCTGCTGAGCATATATTCAAAAGCGGTGTTGACGTCATCACTCTTGGCAACCATTCATTCCAGCGTAAAGAGATACATTCATATCTTGATGAACAGGAGTTTATTGTTCGACCGCTGAATTTTCCGTCTGAGTCAACTCCGGGTCGAGGTTATAGTGTGGTTGATCTGGGCAGAACTTCGGTGTGCGTCATCAATGTTATGGGACAGGAACTTATGGACACAAAAGTTGAAAACCCTTTCTATTGTATTGATAAGGTCCTGAAAGAAGTTGAGTCCAAAATTATTATTGTTGATGTCCATGCTGAGACAACTAGTGAGAAAAAGGCGATGGGTTTCTATCTTGATTCCAAGGTTTCTGCTGTGTTCGGTACTCACACTCATGTCCAGACTGCTGACGAGTGTGTGCTCAAGGGTGGCACAGGCTACATCACCGATGTAGGTATGACAGGACCGATTGATTCTGTTATCGGTGTGAAAAAGGAAATTATCATCAATCGTTTCAGAACGAAACTTCCTGAGCGTTTTGAGTATGCTGATGGAGAATGTATGCTCAATTGCGTTGTTTTTGATATCGACGAAAAAACCGGTAAAACTAAATCTGTCGAGCGATTTGATTTGAGATAGTACATTTTTATACAAAGCTTGTTGAGAATTCAACGATTATCGGCATAATGCCGAAAAGGGCTTTTATAACTTGAAAGTTGGATTTTTATATTGTATAATGTACAATGTTAAAATGGATAAGTTTGTAATCTTTAAATCCACAGTTTTCTTTGTGGTATGAAAGTAAAGGACGTGTTTAATATGATTAACGGTCAGATTCTTAAGCAAGCTATTATCTCAGGTGCTAACAACATCTGTTCACAAAAAGCAAAAATCAACGATCTCAATATTTTCCCAGTTCCTGATGGTGACACAGGTACAAATATGTCTATGACAGTTATGGCAGCTGTCAAAGAAATCGAAAATATGGATTCACTTGAGGCATCAGCTATCGCTAAGAAAACAGCTTCTGCAATGCTTAGGGGTGCAAGAGGTAACTCAGGTGTTATCACTTCACTTTTCTTCAGAGGCTTTGCTAACGGTCTTGAGGGCAAGGATGAAGCAAACGGTAAAGATTTAGCTAACGCGCTCAAGCTTGGTGTTGACGCTGCATACAAAGCTGTTATGAAGCCAACTGAGGGTACTATGCTGACTGTTGGTCGTATGGCTGCTGAGGCTGCTGTTGAAGCTGCTAAGGAGACTGACGACGCTGTTGAAATCTGGGAGACAGTATGCGAAGCTGCTGCCCACGCTCTTGACCTTACTCCAACTATGCTTCCTGTTTTGAAGAAAGCCGGTGTAGTTGATGCAGGCGGTAAGGGTATCCTTGTTATCTTTGAGGGTATGCTCTCAGTTCTCAAAGACGGCGTAGTTATCGAGTGCGCTGACGTTACTGATGATGACGACAACGAAGATGAAGACGCATTCCGTAGCGCTGCTGCTGAGTTTGACGACGACATCACTTTCACATATTGTACTGAGTTTATCGTAGGCCGCGACCCTGAAATCGCAACAGAGCCTAACGAACTCCGTCTTTTCCTTGAGACTATCGGCGACTGCGTAGTAGTTGTTGACGATGAGGAAATCATCAAGGTTCACGTTCATACTGAACAGCCTGGTGATGCTCTGAAAAAGGGTCTCGAGTTTGGTTCACTGTTAACCGTAAAGGTTGAAAATATGAAAGAACAGCACAAGCAGGCTAAGGCTGACAACGAGAAAAAGGCTTCAAAGAAAGCTAAGAAGCTCTCAGTTGCAGAGCCTACTGACCAGTATGGTTTTGTTGCTGTTGCCGCAGGTGATGGCGTTTCTGAGCTTTTCTCACAGCTTGGTTGCGCTCAGGTGGTTTCAGGCGGTCAGAGTATGAATCCGTCAACTGACGATATCTACGCTGCTGTTATGGCTACTCCTGCTAAAACTGTTTTCGTTCTTCCTAACAACAAGAACATCATCATGGCTGCTGAGCAGACTCAGGCTATCGTTGAGGATAGAAAAGTTGTTATTGTTCCTACTCGTACTATCCCACAGGGTATGTCTGCTATGCTCGTTTTCGATCCTGATAGCGACGCTGAAGCTAACAAGGAAGCTATGATGGAAGCAGCTTCTAACGTAAGCACAGGTCAGGTAACATACGCAGCGCGTGATTCCGAGTTTGGTATGAAGAAAATCAAAGAGGGCGAGATTATCGCTCTTGAAAACGGTAAGCTCACAGTTACTGACAAGTCAATCGAAAAGGCACTTTTGAAGCTTGCTAAGAATATGATTACAAAAGACAAGTCTTTTGTTACTCTCATCTCAGGCGAAGATGTATCTGAAGAAGATGCACAGAACGCTTACGATATGCTTTGCAATAAATTCGGTGACGATGTTGATATCACATTTGTAAGCGGCGGTCAGCCAATTTACTATTACGTTTTAAGTGTAGAATAATAAAGAAAGACGGCGATGTTATTTCGCCGTCTTTTGTTTAGTGCGCTGAGGCTTTAAGCCCTCGATAAATCAAATGCGCACGACGATAACGTCAATTGCGAAAGGCAATTGGAGTTGTCGAGTAAGCAAGTAGATTTTCGAGGAGAAGCGCAGAGCAACGAAGCGTGATTGTTTAGTGCGCTGAGGCACCGAGCTTTTCAAATCTCGATGCGACCGACACCGCGCGTTAAGAAATCAAAGAGTTCGTGGTTTCTTTGATTTTAGCAAGCGGTTGAGGAGCAGAAGAAATTTGAAAAGAATGCGAGGTGGAGCGAGGCGTGATTGTTTAGTGCGCTGAGGCTTTAAGCCCTCGATAAATCATCAATTATCATTTTAAATGGAGGATAAAATGTCGCTTTATGATGTGCCTGTAAGCTCACTCAAAGGCTTGGGTCAAAAACGATGTGAGCTTTTTTCAAAACTGAATATTCATTCTGTCGGCGAGCTTCTGCGTTTTTATCCGCGTACATACTCCAATTGGGGCGATGTAACCCCTGTGGCACAAGCTGTTAGTGGTGAAAAATGCCTTATCAAAGCTACAGTTCTGACCCCTTTTACGAACGCTCGAATCAGCGGTGGTCGTATTTTGTCAAAAGTTCAGGTGGGTGATGAAACAGGCGTTATTGAGCTTGTGTTTTTTAATAACAAATACATCAGCACAATGCTCAAATATGGCGAAGAATATTGCTTTTATGGAAAAATAACTCGTGATTTGCATGGCTTTACTATGACTTCTCCTGAGTTTCGAAAAGTAAGTGATTCGCAGGATATCACCCCTGTGTATAACCTCACCGCTGGTCTTAATAACCGTGTGGTTATGAATGCGGTCAAATGTGCATTGGAGCTTTTGCCTGAGACTATTAACGACCCATTGCCATATGAGATTCAAAAGCGTTATGACTTGTGCACGCTTAGATACGCTCTTCATAATATTCATTTCCCTGAAAATGAAGCAGCTCTTAGTAAAGCGCGAAAACGTCTGGTTTTCGAAGAGTTTCTTGTCTTGAATCTGGGACTGCGAATGCTCAAAAAGAGGAAAACGACCGACTCACCGTGCAAGATGCCTAAGGATTTCACGCACGAATTCATTTCTACTCTGCCGTATACACTGACAAATGCACAGAAAAATGCAATTGTCGATTGTGTGAACGATATGAAAAATAAAAAATCACCTATGAACAGACTTGTCCAAGGTGATGTTGGTTGTGGTAAAACCGTTGTTGCAGCGGCAGTTTGTTATAACGCATACAAAAACGGATATCAATCCGCGTTTATGGCTCCGACTGAGATTCTTGCTACTCAGCATTTTGAAAATCTGAAAAAGATGTTTGAGCCTTTTGATTTGAAAGTCGATTTGCTCACAGGCTCGATGACTAAAAAGGAAAAGGATATAGTTCGTGAGCGTCTGGTAAATGGTGAGACGGATGTAATCATCGGTACTCACGCGCTGATTACCGATGCAACCGTGTTCAAGAATCTTGGTTGCGCTATCACCGACGAACAGCACCGTTTTGGTGTGGAACAGCGTTCAAAACTGGCTCAAAAAGGTGAAAAACCTCACATTCTTGTTTTGTCGGCTACTCCAATTCCGCGAACTCTGGGGCTTATCATTTATGGCGACCTTGATGTCACCTGTATTGATGAACTCCCACCGGGAAGACAAAGTGTGAAAACGATGCTTATTGATAATCTGAAGCGTCAGCGTGCTCTTTCTTTCATAAAAGAACAGCTTGATGATGGTCGTCAATGCTACATAGTCTGTCCGCTTGTTGAAGAGGGGGAACTCGACCTTGCGTCTGCAGAAAATTATGCGGCTGAACTTATGCTCAAAGACTTCCGCCACTATCCTGTCGGTATATTGCATGGAAAGATGAAAAGCAGGGATAAGGAAGAAGTTATGAACAGCTTCCTTTGTGGTGATATTTCAGTTTTGGTTTCCACAACGGTTATCGAAGTAGGCGTAGATGTGAAGAATGCATCAGTTATGATGATCGAAAACGCCGAGCGATTCGGTCTCTCTCAGCTTCATCAGCTTCGAGGAAGAGTCGGCAGGGGAGAACACAAGTCGTATTGTATACTTGTTTCTGATAGCAAAAACGAAGATACTCTGAAGCGACTTTCCACTATGTGTAAAACCAGCGACGGATTCGAAATCGCCGAAACTGATTTGAAACTGCGTGGTCCTGGTGATTTCTTTGGCAACCGACAGCACGGTTTGCCAGCTCTCACTATTGCTGATTTCTCCGATATGGAAACTTTGATTGAAACTCAGGAAGCTGTGTCGTATATTTTGGAGTTATCTCCTGATTTATCCGACAAAAGTCTCAAAGGGCTCAAAGCTATGGTGAAACTGCTTTTTAAGTCAACCGATAGCTCAACGCTTAATTAGTCGATTTTATGAACTTCCTGCCATACACAGCACAGATTTTCGGATATTGCTCTGTCTGTGTGCAGACTTCCGAAATACCAGTTTTTGTATTTCACATTGTGCAGTATTGTATCAAGAAAAATATTCAGGTCATTTATATTTGAGTCCCTGCGAATCAGTCTTTTTACTGACGCAGGGGCTTCGTGCGTTATGATGAGGTCAACTTTTCGGTTTTCTTTTCTGAGGTTATCGACAGCCTTCTGGAGTATCTCATCGGTTGGCATAGCTTTGTCACAAGTTGGGTCAGGGTCAGCGTTTTCAAATGGGTCGTCAACTGTACCACCACCGAGGGCGAACACTTTTTTGCCTTCGATTGTATATATTTCTCCGCGCTTTAAACAATAAATGTTATCTGCGATTTTGTGGGCTGTTGCACCCTGAAAAGGAAGTTCTTCGTATTCGTAAAGCATATCGAAGTTTTCGTGAACTCCTTCAACAAAAACTATGTTGTATTTTCTTTTTGAGAGTTTTTTTAGCGCTTTTATTTCTGATTTAGAATTATCCCAGATAAATCCAAAGTCACCGGTAATAAAGAGAGTGTCACCTTTTTTGATTTTTCCGATATTTCTGCTGTCAAGATCACTGAGGTCTCCGTGAACATCGCCTGTAATATATATCACAACAAATCCTCCAAATTTATAAAAAATGATTGATATAATTTCTGTTTTATTGTAAGATAAAATAAGGTATGAATATATTAACACATATTAAAGGAAATTGCTATGAATAAAAAACTAATTTTTTGTCTTTGTATTGTGCTATGTATTATAACTTGCATCGGCACACTTCCTTTTTCTGCATATAGTTACAAGTGTCCTGTTGAGGTTACTTCTGATGCTGTGCTCGTTGCAAATCTCGACACAGACACCTTTGTTTTTGAGAAGAATATTGACAAAAAGCGTTATCTTTCTCATATGGTGAATATTATGAGCTTCATTGTTGTGCGCAATAATGTCAAAGATATTGAAGAAACTGTGAAGATAAAACAGGAGCTGTTGGATTCCATTCCTAATTCTGACGGTTCGCTCAACAAATACGCAGGAAAAACACTCAAGGTGAAAGACCTTCTTTATTTTATTATGCTAAAAGATGGCCACGATGCATCTTATGTTCTTGCTGACTATATCAGCAACGGTGATATCAAAGCTTTTGTGAAGCTGATGAACAAGAAAGCAAAGGACCTTGGATGCAAGAATACCAGATTTGTTGAGCCTGCGTGTGTGGAAAATGCTACTCAGGTTACATCTTGTGCTGATATGTACAAAATTATCAAATGTGCTCTTGAGACTCCTGATTACAAGGAAATCGCAGGAACTTATGAATATCAGCCTGAGGGTTACAAAAGTAAGTCTGCTATAATCACCAGCACCAATTCACTGATTAATGATAACAGTCCGTATTATTTCAAGTATATCGAAAACGGTAAGTTTGCGACCGACTCTGTTGCACGCGGAAATGTTATAGCTGAAAGTGAATATTCAGATGTTCATTATGTCTGCATTATTTTTGGTGCACAGCAAACAAGCGAACACAATGCGTTTACCGAAACAAAAAAGCTGCTCACATGGACATATACAACTTTAGGTAATAAGAAGATTATTTCTGATGATGATGTTATAGCAACAGTCACAGCTCATTCATCGTGGGGCAGTGCCAACATTGAGCTTGTGACGGGCAAGAATATCATAAAAACATTGCCTGCTGATTTGGATATGACGAAGATTTCGTACAGCTATAACGACTCAAAAACAGTGAATCTTCCTGTTTTCAAAGGTCAGAATATAGGCGTAGCACAGGTTTATTTTGATGGTCAATATTTTGATGATGTCAACCTTATTTCAAGTTCAAGCGAAGGTGTCAGCATCCTTGAGGATTTAGCTAGTTTTGCGGGTAATATGTTTGATAAAACTTTTGTGGGTGAAGATGAAGAAACTCAGGAAACTGAGGCTAACTAAATTATAGACAGGAAATTTATATGAAAAAACTTTTTAGTATACTTATTCTGATTTCGGTTTTGATATCTTCTTTTGGTATGATTTCAGCTTCTGCTGTGAGCTTCGATTGTGATGTCAAAACTTATTCGGATTCTATATTGATGGTCAACCTCGACTCGGATATGGTCGTTTTTGAGAAAGATGCGGATACTAAGCGTTATCCTGCAGGTCTGACAAAAGTTATGACATATATCGTTGCAGCCGAGTATTTCGATGACTACGATAATACAAAAATCAAAGTGAAAAATTCAATTATTGCTGATTTGCAGGCTAGGGGAATAGCTTGTTCCGGTCTTGAGTGGCACAGCGGAGAGAGTCTTAGCGTGACTGATTTGTTGTATGCTTTGATGGTGCCTGTCGGTCACGATGCGGCGACAGTACTTGCGGATTTCATCACCACCGAAAGTGGTGTTGATTTTGTGAAAATGATGAATGACAAAGCGAAAGAGCTTGGATGTGTCAATACTCAGTTTACAAATCCTACAGGCGTCCATGACCCTGAGCATTATACAACAGCCCGAGATATGTATATCATCACTGATTACGCAATGGGCCTTCCGATGTTTTCAAAAATCTGCTCAACCACTACTTATTATCTTGAGGGTGATGAGTATCCGATTATAACCACTAACTATATGATAGATGTCGGACGCGGAGGGGATTATTTCTATACCTATGCGACAGGTGTGAAAAACGGCACAACTGATCAGGCGGGAAGATGTCTTATCAGCACAGCTATGTATAACGGCTATGCATATATGATTGTATGTCTGCATGCACCATATAATTACGAGAAAGATATAGTCGAACAGTACCCTATGATTGAGTCAGCTAACCTTTATCGTTGGGCGTTTCTGAATCTTGAGTTTGTGACTCAGGTTAAAAAAGAGACTCCGGTTTGTGAACAAAAGGTTGACCACGCGTGGGATACCGATTCTATCCTCCTGGTTCCTGAAAGTGACCTTAATATAATTTTGCCGTATGATTATAGCGAAGCTGATGTTTCTATTATCCCTGATAATACGGATTCTGTCAGCGCACCGATTTCCAAGGGTGAGGTTATCACAACAGCTACTGTTTACTACAAGGGTGAGCCGTTCGAGAGTATCAATCTTGTCGCTCACGATGATGTCAGAGTCAGCTTGATTTTGTATGTTGCTGAACTTTTCAAAAGTATTCTGACATCGGTTTGGTTTTTGATTTCTGTTTTTGTTGTTGTGATTTTGTTTGTTATTTATGTAGCTGTTTCAACTTCGTATCAAAAGAAAAAGCAATCCCAATCTAACAGAAGAAAGTATAAATAATTCTAAATTAGAACTAAGGCGTCGTTTTTGGCGCCTTTTTATTTTGAGTTTTTACACAAAACCACAATATATTGTGAGCTTTGCGTCAATGTTTACAATAAATTAACTTGACTATATTACTACTTCCATATAAAATGAAACATATATAGTTAGTGTGGATTATTATAACTTCTAAAAGGAGATCCGTTATGACATCTAAATTATCATGGATTGCGTTTATTCCGTTCACTTTAGCGGCTATGGCAATCAAGGTGGTTCAGGTTCTGTTTTTGCCTGATGGAGGTACATTCTTAGGTTTCAACAACCTTATGTTGTCTTATCTGGCTGTTTCCTGTGCTATTTTAGTTTTACTTTTTGCGGTTATTTTCTGTCTCGTTGACAAGAAAATTGCACCTGTTTATGTTATAAACAGAAATATTGCATCTGGAATAACCGGAATATTGCTCGCAGTTGTGCTTGCATGTGATGGTGCCGACAAAGCTTTTTCAGTTGTCAGAGATATGAATTATTCATTCTTTCCGATAGCTGATGCATTGCTTACTGTTTTGTGTGCTGTTGTTTTTGTAGTGCTTGGACTTAACCATTTTGTCGGAAACGGTGGAGTCAATGGGCTTGCTGTGTTCTATCTTGTGCCTGCGTTGTTTGGTGCATTCAGACTTGTATCATCATTCCTTGAATTTACTTCTGTTTCTATTCTGGTTACTGATATAACTGAGCTTGCGTGCTACATATTCCTGACACTTTTCCTGTTCAATTATGCTATGATAGTGGCATTGATGCAGAGTAAGAGTCCTGTGAAATCTGCATTTATTTATGGTATGCCTGCTGTGACTCTGCTGTTGTCATACAGCTTGTCTGTGATGCTTAACATCTTCTATTATCAGAGTTCAGCGTTTGATTTGTTTGATGCTGTAAGTGTTTTTGAGCCACTGCTCTTTGGAATTTATATTCTTATCTTTGTTGTTGAGCTCACTTCATACGTTAAGCGTAATGACGAAATTGAATTTGTTGAAGATAATCCTTCTGATGAATACAACGACCTCAAAGGTCCTGATTCTGAGTTTATCGAAGCTCTCAGTAATTCTGTGAATTTTGGTAACGATCCTGATGCACCTGTTGAAGGTATTGATCAAGTTGGATTTAACAACGAGCATCTCGCTATAGACGACGAGGTTTTCATCGAGGTTGCTCAGCTTTCACTTGATAATAAACCTGATGACGAGGAAGACCTGGACACAAGCGACTTTATCTATGGTTCTATGCCAAGTGAGGATGATTTCATTATGCCTGTGGAGACAGAAGATTCTGAATATGTGAAACAGGATGAAGATATAGCTGACCTTCTCATCACTAAGGAAGATACAACCTATGATGTTGAATTTGATGAAGAGGACGAAGAGATTTCAGCTGAGGATAAGCTCGATAAAATCGATAAGCTCATTTTAGAAATCACACAAGATGAATTAGGATAACACTGTGGGCGGATTATTCCGCCCATTTTGTGTAGTGGTCACATTAAGGATTGGTTATTATGAAAAAAACGATTTGTATAATTTGTATTGTTGCGATTGTGCTTGCACTTGTTTCTGTGAGTACTGCGTTTTCTGCTGATACAGACTTCGTGATTGAAGACTCGATATTGATTTCATATAACGGAAATGATGAGAGTGTATCTGTACCAAATTCTGTGAAAGCTATAGCTGACAATGCGTTTTTGAATAATACAACTATAAAATCGATAAAACTACATTCCGATGTATATTCAATAGGTAACAAGGCGTTTTTCGGATGTGCATCACTTGAAAGTGTCACAAACGCCGAGTCGGTTTCTTATGTTGGCGCTCTTTGTTTTGCTGGCACTCCTTTTTTGACCCAGTCAACTGAAGAGTTCCTTACGGTTGGTGGTGCCCTTGTTTCGTACAATGGTGAATCTGCTGATGTAACTTTACCTGAGAACGTCGTATCTGTTTCGCCGTATGCGTTCTTACAAAATGACGTGATAACATCTTTTGAAGCAGGTGCTAGCCTGAGTTCTATCGGCGAGGGAGCTTTCTATGATTGTTCAAAACTCTCACAGGTGAATGTTACTGATAGCGTTGCTTACATTGGAGCCGATGCCTTTTATGGAACCAAGTGGCAAAATTCACAAGGCGACTTTGCTGTTCTTGGTAATGATATACTGGTGAGGTATAACGGAGTTGACAGCGTTGTTATTATCCCGTCAGGAATTTTGCAGATAGCCCCGAACGCGTTTTATGAAAATAAGAGTATTACGAGCGTTATTGTTCCATCTTCGGTTTTCGCTATAGGGGACAGGGCGTTTATGGGTTGTGATAAGCTTAGCGAAATTGAGCTGAATCTGGGCCTTGTCAGTATCGGTAAGGAAGCGTTTGCTGATTGTGAGAGTCTTGCATCTTTGACTACACCTATGAGTCTTAGCAGAATTTCACAAGGAGCTTTCATAAATTGTAACAGCTTGAATGTGTGTTTTCTGCGTGGAAACAATCTGATTGTTGAGCGTGGCGCTTTTGCAAACTGCTCAAATCTTGAGTCGGCTTTGCTTTCGTCAACTGTCTTAGCGGTGATGGACGATGCTTTTTATAATGATGCAAAGCTTATAAGCATATCTGTTCCAAAAAATATTGCGATGATTACCCCGAATGCATTTTCCGGAAAATGCAATCCTGTTGTTATTTGTGAAGAGAAAAGCTTTGCTCATACAGCTTTGTCAAATGATTTTTATGTCAGCTTAATACAAGGTGATAGCGATACTGACCACAAGCTCAGTGTTCTTGATGCAACGACTATCCAGCTTCACATAGCGGGTCTTGATGAATTGCCTGTAAGTAACTTTGCGTTTATGGATGCTGATTGTGATGCTACTGTTTCTGTTCTTGATGCAACTTATATCCAGCTTTCTATTGCGCAACTTTTGTAAAATTATCGTTGACATAGCAGTATTAAAATGATATATTATTATTCAAATAATATTTATCGCTGAGAAGGACAACGCCTTTTTTGAGTGTTTTCAGAGAGTCTCTTGTTTGCTGTGAGGGAGATAAACACGAATTTCAGGATACCACCTTCGAGATTGCGCAGGAAATGGCGCGACGGCTGACCTCGATATCGGTCCAATGAGGGTTTATACCAAAGTTAGGTGGAACCACGGCTTAGTTTATGTCGTCCTAATATTCTTATTTAGAATATTAGGACGTTTTTATTTTATTATATTATACTGGAATTTGCTCTGATTCGGTCGGGTTTGGGAGTTTACTGTTTTTATGTTCCTGTCTGCTCGGATTGGATGCAACTTCAAGTTGCTAGGAGAGATAATTATGATAAATGTAGAGTTAAAAGGCGGAGTTATCCGCGAGTATGATGACAACATCACAGCGGCAGAAGTCGCTAAATCAATCGGCGCAGGTCTTTACAAGTCTGTTTGTGCTGCTAAGATCGACGGCGAGCTCGTTGATTTACGCACAGCTTTGACTAAGGACTGTAAGCTCGAACTTCTAACATTTGATGACGAAGAAGGCAAGAAGGCTTTCTGGCATACAACATCACACATCCTCGCTCAGGCTGTAAAGCGTGTTTTCCCTAACGCTAAATTCGCTATCGGTCCTGCTATTGATGACGGTTTCTACTATGACTTTGATGTTGAAAAGCCATTCTCAACAGAGGATATCGAGAAAATCGAAAAAGAAATGAAAGCTATCGTTAAATCAGGTTTGGAAATCGAGCGTTTTGAGCTTGAGCCTGAAAAAGTTTTAGAAATGTTAAACGAAATGGGTGAGCCATACAAGGTGGAGCTTGCTTCTGAGCACGCTTCTAAGGGCGAGCCTATCAGCTTCTACAAGCAGGGCGAATTCACTGACCTTTGTGCAGGTCCACACCTTATGAGTGTAGCACCTGTTAAGGCTATTAAACTCACAAACTGTACAGGCGCTTACTGGAGAGGCGATGCTAAGAACGCTCAGCTTTGTCGTGTATATGGTATCTCTTTCCCTAAGGCTTCTATGCTTGAAGAGTACCTCGTTATGCAGGAAGAAGCACTCAAGCGTGACCACAACAAACTCGGTCGTGAGCTTGAACTGTTCACAACTTCTCCACTTATCGGTCAGGGTTTACCGATTATGCTTCCAAAGGGTGCTCGTATTATCCAGCTTTTACAGCGTTTTGTTGAAGACTTGGAGCAGGCTCACGGCTGGCAGCTCACAAAAACTCCACTTATGGCTAAATCTGATTTGTATAAACTCTCAGGTCACTGGGGACATTACAAAGATGGTATGTTCGTACTCGGTGATGAGGAAAAGGATGATGAGGTATTCGCACTTCGTCCTATGACTTGTCCATTCCAGTATCAGGCATACTTGAACCGTGGCCGTTCATATCGTGACCTTCCTATGCGTCTCAATGAGACATCAACACTTTTCAGAAACGAAGCAAGTGGTGAGATGCATGGTCTCATCCGTGTTCGTCAGTTCACTATTTCTGAGGGTCACCTTATGTGTACTCCTGAACAGCTCGAAGACGAGTTCAAGGGTTGTCTTGAGCTTGCTATCTACTGCCTGAAAACTCTCGGTCTTTATGACGATGTTTCTTATCGTTTCTCACAGTGGGATCCATCAGACCGCGAGAAGTACATCGGTACAGATGAGCAGTGGGCTGAGGCTCAGGGCATTATGGGCAAAATTCTCGATAACCTCGAGATCCCATACAAAATCGGTATCGGTGAGGCTGCTTTCTATGGTCCTAAGCTCGATATCCAGATCAAGAACGTATACGGTAAGGAAGACACACTCATCACAATTCAGGTTGACCAGATGCTCGCTGAAAAGTTCGGTATGGAGTATGTTGACAAGGACGGCGTGAAGAAGAACCCTTACATTATCCACAGAACATCTCTCGGTTGCTACGAGAGAACTCTCGCACTTCTTATCGAGAAGTACGCAGGCGCGTTCCCAATGTGGCTTGCACCTGTTCAGGTCAAGCTTCTCCCGATTGCAGACCGTCATCTTGACTATGTTTACGAGGTCAAGAAGGCTCTTGAGAAGAAGGGTATGCGTGTTGAAATCGATGACAGATCTGAGAAAATCGGCTTCAAGATTCGTGAAGCACAGCTTTCTAAGGTTCCATATATGATTCTTGTTGGTGACAAGGATATCGAAAACAATACTGTTTCTGTCCGTGACAGAAAAGAGGGTGACCTCGGTGCTATGAGTCTCGATGCGTTCATCGAAAAGGCTGTTGAAGAAATCGAGACAAAGCTCATTAAATAATTTATAAATCGGAGGTGGCTCCTTGAGAAGAAAATCAA
The DNA here is from genome assembly GCA_045124035.1 of Ruminococcus sp. GTDB lineage: Bacteria > Bacillota > Clostridia > Oscillospirales > Acutalibacteraceae > Ruminococcoides. The sequence continues at coordinate 208,783 of JBGVLC010000009.1, read as the reverse complement.
CTATGAAAGTCGCAAGGGGTCGCCTTGAGGAAGAAAGAAGAAAGTTTGATGATGCCTTTGAGTATCAGCGTGTTATGCTTTTTATTCTCCCTCTTGTTATGATAGCGGTTCTCATCATCGGTGCATATTTTGGTTATTTGTCATATTCGAGCGAGAGCACAAAGCTTTCTCAGCAAGGAGACAGAGCGATGTCAGCTACCGAGAACCTGACAGATCAGGAACGTGACTACCTCCTGACAGTTGTGAATTCCGCAAATGTTATGGATAGCTCTTTTGTTCCAAAGCTTAAGACGGTGTATGACGTAGAAGTCTCATATCTTGTGCGTGATGATTTGAAAAGGCTTATGAATGATGCCCAGAGCCTGGGCTTGAATCTGAAGGTTACCAAAGGGTATGTTTCTTTTGAAGAACAAAAGGAACTGTACGAAGAAAAGGTCAAAGCCTATAAGAAAAAGCACAAGTGCTCAACTGTTAAGGCCGAAGCGGCTGTCAAAAAAACAACACCGAATGGTGGAGAGAGTGAACACCAGACAGGTTTGCTGATTGAATTTTCATCAGATGATAAAAAGTTTGAGAAAAGCGATGAGTATAATTTTCTTATCAAAAACTGTATCAACTATGGTTTTGTTCAGCGTTATACCGAGAAAGAAAACCCGGGCGGACTCAAATATTCATCAACTTTGTTCCGTTATGTAGGCGTTGAAAACGCAAAGAAAATGCGCTCTTACAATATGAATCTTGACGAATATGTGATTTATTTGGGAGCACAGTAAGAAAAAATAAAAAAACACTTGATTTTTATAAACTTTTATTGTATAATCTATCCGTTATATTACGGTTTCAGCGAAAGAGGTGAACATAATGAAGGAAAGTATCCATCCAAATTACGAAAAGACAACAATTACTTGCGCATGCGGTAATGTAATCGAGACAGGTTCAACAAAGAGCGACATCCGTGTTGAAATTTGTTCAAAATGCCACCCATTCTTCACAGGTAAACAGAAGCTCGTTGATACCGGCGGACGTGTTGACAGATTTAAGAAGCGTTTCGGTATGGAAGGCAAATAATTGCGTAATTGTTGAGGCGGTACTTTTGTACCGCCTGTTCTTTTATAAGAAGTAGGGGAGAAACTGTGGAAACATATATCACCGTCAAAGGAAGAGACGAAGACGAGTTTGTTGAAAAACGCTCTCGTTTCATCGGTTATATCAAGCATGTTGAAACTGAAAAAGAAGCTACCGACTTTATAGCTGAGATTCGCTCGAAGCATTGGGACGCAACCCATAATGTTTATGCGTACTCTTTGCGCGACGGTCAGATCAAGCGTTATTCTGACGACAACGAACCGTCTGGCACAGCAGGTATTCCGGTGCTTGATGTTTTGCAGAAGAATAATGTTGTCGATGCAGTTGTGGTTGTCACAAGATATTTTGGTGGAGTGTTGCTTGGTGCAGGTGGATTGGTCAGGGCGTATTCGCACTCGGCGTCTATAGCGCTCAAAAAAATCGGTACCGTCACCATGCAGATGTGCTCGCTTTGTGAGCTTACATGCACCTACACTCAGTATGGCAAGATTCCTGCAACCATTGCTTCTTTTGAGGGAGTTGTCGATGACTCTGTTTTTACTGATAATGTTACGGTGAAATTTCATTTACCGTGTGATAACCTGACTAAGCTCAACGAAGTTTTAAGTGAGCTTACTTGTGGTGTGGTTGAAGCGAGAAAGCTTTCAGAAAGCTTTTTTGAACAAAAATAAGGAAATTTTAAATTTTTCAGATAAATTTAAAGGGAAAAACAAAAAATATGCGTAATTAAAATATAGTTTGGCATATCGGATAAGACAGGAGGGGTTTGTGTGAGGCTTAATGAAGATTTTATCGCTGAGCTGAAGTATCGCAGTGATATTTCTGAGATAGCTTCGTCATATATGAACCTCAAGCGTCGAGGCAGAAATCTTGTGGGTTTGTGTCCTTTCCACGGCGAAAAAACTCCGTCTTTCAATATTTACGCTGAAAATGGTTCCTTTTACTGTTTTGGTTGTGGTGCCGGCGGAGATGTTATCACTTTCATTATGAAAATTGAAAACCTCGACTATATGGAAGCTGTGAAGTTCCTGGCTCAGCGAGCAGGAATGAGTCTTCCTGAGGATACTGTCGATGATTCGATGAGCAAGCTTCGAAATAGAATTTATGAAGCTAACCGCGAAGCTGCTCGATTTTTCTACAGCAAGCTGTATTCTAAAGAGGGCGCGCACGCTCTTTCTTATCTTCATAGCAGGGCGTTGAGTGATAACACTATCAGACGTTTCGGTCTTGGCTATTCTCCAAATTCCCGTTTTGCACTGACTAACCATTTGAAATCCAAAGGTTTTACAGACAGCGAGCTTGTTGCCGCAAATCTGGTGTTCAAGTCGAAGTCAGGCAACGGTGTTGTCGATAGGTTTTTTGACCGAGCGATGTTCCCGATTATTGATTTGCGTTCGAATGTTATCGGCTTTGGTGGTCGAATTATGTCTGACCAGAAGCCTAAGTACTTAAACACCTCCGATACTCTGGTGTTTAACAAAAGCCAGAACCTTTTTTCACTTAATAATGCCAAAAACAGCGGCACTCGCAGGTTGATTTTGTGCGAGGGTTATATGGATGTTATCGCTCTCAATCAGGCTGGATTTACCGATGCTGTTGCGACTCTCGGCACAGCTTTAACTATGGAACAGGCTATGCTTATGAAACGCTACTGTGACGAGGTCGTTATTTGCTACGATGCCGACGAAGCAGGACAAAAAGCTACGCAACGCGCTATCGGTATTCTTCGCAACACAGGGCTCAATGTAAGGGTGCTTTCGATACCTGACTCAAAAGACCCAGACGAGTTTATTCGTAAAAATGGTGAAAAGGGCGCAGCCGCATTCAAAAATATTCTTGAAAATAGCGGTAACGATATAGAGTACCGGTTGTTTAAACTTAAACAGAACTACGATATTAACACCTCCGACGGTAAGTTTGCTTATCTTTCACAAGCGGTGAAAGTGCTCAGCACTCTATCAAACCGTATGGAGCAGGATATATATGCATCGAAGCTCGCTGATGAAGTCAAGGTTGAGAAGAACTCAATCATGGAACAAATCAAAAAGAGCGAGAGGGCGAAATTCAGACAAGAACGAAACGCTGAGTTTTCAAAGCTACAGACTAAAATGAGTGGCAGGGATGACAAGATGAACCCTGAACACAGCAAGAAACCACGTGCTACTGTAGCTGAACAAAATCTCATAGCTTATCTTATAAATAATCCGGACAAGCTTAGCTTTATTGAAAGCAGGATAACTGAATCTGATTTTGTCACGGATTTCAATAGAAAACTATTCTCTTATTTCTCAAAACGAATAAAAGAGAATAAAGAACCGCTGACAACTTTGTCAGCAGATTTCACAACCGACGAGGTGTCAGCGATTGCGATGATCATCTCGAAATATTCGCTTGTGGCGTTTACTGATGAAGCGCTCATTGAGTATATCAACACAATAAAAGATGAGAAACAAAAGCCAAGTAGTGAACAGATAGCGTCTTTTTCGAAAGATGAGTTCACCGATGTTCTCAGAAAACTCAAAGAAAAACACAAGTGATAATTCTAAATTAGAAATAACCGTTTGAAAGGAAATGGATACAATGGCAACACCAACTGTAGATAAGAAGACTATCATCAAAGACCTCACCGAGCTTGGTAAATCAAAAGGGTCGCTTTCCAACAAAGACATCCTGGACGCTATCGGCGAAATCGACTTCGAGCCTGAACAGCTCGAAAAGCTCTACGATGCGCTTGAGAGTGCAGGTGTCGAGATTGTTGAAGAAGATATCGCTGATGACCTTTCGCTTGATTTGCTCAATATTGACGGCGTTGAAAATGAAGACGGAACTCATTCAGTGGCAAATGTGCCTGATATGTCCGACAACATTACTATCGATGACCCTGTCAAGGTTTACTTAAAGGAAATCGGTCGAGTACCGCTTCTGACAAGTGAGGAAGAGGTTGAACTTGCTATCAGAATTTCAGAAGGTGATGCTGCTGCGAAGAAGCGTCTTTCTGAAGCAAACCTCAGACTTGTTGTAAGTATCGCGAAGCGTTATCTTGGTCGTGGTATGCACTTTCTCGATCTTATTCAGGAAGGTAACTTAGGTCTTATCAAGGCGGTGGAGAAATTCGATTATACAAAGGGATTCAAGTTCTCAACATACGCAACATGGTGGATCAGACAGGCTATCACTCGTGCGATTGCTGATCAGGCTCGTACTATCCGTATTCCTGTCCATATGGTTGAGACTATCAATAAAGTTAAGAAGGTTTCATCTCAGCTCTTACACCAGAACGGTCACGAACCATCTGCTGAGGAGATTGCTGAAGAACTCGATATGCCTGTTGAAAAGGTAAGAGAGATTATGAGAGTTGCTCAGGAGCCTGTTTCTCTTGAGACTCCTATCGGTGAAGAGGAAGACAGCCACCTTGGTGACTTTATCCCTGATGATGATGCTCCAGCTCCTGCTGATGCTGCTTCACATACAATGCTTCGTGAACAGCTCATCGAAGTTCTCGATACACTCACCCCAAGAGAAGAGAAGGTTCTCCGTCTTCGTTTTGGCTTGGAAGATGGACGAAGCCGTACTCTCGAAGAAGTAGGTAAGGAGTTCAACGTAACTCGTGAGCGTATTCGTCAGATTGAAGCTAAAGCACTCAGAAAGCTTCGTCATCCATCAAGAAGTAAGAAGCTCAAGGATTTCTTGGACTAATATGATTACTTTCGAGGAATGTGGTGAAATGCTCGACGAAATCGCGGATTCTTTACCGTATGAATTATATCGCGAACTCAACGGCGGAATCGTTCTGAAAGAAGAGAGCAGGCTTCACCCATGTGCGGTGAATAACGATTTGTATATACTGGGTGTTTATGTGCATGACAACCTCGGTCGATATATCGTTATTTATTATGGTAGTTTTGTCCGTGTTTTTAAGGACAAACCGAAAGAAGAGTATTACAAACACCTTAAGAAAACTTTGAAACATGAAGTCTTGCACTATAACGAGTTTTTGGCCGGTTGCAAGGACCTTGTATTCTATGATGATAAAAAGATAAAGGAATATCTCATTTCCCGCGGATACAGAGGATGATATCAGGCTCCCGAAATCATAGGTTTCGGGAGCTCTTTTTGTGCTTTTTAAATTATCAGTCATAAATATTCTGAAGTTTAAATATTATTTTATAGAACACAAAAAGGAGAACTAAATATGGAATACAATTTATCAAAACATGCTGTATCTCGTCTGAGCAATTTTCTCGATACCGTGAACGAACAACTGGTTGATTTTGATGTGACTCTGCCTGACTATTGCCCTGATATTGAGAAAATTTTAAAATGTACACTCATCCCGAAAATTTATACCCGTTCAATATCGGGTGGACAACTTACGGTTGAGGGAGTTGCAGTTGTGAGAATTCTCTACTGCGACAGCATCCGCCACCACATCAGAAGTTTCGAACAATCTCAGCCTTTCTCAGCAACATTTAATCTGAAATCAACACCTGAACAATATATTGTGTTGTGCGACACAAAGTGTGAGTATGTCAATTGCAGAGCACTCAGCCCGCGCAAGCTTGTTGTGCATGGTGCTTTTTCTCTGTATGCAAAGGTGCTGTGTAAAGACAGTGAAACTTTCCACAGCTTTGATGAAGAAAGCGATTTGCAGGCAAAACTCAGGGATATTTCGGTTTCCGATTTGTGTGCTTTGTGTCAGGAACAGTTTTCGATTCTTGAAGATATCACAATAAGTAACAAACCGCCTGTTGAATCACTTCTTAGCTTTGATGTTGATGCACACATAACTGACCTCAAAAGTGTCAGCAACAAGCTTATGCTTAACGCTGAACTTACCCTCAAAGCGATGTATTTAAGCGACCTTGACAGCGGTAACACCGAACATATTACATATGTGTTTCCAATAAGCCGAATTATTGATTGTGATGGAATTATGGAAGATACTGTGAATATTCCAACGCTTGAAGTGATGAGTTATGATTTGCATATTCGTAAAGATAGTATAAATGATGGTTCTTTGCTTTCTCTCGATGTGAAGTTGTGTTTTTCTGATATATCCTATCTGTCAAAAACAATGAGAGTGATTGAAGATGCGTATTCCACTGAATTTTTGACTGAAAATAAGCACAGTTCAAAAACAGCACAGAGCAATCATAGTTTCGAAAAATTCAGTCATATTGCAAAAACTACTGTTAAATTGGATAGTTGCGAAATATCTAAAATCCTGAATATTTATTCCCAAGGTCTCAAAAGTAGCGTTGTGATATCTGACAAAGAGCTTTCTGTTGTATCAAAAGCCAATGTGTGTATGCTTGTTGAAGATACAAAAGGAGAAATATCATATATAGAACGTAGTGTTGATGTTGATTTCAAACCGAGTATCAATCGTAGCTTTGATAAAGCTATGCTCAACAGTGCAAATGTTCATTCGCTGAGCTATAGGCTCGCTGACGGTAATACCATTGAAGTGCGAATTGAACTTAGGTTTACCATCACTTTGTGTGACAGTCACTCGCTAAACTGTGTGACCTATATAAACGCACTTGAGGATAAACCATGTGAAAAGGATGACTGTTCTCTGATACTTTACTTTGCTGACAAAGGAGAAAGCGTCTGGGATATAGCTAAAGCGTACAGTACAAAAAGCGATTTGCTTATGAGTGAGAATGCACTTGAAAATGATATACTCGAAGAAGAGTGTATGCTTTTGGTGCCGACTCGGTGATTTTGTGGCGGACTTTTTATAGTCCGCTTTTTTCTTTACTTGACGAAAATGCCCGATAGTGTTATCATTCGAGATAAAAAGGTGTATAGCCTTATGTAAAGGAGATGTTTTTGTGGCATATAAAAGGATACTCACGATTCAGGATATTTCGTGTATGGGACAGTGCTCTATCACGGTAGCTCTTCCTGTTATTTCAGCTTGTTCCCACGAAACCTGTATTCTGCCTTCTGCTGTGCTTTCTAACCACACAGGCGGTTTTTCGAGATTCACATTCAACGATATCTCCGAAGATTTTCCGAATATTCAACAACGCTGGATTGAAGAGGGCGTTTCGTTTGATTGTATTTACACAGGCTATCTCGGTACCGTCAAGCAGATTGACTATGTCTGCGATATATTCGCTACCTTAAAGCGTGAAGATGGCAAAATCATTGTTGACCCTGCTATGGCTGACCATGGCAAACTGTACAAAGGCTTTGATATGGAATATGTCGAAGGTATGCGTTATCTTTGCACAAAGGCGGATATCATCCTGCCAAATATCACCGAAGCGTGCTTCCTGACAGGCACAGAGTACAAAGAGACATACGATAAACCTTATATCGATGAGCTTATGCGTAAGCTGTCAATAGTTACAGAAGGCGTGGTTATTCTCACAGGTGTGAGCTATGATAATGAAAATGTTCACGTTATGATTTCGAGTAATGGCGAAATCTCAAGCTATACCCACAAAAAGGTCGGAACAAGTTTCCACGGCACAGGCGATGTGTTCTCATCATCTTTCGTCGGTGCGTATATGCAGGGAAAAAGTCTTTTTGATAGTGCTCGTATTGCTTCTGAATTTACTGTGAAGTGTATCGAAAACACTATAGGTGATAAGTCCCATTGGTATGGCACCAAGTTCGAAACAGCCTTGCCTGATTTAATTGCTATGCTTGAATTATAATTTCATATAAGAATTAAAAAGCTTAAAAGTCGTCTGTTTGCAGGGCGACTTTTCTTTTTTAGCATAAATAAGAAATTGTCCTCATACATTATAGTAAAAAGTGTATCGGAGGAAATTATGGAAGAAAGAAGCATATATAAAGATATCAGCAGTCGTACAAGTGGCGACATATACATAGGGGTGGTTGGACCAGTTCGAACGGGTAAATCGACATTTATAAAGCGATTTATGGATACGATAGTCCTGCCTAATATAGATGACGAGAATCTCAGACGCAGAGCAAATGATGAACTTCCCCAGTCCGGTAGTGGCAGAACGATAATGACAACTGAACCGAAGTTTATTCCCGAAGAAGCGGTCGAAATAAATGTGGACAATACCGCAACGCTTAAAGTCAGGATGATTGACTGTGTCGGTTATGTTGTGGATTCTTCTATGGGATATATGGAGGATGATACCCCTCGAATGGTAAAAACACCTTGGGATGATGATGAAATCCCTTTTGACAAGGCGGCTGAAATCGGCACAAAGAAAGTTATCGATGAACACTCCACAATAGGTCTGCTTGTCACAACCGACGGAACGATAGGCGAGATAGAGCGAGAAGATTACATAAAAGCTGAGGAACGTGTGGTGAAAGAGCTCAAAGCTATCAATAAGCCGTTTATTATTCTTCTCAACAGTATTGAACCTAATTCCGTGCAGACAGGCGAGCTTGCATCCAGCATGAGCCGAAAGTATCAGGTTCCTGTTCTTCCTGTTAACTGTATTGAACTTGATGAAAACCGAATCAAAGCAATTCTTGCTCAGGTGCTCTTTGAATTTCCTGTTCGTGAGGTCAGGGTTTCTATTCCAAAGTGGCTTGTGTCTCTTGACAAAAATCATTGGCTGAAATCTTCTGTGTTTGAATCGATTCGAAAACATTCCGGTTCAATGCAGAAAATCCGCGAGGTTCAGGATGTGCTGTCTAAGATTGAGAATAGCGAATATATCAGCCGAGCGACATTGAAATCACTTGATTTAGGAAAAGGCAGTGCGGGGGTTAGTATTGAGCTTGAACCTGACCTGTTCTTTAAAATACTGTCTGAAAAAACAGGCATTGATATTGTAGATGAAAAATCGCTCCTCGACTGCATATTCGAATTGTCACAGAAGAAATCACGTTTTGATAAAATTGCACAGGCATATGAGCAGGTGCTTGATACAGGCTACGGAATAGTTATGCCGACAATAGAAGAACTGTCGCTTGAAGAACCTCAGATTATAAAACAAAACGGAAAGTATGGTGTGAAGCTTAAAGCAAGTGCTCCGAGTATCCATATGATGAAAATTTCAACGACAGCCGAAGTGACTCCGATTGTCGGAAGTGAACAGCAGAGTGAAGAACTAGTCACATATCTGCTCAAGGAGTTCGAGGAAAATCCTGAGAAAATATGGGAGTCAAATATTTTTGGCAAGTCAGTCAACGAGCTTGTAAGTGAAGGACTCAACAACAAACTTTATCGAATGCCACCTCAGGCGCGAGCTAAGGTCGGGGAGACTATCGAAAAGATAATCAACGATGGATGCAACGGTCTTGTTTGTATTATCCTTTGATTACATAAAAATCAAAATTTAATTAAATTCCCCTCATATTTTTATTGAAATTGTTTGGTTTTTGGTATATACTAAAGCTGTATAATTTTGAAAGTATGGGGGTTATTTTATGAGCGAATATTTTGCAAATCTTGATATGATGACAGCCTGGACGGTTCTCATCACAGGTTTTGTTGTAGTGTTTGCTGTTTTGATATTGCTTATTGCGATTATCAAGATTTACAGTACTATCGTTTATAATTTTCAGAACAAGCCTAAAAAAGAAAAGAAAAACAAAGATGATGACGACACACCAAAGGGCACGGGTGCTACAGGTGGCGGTGGCAGTGTTGCTGCTAACGGCGGTGTGAGTCCTGAGGTTCTTGCTTGTATTGCAGCCGCAGTTGAATTTATGTACGGCAAGGGTAATGTCAGAGTCAAAAACATCAGAAAAGCTCCTGCACGCAGTGCTTGGAGCAACGCGGGTGTTGTTGCTAACACAAGAAGTTTTTAAGGAGGAGCTGAAATATGACAATTATTAATGGATTTTTAGACTCCTTGAAGGGTCTGTATATGGACTCGGGTCTTGTTGACTTGGGTTGGCAGAACTATGTTATGATTCTTATTTCGTTTGTACTTCTTTATCTTGCAATAAAAAAGCAGTACGAACCACTTTTGCTTTTGCCGATTGCCTTTGGTATGTTACTCGTTAACCTTTATCCTGATATTATGGCTGCCCCATCAACTGATATGGTTCCTTTGGCTGAATATCTGGCTGACCATACAACGATTGACTATGCCGTCACCACGCTAAATGGTGAACAGTACGTCAATGTTCCAACTTACGGTGGTTTGCTTTACTATCTCTATCAGGGTGTAAAGCTGGGTATCTATCCACCGCTTATCTTCCTTGGTATCGGTTGTATGACTGACTTTGGTCCGCTTATCGCTAACCCTAAGAGTTTCATCCTCGGTGCTGCTGCTCAGGTTGGTATTTTCATCACATTTATCGGTGCTACAGTTATTGGCTTTAACCCTGCTGAGGCTGGTGCTATCGGTATTATCGGTGGCGCTGATGGTCCTACTGCTATTTATGTAACATCTAAGCTTGCGCCTCATCTCTTGGGTTCTATCGCGATTGCGGCTTACTCCTATATGGCGCTTGTTCCTATCATTCAGCCTCCATTTATGAGATTGCTCACAACAAAGAAAGAACGCTCAGTTGTTATGGAACAGCTCAGACCTGTTTCAAAGCTCGAGAAGATTATGTTCCCGATTGTTGTAGTTGTTGTTTGTGCAATACTGCTCCCAAGCTCAGCTCCGCTTATTGGTATGCTGATGCTCGGTAACCTCTTCAAAGAGTCGGGCGTTGTTGAACGTCTTTCAAAGACAGCTCAAAACGAGCTTATGAATATCATCACCATCTTCCTTGGTGTGACAGTTGGTGCTACTGCGACAGGTACACGTTTCTTGAGACTTGAGACTCTCGGTATTATTTGTCTTGGTCTTGCGGCGTTTATCGTTGGTACTATCTGCGGTGTTCTTTTCGGTAAGCTTATGTATATCTTCACAGGTGGCAAGGTTAACCCACTTATTGGTTCAGCGGGTGTTTCAGCTGTTCCGATGGCAGCAAGAGTTGCTAACAAGGTTGGTCAGGAAGAGAATCCTGGTAACTTCCTTTTGATGCACGCTATGGGTCCAAACGTTGCAGGTGTTATCGGTTCTGCTGTTGCAGCAGGCGTGCTTTTGAGCATCTGTGGTTAATGAATTTTGATAAGAAAGGTGAGGGGTTTACTCTCACCTTTTTTGTGTATTTTTGCTTGTTTTAAAGCGGGTTAAAACTATGTGTGTAATTTTAATAAACAAAAGGCTGAAATGACTCAGTAATTGAGCGAAATTTTTGTATTTTTGTTATTGACAATTAAGTTTCCATTTATTATAATACTAGATAGTGTTTTAGTATGCATTATTGTGTATTGGAGGTTTGTTATGCTACTTTCACTCAAGGATATCTTTGTGAATGACGGCATGAAAGCCCACCACGAATACGACTTGTCTATGTCTGATATCGAACTTTACGGACTTTATCCATTCACTAGTCCGGTTAAGGTTAGCGCTGATATCGTCAACAAGACAGGGCTTGTTACTCTCGATATTGATGTACAGTTTGATTACTGTGCACCATGCGATCGTTGTTTTACTGATGTGACAACTCATATGAATGAGCACTACTCACATCGTCTTACTGAGTCGCTTGAGGGTGACTACAATGATGAATATATCGAAACCACCGACTACAAGCTCGATTTGTCCGAGCTCGTTATCTCAGACATATTGCTTTCTTTGCCGTCTAAGTACCTTTGCAAGGGAGACTGTCAAGGTCTCTGTCAAAAATGTGGACATAATCTTAACTTGGGCGATTGTGACTGTGATAAGCGAGTTATCGATCCGAGACTTGAAGCACTTAAAGAATTACTTAACTAACTATTAACTACTATATAATATTACAAGGAGGGCGTCACAATGGCAGTACCAGCTAGAAAGACATCTAAAGCTAGAAGAGACAAGAGAAGAAACAATGTATGGAAGCTTCCTGTTCCTGCACTTTCAATTTGTCCAAACTGCGGCGAGTACAAGGCTCCACACAGAGTATGTGGTAACTGTGGTATGTACAACGGCAGACAGGTTATCGCTAAAGATGCTGAATAATCAATAACAAAAGTATTAGGCGGCAGTTTATCTGACCGCCCTTTTGTTTTTTATGGAGGTGTGACTGTGTCAGTAGTTATCAACGGCGTTGCACCGCACAGCCACGCTGCGCGATGCTCTATATTACCGAACGAAATTCTCGTTTCTATCAACTCAAACGATATTGTCGATGTTCTTGACTATCGTTTTTATCAGTTTGAAAGAGAGCTTATACTTGTTGTTGAAAATGAACTGGGCGAGAGAAGAACTGTAAAACTCAAAAAGCCTGAGTATGATGAACTTGGACTTTTGTTTGATACTTACCTGATGGATGAACAGAAAAGCTGTAGGAATAAATGTGTTTTCTGCTTTATTGACCAGCTTCCAAAGGGTATGCGCGAGACCTTGTATTTCAAGGATGACGATTCGCGACTCTCGTTTTTGTTTGGTAACTATATCACGCTTACTAATATCACCGAGCACGAGGTTGACCGTATTATCAAAATGCATATCAGCCCGGTGAATATCTCGGTTCATACAACAAATCCGGAACTTCGATGTAAGATGATGAATAATCGCTTTGCGGGAGATGCACTCAAGTATCTCGAAAGGCTTTCGAAAAGTTCTATCGAAATTAACACACAGATTGTTTGTTGCCCAGGTTATAACGATGGAGAAGAGCTCAAACGCACCCTATCTGACCTTGAAGATTTAGGTGTCAATATGGTTGCTGTTGTTCCTGTCGGGCTTACTGCTCACAGAGAAGGACTTGCAAAGCTCACCCCTTTTGATAAGGAAAAAGCGCTTGAGACCATCGGAATCATCGAAGAATTCTCTTCACATTGTATGGAAAAATATGGCAGACATATCGCTTTTGCGTCTGATGAGCTCTATATCAAAGCAGGCTTGCCGATTCCGCCATATGAGCACTACGAGGATTTCCCTGCGCTTGAAAATGGCGTTGGTCTTATCGCTCTGTTGAAGGACGAGCTGTTTTATGCTGTCGACGATTATGAGGGCGATACATCTATCAAGCGAACTGTCACCATAGCGTGTGGTACATCTGTCGCACCATTTATGAGAGAGATGATGGACTATGTTGAGAAGAAGTTTGATAACGTAAAGGTGAACGTTGTTCCTATCAAAAATGAGTTTTTCGGTGGCGGTGTGAATGTCAGCGGACTAATTGTCGGAGCTGATCTCATAAATCAGTTGAAAACTATCGATTTAGGTGACGAGCTTCTCATCTCCTCATCTATGCTCAGATATGAGAATGACTTGTTCCTTGATGATACATCAGTAGAAGATGTTGAAAATACTTTAAATATTAAGCTCACACCGGTTAATAATAACGGTGAAGAGTTACTTTTAGCAATATTAGGAAAGGGGATTGAACAGTAATGAAACCTGTTATAGCTATCGTCGGCAGACCAAATGTCGGAAAGTCCACTCTTTTTAACAAGCTTATAGGACAGAGAATTTCTATTGTTGACGACACCCCTGGTGTAACCAGAGACCGAATTTACGGAGAGGTAGAGTGGCAGGGTAGAGTCGCTACTATCATTGATACAGGCGGTATTGAGCCAAAGAGTGATGATATCATTCTATCTCAGATGCGTGTCCAGGCTGAGCTTGCTATTGAGACAGCCGATGTTATTGTTTTGGTAACTGATGTGCGTTCTGGTGTTGTAGCAACAGACCTTGATGTTGCTCAGATGTTACTCAAAAGCTCAAAGCCTATTGTGCTTTGTGTTAATAAATGTGATACTGTCGGTGATCCTGACCCTGCATTTTATGAGTTTTATAACTTGGGACTTGACCCTATTGCGGTATCTTCCGTTCATGGTCACGGAACTGGCGATTTGCTTGACGCTGCTTTTGCGCATTTGCCAAGTTCTGATGAGTTTGAAGACGACCCAGAGGTTATTTCTGTTGCAGTTATCGGCAGACCTAATGTCGGAAAATCTTCACTCATCAATAAAATAACAGGCGAGAAACGTTGTATCGTTTCCAATATCGCAGGCACTACAAGAGACAGTATTGATACAAAAATTGAGAATCAGTACGGAGTTTTTAACTTTATCGATACCGCAGGTATGCGTAAAAAGAGTAAAATTATCGATAATATTGAACGTTATTCTATTTTGAGAGCTAAAATGGCGATTGAGCGCTGCGATGTCTGCGTTATTATGATTGACGCTGAAACAGGTATCACTGAGCAGGATACAAAAATCGCAGGTATGGCTATTGAAGCTGGCAAGGGTTGTATTATCGCTGTAAATAAGTGGGACGCAATTGACAAAGACGACAAAACTATGCCTACATTCAAAAAGGACATCGAAACTGATTTTGCGTTTATGTCATACACACCATCTGTTTTTATTTCCGCAAAAACAGGTCAGCGACTGGGTAACCTTTTTGAACTCATCATTCAGGTTGCTAACAACAACGCTATGCGTATCAAAACAGGTATGCTAAATGAGCTTCTTGCTCAGGCTACTATGCGTGTACAGCCACCAACTGATAAGGGAAGAAGACTCAAAATTTACTATATGACTCAGGCGTCAACAAAACCGCCGACATTCGTATTCTTCTGTAATGATGCAGAACTGTTCCATTTCTCATACCAGAGATATCTTGAGAACAGAATTAGAGAAGCGTTTGAGCTTTCTGGTACACCTGTGCGAATTGTTGTCAGAGAAAGAGGAGACAAATGATTTTAAGTATACTTATGATGGCGGTTATTACTGCTGTGGTTGCTTATCTTTTCGGAAGTATCAGCTTTGCTGTTATCTTTACAAAAATGAGCTCAAAAAAGGATATCCGTGAAATGGGTTCAGGAAATGCAGGTTTTACTAATGTTCTGCGTTCAGTAGGCGTTGCACCTGCTGTGTTCACCCTAGTGTTCGATTTTCTCAAGGGTGTTATCGCAGGTTTTGTGGGCAGAATGCTTTTTTCAACATTGGCTGTAGTGCCGGAAATAAAAAGCGAGCTTATTATATATGGAGGGTTCATTGGTGGCGTTTTTGCTATCATTGGTCATATGTATCCTGTGTATTTTGGCTTTAGAGGCGGTAAAGGAATCGTTACATCTGCTGCTATGATGGCTGTGACTGACTGGAGAGTTTTTCTTTTGATTGTTGCTACATTTCTGATTATTTTTATTGCATCAAGAATTATTTCTCTCGCTTCTATCACTTGTGCAGCTTTGTACGGCGTTTATACATTTATAATTTCGTTTTTCTTTGAATATAAAACAGGGGAGTTCCCATTAAGATTTGTAATACTTACGAGTTTGCTAGCTTTGCTTCTGGGCACTTTTGTTATCATCAAACATAAGGATAACATCAAGCGACTCATAAACGGTGAAGAAAAGAAACTTACAGTAAAAAAAGCGTAATTTATATACAGCGTGTCTTTTTAGATGCGCTGTTTTCTTTTAGTATAAAATTCCTGAGAAAAATTCTAAAATGGAATAATGATGACGCTATGATGATATATTATATACAATGTAAGATAATGTAATATAGGGGGTTAATATGTCAAGACAGATAACTATTAACGATATCCTTAAAATGTTTTTAGCGCATATTAAGCTTATTGTGATTTTAGCACTTGTTGGAACTGTGCTTGCTTTTGTTTATGTTTCATATTTTGTAACGCCGTTGTATTCAACATCAGCGTTGATTCTTGTTCAAAACGATTCGGGCTTTTCAACTGGAGGAGCTACCGCTGATGGCAATACCGACAGTAACCGAGTTAACACAAGTGATATCACTCAGTCTGTTATGCTTGCTAATACTTGTACGGTTTTGTTTGAGCGTGACCCTCAGATGAAGAGCATTATTTCCGGTCATAGCGTTACTATCACCGCTATTGAAGATTCATACTTCCTTGAAATCAAGGTGGTATCTGATGATCCGGTTTCTGCGGCTACTGTTGCGAATCAGGTTGCGAAGGCTGCCCCTGAGGTTTTTGCGAACTACTTTGATGATGCAGGTCGAGTAGATACAGTTGAAGAAGCGTCTATTCCTTCGTCTCCTTTCTCACCAAGCACTAAAAAGTATGTAATGATGGGATTTTTGGGCGGTCTTGTTCTTGCTCTTGCGATTTCATTCCTGCTTGAAATTATTGATACAACCGTTAAACCTGATGACGATCTCTACGATATCTACAAAATTCCTGTGTTTGCTGAGATTGTTGACTTTGATGTGGAAGGCGGTGCAAAGAAGAAATGAAGCTGATTTCTAAGAAAAAGCGACTTGGCGCAAACGAAAAGACTCGTAATATCATCAATAACGATAGTAAATTTGCAATTGTCGAGGGATATAAGTCAGCTCGTACTAGTCTTGTTTTCTCGCTTGTTGCTGAGAATAATTCCTGCGTTGCCGTTTCATCCTGGTCAAAAGGTGAGGGCAAGAGCACAGCGACTGTTAACCTTGCTATTTCATTTGCGAAGATGGGTAAGAAGGTGCTTCTTGTTGATACTGACCTTCGTCGTCCTAATGTTCACAACCTTTTGAAATTGAAGAATGGTGTTGGCCTTTCTGAGGTAATTGGTCAGTTTGCTGATTTTGAAGATTCTGTTTACAGAAATGTTGTTCCTTGCTTGGATGTTCTTACATCAGGTGCTGTTCCACCTAACCCTTCTGAACTTATTGGTTCCAGCTCATTCTCTTCTTTCATTAATATGGCGAAGAACCAGTATGATTATATCATTCTTGATACGCCGCCACTTGGTGTGGTTACTGATACACTTCTTCTCAAGGATCATATCGCAGGCTATGTTATGATTGTCAGAGAAAGAGTTACAACTCATGGTGATATCGAACGTGCTAAGCAAGCTGTTGAACTTGCTGATTCAAAAATTCTGGGTTTCCTTAAGGTTGGTTGCTCACTTCACGAAAAGAGTAAGTACAAAAAGGGTAACTACGGATACTACAAATACTATTAATTTTTCTGAGCTCGCTTATGCGGGCTCTTTTTTTGTGTATTTTTACCATATTTGAGCATAATATAAAGGAAATATTATTTTGCAAGATTAGAAAAACGTATTGCAAAAAATGTCGATTAAGGTTATTATATTAGACAGCGATTAATAGTTTTTGCAATTTTAATAAAAGGTTGGTGCAAAATGTTGTACAGAGAAATGACTGCAGAGCAGCTTTCTGCTCAGCATATTAAACTCAAGGATGAATATTCTAAAATCAAAGAGCTTAACTTGAATCTCAATATGAGCCGAGGTGTTCCAAGTGTTGATCAGCTCGAGATTTCAAAGCCAATGCTCGATATTATTGACAGTGAAACAAATTGTATTTCACAACAGGGTGCGGATTACCGTAACTATGGTATTTTAGATGGTATTCCTGAGTGCAAGAAGCTTATGGCTGATATGCTCTGTGTTACTCCTGATATGGTTATGGTTGGAGGTAACTCAAGCCTTAATATGATGTTTGATACAATTGCTACTTTTATGACAGCTTCACCTGCTGAAGGTTGTGCACCATGGTATGAAGTGAAGAACAGAAAGTTCCTTTGTCCTGTTCCTGGCTATGACAGACACTTCGGTATCACAGAATATTTTGGTTTTGAGATGATTACTGTACCTATGACAGACAACGGTCCTGATATGGATAAGGTTGAAGAGCTCGTGAAAGACGAGTCTGTTAAGGGTATCTGGTGTGTTCCAAAGTATTCAAATCCACAGGGCATCACATACTCAGACGATACTGTTAAGCGTTTGGCTAATCTCAAACCTGCTGCTAAAGACTTCAAGATTATGTGGGATAACGCTTATATTATTCATGATCTGGAAGATGAAACAGATGAGCTTCTCAACATCTTCACAGAGTGCGAAAAAGCAGGTAACATCGACTTTGTGCTTGAGTTTTGCTCAACTTCAAAAATAACCTTCCCTGGTGCAGGTGTTGCAGCTTTGGCTACAAGCGCTAACAATATGAAAATTTTGAAGAACAAGTATCAGTACCAGACAATCGGTTTTGATAAGCTCAATATGCTGCGTCATGTTCGATTCTTCAAGGATATTGATGGTATGAAAGAGCATATGAAGAAGCACGCTGCTATCTTGAAACCTCGTTTTGATGTTGTAGTAAGCAAGCTTCAGGAGAACTTATCTGACCTTGGTATTGTATCTTTTGATGTTCCACGTGGCGGTTACTTTGTAAGTGTTGACGTTATGGATGGTACAGCAAAAAGGGTAGTAGAGCTATGTAAAGAAGCTGGTGTTGTTCTCACAGGTGCAGGCGCAACGTATCCATATTCTAAAGATCCTGCTGATTCTAACATTCGTATTGCACCAAGTGCACCAAGCGTATCTGACCTTTCAAAGGCTATGGATGTATTCTGCGTTTGTGCAAAGCTTGCTGCAGTTGAGCTTCTTTTGAACGCTTAAAATTCGAAAGAAGAATTAAAGCTTAATTTTCAACAAAATTTCATAAAATTCACAAAGAAATCACAATGTTTTGTTGACTTTTTGGTGATAAAAAAGTATAATTACTCTGTTATGGTTAAAAGTGTATGCCGTAGCAGAGTTTTTCTTTTCGAAAACTTCGCTCGCACTTTTAACAACACAAAATTTATTGGAGGTCCAAGGCATGAAAAGAATTCCAAAGCCTGTTTTCTTCGTCGTTGCTCTTTTGATTCTCCTGTTCGCGGCTTCTTCTGTACTCGGCGTATCTTATTATGACGGCGATATTGAGAAAACTGTGATCAAGGGTATCGATGAAATGCGATGGGGAATTGATATCCGTGGTGGTGTTGAAGCAACATTCAAACCAGCTGAAGACATTGACGCTACGGATGAGCAGTTAGACTCTGCTAAGTCTATTATCGAAACCCGTATGGTTTCAAATGGTATCACTGACTATGAGCTTTATGCTGACTACAACAGTGATCGTATTATCGTTCGTTTCCCATGGAAAGAGGACGAGACTGATTTTGACCCGGTTGCAGCTATCGACGAGCTTGCAGCAACTGCTAAACTCACCTTCCGTGATGAGTCTGGTGAAGTTGTTATGGACGGTTCTTCGGTTGCAAAAGCTGAGGCTCTTGTTAACACAGAACAGGGTTCATCAGGCGAGTATATGGTTGGTCTCGAGCTTACATCTGATGGTGCAAAGGTTTTCGCTGATGCAACTGCTGCTAATGTAGGCAAGACACTTTCTATCTATATGGATGAGACTTTACTCTCAGCTCCTACAGTTAACGAAGCTATCTCCGGTGGCGAGGCTACTATCACAGGTAACTTCACTTCTGAGGAAGCTATCAAGCTTGCTAACCAGATCAACGGTGGTGCGCTCCCATTCACACTTGAGACTGCATCATACGGCTCAATCAGCCCAACACTTGGTCAGAACTCACTCACAGCTATGGCTTACGCTGGTGTTATCGCGTTGATTCTCATTTCACTCTTTATGATTATCAGATACAGAGTTCCTGGTCTTGTTGCTGTTATTGCACTTTTAGGTCAGGTTGGTCTTTCTATCGCAGCTATCACAAAGTACTTCGCTGCATTTGATTCATTCACAATGACTCTTCCTGGTATTGCCGGTATCATTCTTTCTATCGGTATGGGTGTTGATGCTAACATCATCACAGCTGAGCGTATCAGAGACGAGTTCAAAACAGGTAAAACTCTCGATGGTGCTATCGAAAAGGGTACAAAGAACTCACTTTCAGCTATCATCGACGGTAATATGACTGTTGTTATCGTATCTATTATTCTCCTGCTTGTATTTGGTCCATCAAACATCCTTTCATGGCTCTTTGGTGCTTCAACAACAGGTACTATCTACGCATTTGGTTATACTCTCTTGATGGGTACTATCTCTAACTTTGTTATGGGTGTATTCTTCTCAAGAATTATGCTCAAGAGCATCGCAGGTTTCAAGTGCTTGCGTAAAAACTGGTTGTTCGGAGGTGCTAAAAAATGAAAAAAGACTTAAACTTTGTTGGTCGCAGTAAGATTTTCTTTGGCATCTCTATTGCTATTATCGTAATCGGTATTATCTGCAACTTTATTTTTGGCACAACTCTCGACATTCAGTTCAAGGGCGGCGCTATTATTTCTTACAGCTTCACAGGTGAAGTTGATGAGAACACACTCAAGGATACTATCCAGAATGCAACTCCTAACAACACAGTTACATTCACAGTATCCAAGGATATTATGAACAATACAGAGACTGATGATGCTTATGTTATCGATATTAACTTCTCAGGTGAGAATGCTATCGACACAGCTCAGCAGGCTGCTATCACAGAGGCTTTGGAGAAGGCTTTCCCTGACAACAACTTTGAGTATCAGGAATCATCTTCTGTTGAAGCTTCAATGGGTACAAAGTTCTTGCTCAAGTGTCTCACAGCTGTACTTATCGCTTGTGCGCTGATGGTACTTTATGTAACTATCCGATTCAAGCTTATTGGTGGTCTTTCAGCTGGTATGATGGCGCTCGTAGCTCTCTTCCACGATGTAGCTATGATTTACTTTATGTACGTTATCTTCCGTATGCCGATTGACTCTAACTTCATCGCTGTAGTTCTTATGATCTTAGGTTACTCACTCAACGATACAATCGTTATCTATGACAGAGTAAGAGAAGAGAGAAAGAATGCAGGTCCTAAGGCTGATATCGTTACAGTATTCAACCATAGCGCATCTGCTGTTTTGACACGTACAATCTGCACTTCTGTAACTACTCTTGTTGCTATCGGTACAGTTTATGTTGTTGCTACAGTATTCGGTCTTGATTCAGTTAAGGCGTTTGCTCTTCCTATGATGATCGGTGTTATCTCAGGTTGCTATTCATCACTTTGCATCGCTGGTCCACTCTGGGTTAAATGGCAGACAAGAAAAAGTAAATAATTCATATACAGAATTATAAAATATTTTGCAAATCAGGCAGTTCGTTCAACTTAAGTTTGAGCAGCTGCCTTTTTGTTTTGTTGCAAAGATAAATGTAATCCTCTTTTTCTTTAAGTTTTGATTGTTCGCACAGAACTTTGATATTCTCAGATATCAACTCGATATCTTCGTGAAAAAGGAAGATGTTGAGTTTATTTTTTGTGTTTTCCCAGTTTTTATCGATTGTTTCTGTTAGCTCTATTGTTTTGTTATATTCTCCTTGAGAAATAAAAAACTGTGCTGTGTCAAGAGCTGTGACATATCGTTCGAAGCTTTTGTTAACAAGCGAAAATTCAGTTATTCCTATTGATATAGTAAATACTAAAAATGCAATTGCTATGAATATTCTTCTCAATTGTTTCCCTCCTGATTTTGCAAAACGCTCAGACTTCCGTTGGTTTCAAGCACAGCGTATTGAACATCCTTTATGTCGAAGATATCCTGCTGTCGAAGCAGGCTGTACAAGTCTTCGTAGCTGATTCTTACCCTTCTTAACTGACTTTCTAGTATTTTTCCATTTTTAATAACAACGATGGGATTGCCACATATAACATTTCTGAATTTTGGACTTTTGAGCATAATGACGCTGACGATTATTTCAAGCGCCACGAGTACCATAATCGGCAGAAATCCTGATAGCAACGGTTGTTCGGTATCCTGCATAGGAATTGCAACAATATCAGAAATAACCAGAGTTATAACCAGCTCGGATGCTTGCATATCACTTATCTGTCGTTTTCCCATCAGCCTGACAGCAAGTATTATAAAAGCGTAAAGAAGGGTTGTTCGTATGAGCAAAATCAGCATAAAATCACCATTACTAATATGCTCAGGAATTATTTGTATATACACGCTGGAAGAATAAACCTCGATTTCAAAAAAATATGCAAATCTATGCATAAAATATGAAAAATGTTCTTTTATAGGTTTATAATTATAATGTATCGGAGTATAATTAACTTTGTATAAGTATGCAAATTTTAAAATAGAAAGTCGGTGCAATTTATGAATAAGGAATACAGCGTATCTTTGAAAAGAGTTATTTATGAAATGGGTCTGAAAGAGTACTATATGCCAAGCGATCCAGAAAATTTGCTTGTCTACTCTAACAGTATCGACAGACCAGGTCTTCAGCTTATCGGTCATCTTGACCATTACGATGAAAGCCAGATTGTAGTTCTGGGTATGACTGAATATTCTTACCTGAGAAATCTCAGCGAAGAAGACAGACTCAAAGCTATCGAACCTATTTTATCCAGAAGACCGCCTGCTGTTATTATTGCACGAGATATAACACCATCAGATGTTATTATGAACTGCGTCAAAAAGTACGAGGTACCTCTTTTGACTACTCCTGATGACACTTCTGAACTTACAGCTGCTTTGGTATCATTTCTGAACACTGAGCTTGCTCCTCGTATCACTCGCCACGGTGTATTGGTTGAAGTATATGGTGAAGGTTGTTTGCTCATTGGTAGTAGTGGTGTTGGTAAATCTGAAACTGCTATCGAACTTATCAAGCGTGGTCACCGACTTATCGCTGATGACGCTGTTGAAATAAAGAGGGTTTCCAAGAAAACACTTGTTGGTTCATCACCTGATAACATCCGCCACTTCATTGAGGTTCGCGGTATTGGTATTATCAACGCCCGCAGAATCTTCGGTATGGGTGCTGTCAAGATGAGTGAAAAGATTGATATGGTTATCAATATGGAAACTTGGGACTCCACTAAAGTATATGACCGAATGGGTATGGACAACGAATATATGGAAATACTCGGAATTGAGGTTCCTGTTGTTACCATCCCTGTGAAACCTGGTCGAAATCTCGCTATTATCATCGAGGTTGCGGCTATGAATCAGCGCCAGAAGAAGATGGGCTATAACGGTGCCCGTGAGCTTCTTCAAAACCTTGGTATGGATATCAGTCCTGATGATATCGGCAAAAAGAAAATTGAGACTAACTGGTGATTAAATGAAAATTATCGCAGATTTGCACACCCACACAATTGCATCCACTCATGCATATTCAACTGTGCTTGAGATGATAACAGCGGCAAAGGAAATGGAGCTGTACGCTATTGCTATCACTGACCACGGCAGAGCGATGCCTGGTGCTCCGGGACCTTACTACTTTGAGAGTTTACCTATCATACCTAAAGAAATGATGGGTGTCAGAGTTTTAAAAGGAATGGAAGCTAATATCATCGACTATAACGGAACGCTCGATTGCTCTGATGCACTGCTGAGTTCTCTTGAGTGGATTGTTGCTTCTATGCATACTATAGCGCTTTTTGAAAAACCAACTGTGGAAAAATGCACTCAAGCCTACCTTGCTATGTGTGACAACCAGAATGTCAATGTTCTTGGTCATTCTGGTTCAGAGTATTTTAAATATGACTACGAAACAGTTATCAAACGTTGCGCTCAGACTTCAACACTGGTTGAAATCAATAACGCTTCGTTCGGATTTCGCAAGGGAAGTGAAGAAAACTGCAGACAGATTGCGCTTTTGTGTAAAAAATATGGTGCGAGAATTGTTGTTGATAGTGATGCACATTTTGTGACAAAAGTTGGAAATGTTCCTCTTGCGTTGAAGATGCTTTCCGAGATTGATTTTCCAAGAGAGCTTATAGTCAATTCCAGCGTTGAAAATCTTCAGGAGTATTTCAAAGAGAAAAATATCGATATCTAATGGAGGATATATGTATAATCTTCAAATTATCAGAGATTTAGCCGAGAAAAACGGCTTTGAATATTTGGAAAATGAACCGCTTTCACGCCACACTTCTTTTAAGATTGGCGGAAACGCAGAGTTGTTTGTTACGGTTTTTAACAGCGAACAGCTCAAAGCAGTAGTGAATACCTGCAAAGAAAGCGACATCCCTATCTTTGTTTTGGGAAAGGGTAGCAACCTTCTTATTTCGGATAGCGGACTTAAGGGTGTTGTTATTACTCTTGGCGGTGAGTTTAGAAATATTTCCGTAAAAGAAAATACAATTACCTGTGGTGCAGGTGTGAATCTTGCTAAACTTTGTACCTTTGCGATGAATCGTTCGCTCAAAGGACTTGAGTTCGCTTTTGGTATCCCTGGTTCTGTCGGTGGTGCTGTGTTTATGAATGCAGGTGCTTATGGCGGAGAGATGAAGGATGTAGTAACCAGCGTCACTTATCTTGATAAGAATGGTGAAGTGCTGACTCTTGATTCATCACAGCTTGATTTTTCTTATCGCTATAGCGTTTTCAAAGAAAATGACGGTATTGTTTTGTTTGCGACATTTGAGCTTGAAAGAGGAAAAAAGGACGAAATCAAAGCTCTTATGGATGATATTATGAACAGAAGAAAATCCAAACAACCACTTGAATATCCAAGTGCGGGTAGCGTTTTTAAACGCCCACAGGGTAACTTCGCCGGCACTTTGATTGAACAGTGCGGTCTCAAAGGTAAGACAATCGGTGGTGCTCAAGTAAGCGAAAAACACGCAGGCTTTATCATCAATATCGGTGGAGCTACCTGCGAAGATGTACTTAACCTCGTGGAATTTGTGCAGAAAACCGTGATGAACGAAACGGGTTACTTCCTTGAGAGAGAAATCATACACATTTAGTTTAACGAAAAATAAGGAGAAGCTATGGAATTTGTAATTATTACAGGACTGTCAGGTGCCGGAAAAACTTCAGCTTTGCATGCTATGGAGGATATCGGCTACTATTGTGTTGACAACATCCCACCACTTTTGATTGATACATTCTATGATTTGTGTGACAAATCAACCGACAAGCGAATGAAAAAAGTAGCGGTTGTTGTTGATATGCGAAGCGGTAATATGTTCAAAGAGCTCTCTGATATCATCTCAAAAAGTAAACTGGACGGAAAACGCTTCAAAATCCTTTTCCTGGATACAAAAAGCGATACGCTCCTCATCAGATACAAGGAAACAAGACGTAAGCATCCGTTATCAGGAGAGCTTGCTAACGGTTCTATCGAAAGCGCTGTTGAGCTTGAAATTGAGTTTATGAAGCCTATCAAGGCTATTTCTGACTATATTATTGACTCTTCATATATGACTCCTAAACAGCTCAAAGAGCGTGTTACCACTATGTTCACAACAGGCGGAGATGGCGGTATGCTCATCACATGTATGTCCTTTGGATTTAAATATGGAATTCCGCTTGAAGCTGATTTGATTTTCGATGTCCGATGCCTGCCAAATCCTTTTTACATCAAAGACCTCAAGCATAAAACAGGTCTTGATGAAGAAGTCAGAAACTATGTGCTCGGATTTGATGTTACTCAGGAGTTTGTGGATAAGCTTCTTGATTACCTTGATTTTGCCATTCCGCTTTACAAGGAAGAGGGAAAAAGCGAACTCGTCATTGGCATTGGATGCACAGGCGGTAAGCACCGCTCGGTAACTCTTGCCCGACTTTTCAACGCACATTTTTTAGAAAAAGATCAACAATCAGCTATTCACCACAGAGATATCTGGAAAGCCTGATTCTCTGTTTTTGAGGGACTTTTATGTCATTTGCAACAGACACCAAAAAGGAATTGTGCTCCAATTTTTCAACAGATGTTGATGTTTTGAGAGCTGAGCTTTATGCAATGCTTTTGCTTTGTCGACATTTCAGCAACGAAAAAATTATTTTCAAAACTGAAAACAAGCACACAGCTAACCGCTTTGTTGACTTGTGTTCCATGCTTTTTTCACCGATTATTGAGCACAAACGACCATTAACCAAGACTTCTAAAATATATACAATTGAAATTATTGATGCGGCTGACTGCAAGCGTATTTTTGATTTTTATGGACACGATGAAAATCAGGTGAGCTTGCGGGTGAATCGTGCGAATCTCATTGACAGCAGATGCGAGCAGGCTTTCATCAAAGGAGTGTTCTTATCCTGCGGTTCAGTAAGCGACCCTGATAAAGGATATCACCTTGAGATGTGTATTACTCATAACGCTCTGTGTCGTGATGTGTGTAATATACTAAGCGAGATTGAGGGTTGTAACTTTGCTGTGAAGATGCTCAACCGCAACGGTTCGTACATAGCCTACATCAAGGACAGCGAGCAAATCACAGACTTGCTGACATATATGGGAGCTACCAATTCTGCGATGACTGTTATGGGTACCAAAGCGCTCAAACAAGTCAGAAATATCGCGAATAGGCGAACTAACTCTGAAATAGCTAATCTCCAGAAAGTAGCGGGAGCGTCTGCTACTCAGATTAAAGCTATCAACAAACTCAAAAAGAACGGGAAATACAATTCTCTGTCTGAAGAACTAAAGGTCGTTGCACAGCTTAGGCTTGAATACCCTGAATTGTCACTTAGGGATATGGGAGAGATGCTCACTCCTCCGATATCGCGAAGCGGAGTGAATCACCGACTAAAGAAAATTATAGAGATTTCACAAGAGGAAGAATAATATGAGCAAAGAAATGTCATTTGAACAAGCTAACAAGAAGCTTGAAGAAATTGTTAGAAAAATGGAGAGCGCAGATGTAACGCTTGAAGAGAGTATGGAGCTTTATGAACAAGCGTACAAATTGCTTATCTATTGCCAGAAAAAACTCGATGAATGTAAAGGCAAGTTCGTTGATATCAACGAGCGTATCGCTAAGATGAAAAATGATTCAGACAACTTGTTTGAAGATTGAGGTTAATTATGAGTAACAACAAAAACTATTCTGCTATGATAGAAACCGCGCTGAAAGGATTTATTCCTTGTGGAAAGTTTACAGAGCAGACCTTGATAGATTCAATGGAGTATTCACTTATGTGTGGCGGAAAGCGCATCAGACCTCTTCTGACATTGCTTTTCTGTGAGCTTTGTGGAGAGGATGCTGTGAAAGCTCTGCCGTTTGCATGTGCGGTTGAAATGATTCACACATACTCACTTATCCACGATGATATGCCGTGTATGGATGACGATGACTATCGCCGAGGAAAGCCTTCTAACCATAAAGTTTACGGTGAAGATATAGCTACCCTATCGGGTGACGCGCTGCAGAGTCTCGCTTTTGAGATTATGCTGTGCGAAAAAACAGTGGAACAGGTATCAGCTGAAAAAGCTGTGAAAGCGGCTCACGCTCTGGCTAAATACTGCGGAGTGCTTGGTATGGTTGGCGGTCAGGTTATCGATATCGAAAGCGAAGGCAAAAATGCTGATATCGAAATTCTGACAGAAATGGATGAAAAGAAAACAGCCGCCCTTATAAAAGCTTCTTGCGAAATGGGATGTATCATAGGCGGCGGTAGTGATGAACAGGTCAAAGCTGCCTCAAAATATGCTCATAGCATTGGCATAGCTTTCCAGATTGTTGATGATATATTGGATGTTACCTCAACTTCTGAGGATCTGGGCAAGCCTGTCGGAAGCGACAAGGATAACGAGAAATCTACATATGTTTCTCTTTTGGGGATTGAGAAATGTAAAGAACTTGTGAGCAAGCTCACACAAGATGCTATAGACTCACTTTCTTTCTTCACAACTGACACAAGCGCACTCAAAGAGCTTGCGCTGTCACTTGCAAACAGAAAGAACTAAATATAACAAAACAGATAAGGAAAAGTAGGTAATATGATGTCAAATGAAATTTTATCTACAATTAAATCACCAAGCGATATAAAATCGCTCTCAGATGCACAGCTGAAACAGCTTTGCAAAGAAATCAGAGAGAAGATAATCGATACAGTATCAGTCAACGGTGGACATTTGTCGCCTAACTTAGGTGTGGTTGAACTGACCGTTATGCTTCACTATATCTTTGATTGTCCTTCTGACAGTATTGTGTGGGATGTTGGACATCAGTGCTATACTCACAAGATGCTCACAGGTCGTTATGATAGTATTCATACTATCCGTACCGAGGGTGGACTTTCGGGTTTCCCAAAAAGGGGAGAGAGCGAGTATGATGCATTTGATGTTGGTCATTCGAGCACTTCGATTTCAGCGGCTTTCGGTATAGCTTGTGCAAAACAACTCTCTGGTGATGATAGCCACACTATCGCTGTTATCGGCGACGGTTCACTCACGGGTGGTCTTGCGTATGAGGGTCTCAACAACGCCGGAAGATTCAAGAAGAACTTCATTGTTATCCTCAATGATAATAAAATGTCTATCTCGAAGAACGTCGGTGCTATGGCGAGATACCTGACCAGCATCCGAGTGAAACCATCATACTTAAGAGTGAAAAACCGAATTGATACCTTTTTACAACGCACAGAGTTTGGTGCTAAAGTTATGAATTCGTTAAGACGTTCCAAAAATCGCTTAAAAAATATTGTTTATAAAGACACTTTGTTTGACCAGCTCGGCTACCGTTACTACGGTCCTGTTGATGGTCATGATATAGATTCGCTGAGAAATGCGCTCACAGCTGCAAAGAATACAAAAGGACCTGTGCTTATCCATGTGCTGACCAAAAAGGGCAAGGGTTATCAGTATGCAGAGTCTGATTCAGCGAGTTTCCACGGTATCGGTCAGTTCCATATTGAAACAGGTGAACCTCTTTCGAGCAAAACTGACTTCTCAACCGTTTTTGGTGAGAGTTTGTGCCGTATAGCTGAGAGCGATGAGCGTGTATGCGCTGTGACTGCCGCTATGCGAACAGGCACAGGCCTCATACCATTTTCCCAGCAGTTCAAAGACAGATTTTTCGATGTAGGTATTGCTGAGGAACACGCCGTGACTTTCTCGTGCGGTATGGCAGCAAAGGGAATGATTCCTGTTTTTGCTGTGTATTCAACATTCTTACAGCGTGGATATGACCAGCTTTTGCACGATGCCGCTATGCAGAAACTTCATATGGTTGTTGCTATCGACAGAGCTGGTATCGTCGGTGAAGACGGCGAAACGCATCAGGGTGTTTTTGATGTTTCTATGCTCAATTCTATCCCGAATACCACTATTTTTTCACCTTGTTATTTTGACGAGATGACCGAGTCGCTTTCTACTGCTATTTATGGTTGTGATAGTCTCGTTGCTGTTCGTTATCCTCGAGGAGGGGAGACAGCCCGACCTGATGATTTGCAGGAAAGCAGTATGAACTATGATATTTATGGCGATAAAAATGCCAAGAAACTTCTCGTAACCTACGGCAGATTGTTCTCAAACGCCGTGAAAGCATACGAGATGATGAAATCTCATGGCGAAAACATCTGCATCCTGAAGTTGTGCAGAATCAAACCTATCGACAAAAAAGCTATTGAATTTGCGAAAGGTTTTGATACTATTCACTTCTTCGAAGAGGGAATATTAGCTGGTGGTATCGGTGAGACTTTCGACTATGAACTCACCAAAATGGGATACACCGGAATGTACAAAATCACAGCTATCGAAGACCGCTTTATTCCTCATTCCAAGGTTGAAAGTGCTCTGAAGCTTAACAAACTTGACGCTCAGTCAATGTATGAAATTATGAAAAACGATTAAATTGGAGATAAAATGAAAAAAAGACTTGATGTTCTTGTTTTTGAAAAAGGCTTTGCCGAGAGTAGAGAAAAGGCAAAAGCTATCATAATGGCGGGTCAGGTGTATGTTAATAACCAGAAAGCCGACAAATGTGGTGTTTCTTATGACGAAAACCTGCCTTTGGAAGTCCGCGGTGATACTATGAAATATGTCAGCCGTGGCGGATACAAGCTCGAAAAAGCTATGAGCAGCTTTCCTATAACATTAACCGATAAGATTACTATGGATATTGGCGCTTCCACCGGTGGTTTCACCGATTGTATGCTCCAAAATGGTGCGAAAAAAGTTTATTCTGTTGATGTCGGTTACGGTCAGCTTGCGTGGAAACTGAGAAATGACGAGCGTGTTGTCAACCTCGAGCGCACCAATATGCGATATGTAACTGATGAACAGGTGCCGGACAAAATCGACTTCTTTTCGGTCGATGTATCGTTCATATCTTTAAAACTCATCCTGCCTGTTGCAAGAGAGCTTTTGGCTGATAATGGCGAAGCTGTCTGCCTTATCAAACCGCAGTTTGAAGCAGGAAAAGAGAAGGTCGGCAAAAACGGAGTTGTCAGAGATAAAAATGTTCATATCGAGGTTGTTGATACTATCGTTGACTTCTGTCTCAATAATGGATTTGATGTTTGCGGACTTGACTTTTCTCCGATAAAAGGACCTCAGGGCAACATCGAATATCTTATCCATATCAAAAAATCTGACTCTCCACAACTCAAAACAGAAACTACATCTGTTTCAATTGTCACAGATTCACATCTTCAGCTTGATAAGTAAAGTGGTGATTTTATGAAAATCGGACTCATCGTCAACATCGACAAGTCTCAGGCGTTGATTTGTGCTTCTCAGATTGTGAAGCTTTTTTATGAAAATGACGCAGAAATTTTGCTGAATAATTCGCTAAAAGAATTACTTGATACAAATGAATATGAAGAAAAGGTACTTTTCCTCAGTTGTGACGAAGAAGTTGTAAAGTGTTCTGATGTTACCGTAACAGTAGGAGGAGACGGAACGATTATCCACAACGCGAAGTTCGCGTCTGCCCACAAAAAACCGCTTATCGGTGTTAATATGGGTAGAATCGGATTTGTTGCAGGACTCGAGTATTATGAGATAAAAGAGCTTAGAAATCTGCTTTTCGGTGAATATAAAACCGAACGCAGGATGCTTTTACGTGTGCAACTTAAACGTAAGGGTGAGGTTATGAACTTCCTTTCTGTTAACGAAGCGGCGATTACACGAGATGTCTTGAAACCGATTATTGATATTTCAGTGAAGTTAAACGGGGAGCGAATCATCACATATCGTGCAGATGGTATGATTTTTGCGACCCCAACAGGTTCAACAGCCTACAGCTTTTCATCGGGTGGACCTGTTATTCAGCCTGATATGAACTGCATACTGCTGACACCTATTTGTCCACATGCACTTTCATCGAAACAGGTTGTTTTCAGTAGCGATGCGGTACTTACTGCAAGTGTTGACAATGCTGATGTCAGCAAAAGTTACCTCATTATTGATGGTCAGACTAATGTTGAAATTCAGACTGATGATGAGATAACTATAACTAAATCGGATGATTATCTTGAACTTATTATTCTGAAAGAGAAAAATTTTTACACCCTGCTTAGCGAAAAGCTAAAGGAGAAGAACTCATGAAATCTAACAGACATACAAAAATTGTTGAACTTATAAACAAATATCCTATTACCACTCAGGATGAGCTTCTCGAATACCTAAAAAGCGAGGGCTTCGATGTTACTCAGTCAACCGTCTCCCGTGACATAAAGAAATTGCGACTTTCAAAGTCGCTTGACCCAAACGGGAAGTACCGCTACCAAGCACCAAGCAGCAACCAGATTACTTCGAAAAATGGTTTCTTGAGTCTTATCGATTCGTCTGTTATCAGCGTTGAGTATGCTATGAATATGGTTGTTGTCAAAACTTACGCTGGTATGGCCCAGGCTGTTTGTGCGGCTTTTGACTCTATGGACTATGACTATGTTGTCGGTACTATAGCTGGTGACGATACTATCTTTATAGTTTGTAAAAACGAAGAATCAGCCAAAGCTTACACAAAAGAATTTCTAAGCTTTGTTTCATAAATCAGGGGTTTTATATGCTATCTAATTTGTACATCGAAAACATTGCAGTTATCGAAAAAACGAATATTGATTTTACTGAAGGTTTCAACGTTCTAACAGGTGAAACAGGCGCAGGTAAAAGTATAGTTATTGATTCTATCAATGCTGTACTCGGTCAGCGTACCCCTAAACAGATTATCCGCCATGGTAGTGACAAAGCTTTTGTCAGCGCTACTTTCAGCGATGTGTCACGCTTTGCTGAGAAAAAGGCTCTGACTCTCGGTTTTGAAGTTGAAGACGGTGTTGTTATTTTACAGCGTGAGATGAATGTAAACGGCAAGAATACCTGCCGTATCAATTCACGACCTGCAACGGTTACTGCCTTGAAGGAGCTGTCGGCTTATCTTGTGAACATCCACGGCCAGAGTGATAACGCTGAGCTTATGTCACCATCGCTTCATCTCCACTACATAGACGCGCTGTGCGATAATTCAGCTTTGCTCAAAGAGTACAGAGAAGTGTACTACGAATATATTAATATTAAAGAAGAACTCGAAAACGTTCAGGATGACGAAGCATCTCGCCTTGCTCAGATTGATTTGCTCACATATCAGATTGACGAGCTTGAAGCTGCAGAAATCGCTATAGGTGAGCTTGATACCCTGAACGAAGAAAAGACAGTTTTACTCAATAGTGATAAAATCATCAAGTCATTGCTCAAATCTAAAGCTATCCTTGATGGTGATGATGATACAAATGGTGTGCTCAGCATGACCGACGATGCGTCCTCAGCGTTATCGGTATCAGCGAGATATCAGGAAAGTTTAAGTGAGCTTTCAGACAGACTTATGAATGCTTTGTATGAGCTTAGGGATATCTCAGACTCTATCGAGAACAGTATCTCGGATATTGAGGCTGACCCATATCGCCTTGAACAGATCGAGGAGCGACTTGATACACTTTATCGTTTGCAAAAGAAGTACGGAAATTCGGAAGAAGAGATGCTCGAGTTTTTGAGTGATGCTAAAGCAAAACTCAAAGAACTTTCAGACTATGATTCAAACCGTGAAAAACTAAGAGCTCATTTTGAAGAGCTTAGGAGTAAAGCAGATAAACTTGCTTCAAAACTTTCAAAAATCAGACACGAAAAGGCTGACGAATTTGCAGCTCTTGTAAGTAAGGAAATGGCTTTCCTTGAGATGCCTAATGTCAAACTCGTTGTTGATTTCAAAGAAACCGAACTGTCAAAGTTCGGAAAAGATAAGGTTGAATTTCTCATATCCGTGAACCCGGGCGAAGACCCTAAACCTGTCACAAAAATCGCATCAGGTGGTGAGCTTTCCCGTATGATGCTCGCTATAAAAACAGTGCTTTCAAAGCACGATGTTGTCGATACTATGATTTTTGACGAAATCGACACAGGTATCTCGGGTTCTGCAGCTCAAAAAGTCGGCATGAAACTCAAGGAAGTAAGCAAACAGCGACAGGTTATGTGTGTTACTCATCAGGCTCAGATTGCAGCTTTAGCTGACAGCCACTTCCTCATTATTAAAGAGTTTGTGGACAATAAAACTTTCACAAATGTGAAAAAACTTGATATGGACGGCAGAGTTCATGAGCTTGCCAGAATTATCGATGGTGTTAATATCACCGAAACTGCACTCAAACATGCAGAAAAACTTATTTTGAACGCTTAACTTATTTGGAGAACTATTATGAAGAAATGGACAGTAGCAAAACTTAATAAAGATAGGGCTGTTGCCATTTCTCAAAGGCACGACCTGCCGATGCTTATTTCGATGCTTCTTGATATCAGGGGGATTGTCGAAGCTGATGAAATCAATGATTTTCTCTACAACGACAGCGTGCTTTCTAATCCATACGACATAAAAGATATGGACAAAGCCGCTATAAGGATCAAAGCAGCTATCGAAAATTTCGAGAAGATTTGCGTTTATGGTGACTTTGATGCTGATGGTGTAACATCAACTGCGTTGCTTTATTCGTATCTTGAAACTCTTTGTGCGAATGTTATGTACTACATCCCAGCTCGTGAGGGAGAGGGCTACGGTATGAACAAAGATGCAGTCAACCTCCTTTATGAACAGGGGGTCAAACTCATCGTAACTGTTGATAACGGCATCGCTGCTGTTGATGAAATCGCATATGCAAAGTCACTCGGTATCGATACGGTCATCACTGACCATCATATGCCAAATTCGGTTTTACCAGATGCGGTGGCTATTGTTGACCTGCATCAGGAAGATTGTAAAAGTTCTTTCAAAGAATTATCAGGTGTCGGTGTAGCCTTGATGCTCGTTATGGCTATCGAGGGTGAATATTGTGACACTCAGGGGATTTTGGAAAACTACTCTGACCTTGCTTCTCTTGGCACAATCGGAGATATTGTTCCTCTTGTAGGAGATAATCGAGTTATCGTCAAAAATGGTCTTTCTTACATAGCTAATACTGACAGATGCGGACTAAGTGCCTTGATTGAAGAATCAGGACTGTCAGGCAGAAAAATAACAACAGGAAATGTATCGTTCACTTTGGTTCCTCGAATTAACGCAGGAGGCAGGCTGGGACTTTCAAAGAAGACGGTTTCGATGCTTCTTTGTGATAGCGAAGAACAAGCCCGCGATATAGCACTTGAGCTTTGCGAGGACAACACCCAACGTCAGCTCATTGAAAAAGAAATCTTAAGCGATATCGATAAGAGAATCAAACGCGACCCGACTATCGTTAACAATCGTGTTATTGTTGTATGCGGTGAGAACTGGCATCAGGGTGTTATCGGAATTGTTGCATCCAGAATAAAAGAGGTATATGGTAAACCGAGCATTGTTATCTCGATTGATGATGACGGATGTCGTGCTTCAGGCAGAAGTGTCAAAGGCTTCTCGCTTTGCGATGCTGTGTTTGCTTGCTCAGATTTGTTAACGCAATTTGGCGGCCATCCGATGGCTGTCGGATTCGGAATATTGAAAGAAAATATCGAAGCTTTCACAAAAGCTATCAACGAATACGCGTCTAAGTGTGATATGCCACCGCCTGAGCTTGAACTCGATTGTAAACTCAATCCAGCTCAGCTTTCAGTAGCTCTTTCTGACCAGCTTATGATGCTTGAACCTTTTGGCGCAGGAAATCCGACTCCGCTTTTCGGACTTTACAATATGAAGCTTTGTGATATTCACGAAGTTGGTGGCGGAAAACATTTGAAACTCACGCTTAGCAGAGGTGACGTTGTTGTGAGTGCGATGCGTTTTTCAACAACAAAATCCGAGTTTCCTTATGTGGTGGGAGACACTATTGATTGTGCCGTAACCCTTGATAAGAATGTTTACAATAATATCGAAAATCTCAGTATTATTATCAGAGATATGAGGTTTTCAAATATAGATGAAGATTCAATTTTTGAATCAAAATTCCGTTTTGAGGCGTTTTGCAGAGGTGATATTATCTCCAAAAGCGAAGCGTTATCATTACAGCCTAGCAGGGAAGAATTCGCTGTTGTTTATCGCTTCTTACGTTCAAACGGAGGTTTCAGCTTCTCTGTTGATACCCTGCTTTATCGACTTCGTTGCGATACTTTATC
Organism: Ruminococcus sp.; assembly: GCA_045124035.1. Lineage (GTDB taxonomy): Bacteria > Bacillota > Clostridia > Oscillospirales > Acutalibacteraceae > Ruminococcoides. The sequence goes on along the minus strand of JBGVLC010000009.1, from coordinate 173,676 downwards.
ATATGGTAAACTCAGGGTTATTCTGGAATGTATGAATGAGCTTAAGCTTATTGAAATATACGAAGGAATGAATTCTACTTTGATAAAAATGTGTGAGGTTGAAGGAAAAGTCAATCTCGATAATTCAGTTATTATTTCTAAACTCAAGGAGGTGAGTGCCGATGCCTGAAAGAATATATTATCAGGATTTTTATGAGCTTGAAAATAAGCTCAAGAACAGCAATGTCAGTTATGATATTGAGAAGATTACATCGGCATACGAATTCGCTGACAAAGCTCATGGTGACCAAAGAAGAGTTTCAGGTGTGCCATATATCCTTCACCCGACGTCTGTTGCGTGTATTCTTGCTGATATGGGGATGGATACCGATTCTATCGTAGCAGCACTGCTTCACGATGTTGTTGAAGATACAGATGTGCCTTTGGAAACTATAAAAGAGCTGTATGGTGAACAGGTTGCTTTGTTGGTTGATGGACTCACTAAAATCAGTAAAATTAAATTTACTGACCGAGAAGAGCATCAGGCTGAGAATATCCGCAAGATGCTTATGGCTATGTCAAACGATATTAGAGTCATTATCGTCAAACTTGCTGACAGACTCCACAATATGAGAACTATCGCTTGTGTAGCTGACCATAAACGCAGAAACAAAGCCCGTGAAGTTCTTGATGTTTATGCACCAATCGCACATCGTCTTGGTATGAAAAACATCAAGGAAGAGCTTGAGGATTTGTCTATCCGCTACCTTGACCCAATCGCTTATGAAGAAATCGAGACAGAACTCAAGCTTTCTGAAAATGAGCGTAACGCTTTTATTGAATTTATCAAAACGAAGATTACTGAGAAAATCGGGGACAGCATTCCGCATGTTACTATCAACGGCAGAGTGAAAAGTGCGCTTTCTATTTATCGCAAAACTTATATGCAGGGCAAGACACTTGACCAGATTTTCGACATCTTTGCGGTAAGAGTTATCGTTGATACAATTTCCGATTGCTATAATGTTCTCGGTGTTGTCCACGATATATTCACTCCTCTTCCGAATCGTTTCAAGGATTATATTTCTACTCCGAAGCCTAATATGTACCAGTCACTTCATACTACTGTTTTTGATAAAAACAGCGTTCCTTTTGAAGTGCAGATTCGTACCTATGAAATGCACCAGACTGCTGAATATGGTATCGCGGCTCACTGGAAATATAAGCTTGGTATGAAAAATGCCAAGTCAAGTTCTATCGAAGACCGACTTTCGTGGATTAGAAAAACTCTTGAAATTCAGTCTGAAACTGATGATGCAACTGATATTGTCAAGACTATCAAAAACGACCTTTCTCCTGACGAAGTGTATGTGTTCACACCGAAGGGTGATGTCATCAGCTTGCCTGCAGGTGCGACTGTTATAGATATGGCTTATGCTATCCATACAGCCGTAGGTAACCGTATGGTCGGAGCGAAAGTTGACCGACGTATCGTTCCTATTGACTATCAGGTGAAAACCGGTGAAATCGTTGAGATTCTTACCCAAAAAGAGGGAACAGGTCCAAAACGAGGTTGGCTTAATATTGTAAAAACAAACGGAGCTAAGGCGAAAATCCGCGCTTGGTTCAAGAAAGAACGCAGAGAAGAGAATATTATTGAGGGTAAAGAACTCTTCGAGCGTGAACTCAAGAAGTCTGGTATGCATTTTGAAGAATGTGACCTTGAAGAGTGCCTTTCTGCAATTATGCAGCGTCAACATTGTAATACTGTTGATGACTTCTTTGCGTCTATCGGCTACGGCGGAACCCAGCTTTGGAAGATTATGCCAAGGGTGAAAGACGCATATGTCAAGAAGTACAAAAGCGAAATCGAAGAAGTTGTCGCACCAAAAGACCCGACACCACCTCCGCGTAAAAAGCATGTTGGTTCAGGTGTTACGGTTGAAGGCGTTCAGGACTGCCTGATCAAGTTCTCTCGTTGTTGTAATCCACTTCCGGGCGATGATATCATCGGATTTATCACCCGTGGTTTTGGTGTATCTATCCACAAACGCAGTTGTACTAATGTTCCCGCTGATATCAGCAGTTGCGAAGATCCACAGCGTTGGGTAGCAGCTCACTGGGAAGATGATATCAAAGAAACATTCCAGTCAACTCTTGAAATTATCGCTAAAGACAGAACAGGCTTGCTTGCGGATGTGACAAACCAGCTTTCAGCTATGCATATTTACATCCATGTACTCAATTCACGTGAGCTTCCTGGTGGTGAGGCTGTTGTTGAGGCTACTGTTGATATCAATGGTATGGATCATCTGCGCAGTGTAATGGCTAGACTTGCGAGCATCAACGGTATTGTTTCTGTTACAAGACACTAAGGTTAGAGGTTATTATGAAAGCAGTATTACAGCGTGTTACTCACGCACAAGTGGTAGTTGAAGGTGAACTTATATCCAAAATCGACAACGGTTTTTTGATTTTGCTTGGAGTCGAGCAAAACGATACCAAGGAACACGCCGATGTACTATCTAAAAAGATTTCCGGTATGCGTGTGTTCGAAGACGAAAACGGAAAGATGAACCTGTCTTTATCAGATACTAACGGCTCGGTGCTTGTTATTTCACAGTTCACTTTGCTCGCTGATTGCAGAAAAGGACGCAGACCAAGCTTTGTTAACGCCGGAGCTCCTGATATGGCTAATGAACTTTACGAATATTTCTGTGAAAGAATTAAAATGGATGGTATCGAGAATGTCAGAAAGGGAGTTTTTGGTGCTGATATGAAAGTTTCACTCTTGAACGATGGACCTGTTACCATTCTTCTTGACTCAAAGGAGCTTATCAGATGATTGAGATAAAAACTATTGTACTTGGAGATATTGAAACCAATACGTATTTAATAAAAGATAAATCGACCGGTGCGCTCGCGGTTATTGATCCTGCGTGTGAAAGTGAGTCTCTTGTTGAGACTATCAAAGAGTGGGGAGGAGATTTGAAATTTATCCTGCTTACTCATGGACACTTCGACCATATCGGTGGTGTCGCTTTTGTGAAGAATCACTTTGATGCAGAGGTTTGTGTGAGTGAAAATGAAGTTGAGTTCATCCGAAATCCTGCGCTTAACGGCGCTGCGTGGCACAACCTCAGCATCGATAGCTTTGATATTGAGAAAAAGCTCAGCGATAAAGAGGGATTTTTACTCGGCGACACTAAGATAAAGTTCCTCGCAACTCCGGGGCACACAGCAGGTAGCGGTTGCTACATTGTTGATGATGTAATTTTTGCAGGTGACACCTTGTTTTATGAGTCGATAGGCAGGACTGATTTTCCGACTTCAAATGGAAAAGATATGATGCTCTCTTTGATGAGACTAAGCGACCTTGAAGGTGACTTCACTGTTTATCCTGGTCATTATATTAAAACTACGCTCTCACATGAGCGAAAATATAACCCATATATGAGATAACAACTATGAATTTATATATACAAAACCATACTTTTCACTTTGAGATGGAAAACCTGCTGCGTGCATTTTTTCCTTATGATAAGATAAACGTGTTAAGAGAGTGGGAGAAACCTGAAACACCTTATGTTCTCACTTCTTATGACGAAAAAATATCCGTCAGCGTTAAACTCAGCGACTATGAAAAGTCGCTTGATACTGACAAAACTTTTGATGATATGACTGACGAGCTCAAGATGGCTCAGCTTATGTATGAGATTTTGTGTGAGTATTTTCACACAACGCTTCCTTGGGGAGTGCTCACAGGAGTGCGTCCTATCAAACTCCTTCGCAGACTTATGGAGTCAATGGGGGAGCAAGAGGGTATCGACTACTACAAAAACGACCTGTTAGTCAGCGATAAAAAGCTCAATCTCGCTCTTATCACCGAAAAATGTGAGCGTGAAATTCTCGAGTTGTCAAAGAACGATTCTTTCTCGCTTTATATTTCGATTCCGTTTTGTCCGTCAAGGTGCAACTATTGTTCATTTGTATCACAGTCTATAGAAAAGGCGAAGTATCTTATTGATGATTATGTTGAGCTTTTGTGCAAGGAACTTGAGTGTACAGCAAAGATTGCGAAAGATTTGAATTTACGCCTTGAGACTGTCTATATGGGCGGTGGTACTCCTACGACCCTTTCTGCATCTCAGATGGACAGGGTGCTTTCTACTGTGAATGAGAATTTTGATATGTCCACTTGTCGTGAGTTCACAGTTGAAGCTGGCAGACCTGATACTATAACAAAAGATAAGCTTTTAGCTATTAAACGCAATAAAGTAGATAGAATATCCATCAACCCTCAGACTTTAAACGATGAGGTCTTGGAAATTATCGGCAGAAAACACAGCGCACAGGATGCCGTTGATGCCTTTTATCTTGCCCGTGAATGTGGCTTTGATAACATCAATATGGACCTTATTGCAGGTCTCAAGGGCGACTATTATGAAAGTTTCAAAAACACATTGGATAGAGTTCTTGAACTTAACCCTGAAAGCGTTACTGTGCACACATTGTCACTAAAACGCAGTTCAAATCTGAATACCAATAATATTGAAATTGATATCGGCATCAAAAATGAGACGACCAATATGGTCGATTATTCCCAGAGCGTATTGCTCGAAAACGACTATGTACCGTATTATTTATATCGTCAGAGCCGAATGGCAGGAAATTTGGAGAATGTCGGTTGGTCCAAGAAAGGAAAAGAGAGTTTATATAATGTTTATGTCATGGATGAAACTCACACTATCCTTGCTTGTGGAGCAGGTGCGGTGACAAAGCTCAAGGCTCAGTCTGTAGATAAGCTTGAACGCATATTTAATTTCAAATTTCCGTATGAATATAATACAAGATTCTCTGAACTTATAGAGCGAAAACAGGCTGTATACAGCTTTTATGATGAATTTTTCTCTTGTTAACACTATAGTAATATTTGTGTGGTATTATATTTGTAATATTTGTTAAAGGAGTTTTATTATGGGAATGTTAAACGACTTTTTTGAAAACGCAAAAACCTGTGTATATAAAGTCAGCGAGAAAGCTTCTGACACTTATGATATAGCCAAGCTCAATTGCACCAAGTCTCGTATCAAAGCAGATATCGAGAAGTGCTACAAAGCAGTTGGCAATAAATACTATATCTGTGCGAAGAACGACAGACTCGAAAAGGCTGACTTTTCTGCTGAAATTTCAAAACTTGATGAGCTTAACTGCCATCTTGAAAACATACAGCAGCAGATTGATTATGTAAAAAACCTCAAGCGTTGCCCAGTTTGTGGCAAGGCTCAAAACGGCGAGAAGCCTTTCTGTGCTGATTGCGGTTCAAAACTTTGATTTTTGGTGATTGTTTATGTCAAAAGACACAGTAAAAAAGAGTGGTTCGCAAACCTTCCTTAAAGGTGCGCTTATCCTCAGTATCAGTATGATAATAGTCAAGCTGTGTGGTATGATTTACAAAATTATGCTCACACGTATTTACTCGATGTTCGGAGACCAGTACGCAGGTATCGGTATGGGTATTTTCTCCAATGCATATGAGATTTACATCCCACTGTTTACGCTTGCGACAGCAGGTTTCCCGATAGCAGTATCGAGGCTTATTTCTGAAAGTATTGCAAAGGAACGCTACAAAGATGTTAAGATGATTCACAAGGTCTCTAAGCCATTCTTTGTGATTATGGGTCTGGTTGCGTTCTCACTTATGATAGGACTTAGCTTTGTGTATATTGAAGTGGTCAAGTCACCATATTCGATTTATGCACTTATGATGCTTGCTCCGTCTATTTTCTTTGGTTGTCTTGTTTCGATTTATCGAGGATATTTTGAAGGTCAGCGTAATATGGCTCCGACTGCTATTTCCGAGATTATCGAAGCTTGTGTGAAGATGGTACTCGGACTATCACTTGCATATGTTGTTATGAAAGTCGGTATGAGCCAGTATCAGTCAAGCTCAACTATATTTGGTATGAGCTTTGAGAGTGAGAGCGAAGCTATGAATACTCTCATTGCGTTTTCTGTTGCGTCAGCTATTTTTGCTATCTCGCTTGGCGGACTTTTCTCTTATATCGCTTTGAAAATTATTTATAAGCGTAACAAGAACTCTATTCCTGAAGAATACTACGAGCGTTCTGTCGATGCGCTTAGCCGTCGTGAGACTTTCAACCGACTTGTCAAAACCGCTATTCCTATCGGACTTGCGGCTATTGTTATGAGTGTAAGTTCCAGTATCGACACTATCGTTATCCAGAATGTTCTTTATAATATGGCACAGACTGACCGTGAGGCACTCCTCGCACAGTTCGACGGTCATCTTGATGCGAATATTCCGCTTAATCCTACTAAGGATAATCCTATCACTATCCACACATACCTTATGGGTGCGTTTGGATGTGCGCTGACTATTATGCAGCTTGTCACAGCTGTCACTCAGGTTTTCGGTACAAGTGCGATGCCATCGGTTACAAATGCATATACAAAGGGTGATAAAGCCGAACTTAAGAAGTCTATCGAAACAGTTTTAAAGCTCACAATGCTTGTTACACTACCAGCAGGTCTTGGTATGTTTGCACTTCCTTATCCGATTATGTCTCTGCTTTATGATGGCTATATCGCTGAGGTTGGAGCAAGTGTTCTGAGAGTGATGGGTATATCCGTTATTTTTGTAGCGGTCAGCACTCCTATTTGCAGTATGCTTCAGGGTGTCGGCAGAATTGATATGCCACTCAAGCTTTACTGTGGTGCGATGGTTATGAAGATTGCACTCAACTATGCATTTGTTGGTATTGTTGATATCAATATCACAGGTGCGGCTGTTGGTTCACTTGTATCATTCTTCTTTGTGTGCATTGTTGGTATGTACTTCCTTGTGAAAAAAGCAGGTGTTATTCCTGATTTTTTCAACACTTGCATCAAACCGCTTATCGCTGCAATCATATGTGGTGTGGCTGCTTATTTGTGCTATGAGCTCATAGGTTCAGTTATGATACCTGCGGTTGCAACCCTTCTTAGCATCGCTGTAGCAGGCGTTTTTTATATCGTTTCACTGCTTTTGTTGCACACTTTCACAGAAAATGAAGTGTTAATGCTCCCAAAAGGTAAAAATTTTGTAACAATTCTTGCAAAATTACATCTATTGAGATAAAATATCTTAGCATCGACAAAAGTCGGCAAAATCCAGTATTGAGGTGAGATTTTGGACTTTAAAATGAAAAATAGCTACGGATTTTCGGATCTTGTAGAAATAATGAAAATCTTGCGTTCACCGGATGGTTGTCCGTGGGATAGAGTTCAGACTCACGAAAGCATAAGACAGGATTTTATCGAGGAAACTTATGAGGCTATTGAAGCTATCGACACTAACGATGTTGCTCTTCTTCGTGAAGAACTCGGGGATGTTATGTTGCAGGTTGTCTTCCATTGTGCAATGGAGGAAGAACAGGGCAATTTCAATATCAACGATGTTTGTGACGAAGTGTGCAAGAAGCTTATTGTTCGTCATCCTCATGTGTTTTCTGATACTATTGCTGACACTCCTGACGAGGTCCTGAAAAACTGGGACCAGATCAAGATGAAAACCAAATCTCAGAAATCTCAGTCCGAAGTTCTTTCTTCTGTATCCAAGGCTTTACCAGCTTTGATGTATAGCCAGAAGGTTCAGAGCAAAGCAGCAAAAGTCGGCTTTGATTTTGAGAAAACTGGAGATGCACTTTCCAAGGTAAGCGAGGAGCTTTCCGAACTGACACAGGCTATCGAAAACAACGATGCTGAGAATATGAGCGAGGAGCTTGGCGATTTGCTTTTCTCAGTTGTGAACGTAGCCCGTTTCATTAAGGTGAACAGCGAAAAAGCTCTTTATGATGCTACGCTTAAATTCACGCAACGCTTCACAAAGGTCGAGAACCTCTGCAAAGAGCGTTCGATCGATATTAATGAAGCGCCGATGTCCGTGCTTGATTCCCTTTGGGATGAAGTTAAATAATGTGAAAATATCACGAATTCAATTTTGGAGGAATTTATAATGAAAAAGACAGAACTCGTTGCTATTGTTGCTGAGAAGGCTAACCTTTCAAAGAAAGACGCTGAACTCGCAGTATCTGCTACTTTTGATGCTATTATCGATGCTGTTGCTGCTGGCGACAAGATCCAGCTCGTTGGTTTCGGTACATTCGAGAGAAGAGAGAGAAACGCTAGAACAGGTTGCAACCCTAGAACAAATGAGACAATCGAGATCCCAGCTTCTAAGGTTCCTGCATTCAAAGCTGGCAAGGCTTTCAAGGACGCTGTTAACAAGTAATTTTATTTACAAAGTAAGCCGACTTATGTCGGCTTTTACTTTTTATGTATTATTTAAGGTGAAATATGAGAATTGATAAATATCTGAAGGTTTCGCGAATTATCAAGCGCCGTACTGTTGCGAACGAAGTCTGCGATGCAGGAAAAGTTTCGGTCAATGGTAAGGTGGCTCGTGCTTCTTATGATGTCAAGGTTGGCGATATTATCGAGATTAATTTTGATACACGAGTTATCAAGGTGAAAGTTGAGTCTGTCGCTGAAACTGTTAGAAAAGAAGACGCTGTCAATATGTACAGCGCAGTTTAATCATAAAATTAACATTACCTCCATATATTAAATTAGAAGTATATGGAGGTCTTTTTATGTCTGAACAGATCAAAAAATCATCTCATTCTCTTATATTAGATAACCGAACCACACTTACCTTGTCAGGAGTGAACGATGTGCTCGGCTTTGATGAGCAGACCATAAATCTGTTGACTGATATCGGTGCGCTTGTTGTCAAAGGGGAGGGGTTACATATCAACAAACTTAATCTTGATTCTAAAGATGTTTGTGTCGATGGAACTATAAATTCTCTCCAATATCTCAGCCATAACACAAAATCTTTGAAATCTAAATTGTTTAAGTGATATGATATTTTCTCTTGCTGACCAGACGGTCTATTTTCTGTTTTCATTATTGTTCGGAGTTATTCTGAGCTTTATGTATGATGTTATTCGTGTTCTGAGATTTATAGGATTAAACAAGTTGTGGCAGATTATTGTTGGCGATATATTTTATTTTACTTTTTGTGCCTTTTTAACAGTTTTGTTTGCTTTGCCTTTTAACAACGGTTCTGTACGCTATTTCGTTTTGTTTGGCGAGGCGGTTGGCTTTATTGTCTATCGATTCACCTTAGGCGAGTATATGTCAGTCTTTTATTGCTTTATTATCCGTGTTTTTCGTAAGATTTTTGTAAAAAGTTTGAAAATCTTAGAGTTTTTTTCTAATAAGGTATTGAAAGCTAATAGATTCGTAGTGTATAATGTAGGTGTAATAATAGATAAGATACAAAATATAGTGTTTAATATAAAAGGAAAAGATTATGAGCACAGAAAAAGAAACTAAAAAGCTACAACTTAATTTGCGGTATTTAGTGTTGTGTGCTGTGATTCTTGTTTTTGCTGTGTATTCTGTGGTGACACTCGTTGATTTGTATTCTCAGATAGCTCAAAAGAAAAACGAGCTTGAAGCTATCAATGGCGAGATTACCATTCAGGAAATCAAAAACGAAGAAATGAACGAACTTTATAATTCATCAGATGAGGAATTTTCTGATTACGTTGAGCAGATTGCGCGCGAGGACCTCGATTATATCAAGCAGGGCGAGCGTGTCTTTGTTAACGTTTCAGGAGATTAACTATATAGAACAAATTAAGGGGTACAACATTTAATGTCATTAACGGTCGGAACAATCGTAAAAGGAAAAGTAACAGGTATCACAAATTTCGGAGCTTTCGTTGAAATCGAAGGCGGCAAAAGAGGTATGGTTCACATCTCTGAGATTTCTCGCTCTTATGTTGAGGATATCTCAAAGGTGCTTGAAGTCGGACAGGCTGTTGAGTGTAAGCTGATTTCTATCGCAGATGATGGAAAGCTCGCTCTTTCTATTAAGCAGGCTTTGCCTCAGCCTGAAAAAACTGAAAAGTCAGATAAGCCTCACGGAGGTAAGCGTGAGTTTAACAAGAAACCATACAAGAAGTACACTCCTGCTCCAAAGGTGACTTCACCTGGTAACTTCGAGTGGCAAAGCTCAAGCGTTGCTGGTGCTTCTTTTGAAGATATGATGTCTCGTTTCAAGAAGACCAGCGAGGACAAGATGTCTGACTTAAAACGTGGAGAAAGCCGAGGCTACAGCCGAAGAGGCAACGGCTCAGGCAGAAAATAAATTCAATATTTAAAAAATGCAAAGGAGGCATTACTATGAAGATAACCTATACCGCTAGAAAGGTTAATCTGAGAGATAATTTCAAGGAGCGTGTTGAGAAAAAGCTCAAGAAATTTGAGAAGATTTTCTCCGAAGATGCTGCTGTAAATGTTGTTGTTACTTTGAACAAGAACGACCAGACTGTCGAAATCACTATTAGAGACAATTCGATGGTTTACAGGGCTGAGAAGACACTGCCTGAAATGAACGATGCCCTCGATAAATGCGTTGATGTGCTTGGAAGACAGCTCAGAAAGAACAAGGCTAAGCTCGAAAAGAAACTCAAGTCCGGTTCTATCGATGACCTTTTCGAGATTGCACCTGTTGAGGTTGAACAAGAAGAATATAAGCTTGTTCGTACAAAACAGATTCCTCTCAAACCAATCACAATTGACGAAGCTATTTTGCAGATGAATATGGTAGGTCACAAGTTCTATATGTTCACTAATGTTGACACAAATCAGGTCAACGTTGTTTATGTCCGTGAGGACGGAGCGTATGGTCTGCTCGAACCTGCTGTTGAAGAATAATTCTAAATTGAAATAATAATTATAGGCGGAAGTTTTCTTCCGCCTATGTTTTTGGAGAGATACAAATGACTTTTTGTGCTACCTGTTTACTGGGTCTTGAAGGAATTGTCGCTAACGAATTGCGACATCACGGAATTGAAAATGTCAGAGCTGAGAATGGACGAGTTCTTTTTGATGGCGATATGTCAGCTTGTGCCAGAGCTAACATCTGTTCCAGATATGCTGAGAGAATTCATATTCTTGTGAGTGAATTTTACGCAACCACATTTGAACAGCTTTTTGAAAATGTCAAGAAGGTTGACTGGTCACAGTATATAGCTGTTGATGAGACTTTCCCTGTGAAAGGCAGTTCGATTAATTCTAAACTCAATTCAATTCCGGCTTGCCAGAAGATAATTAAAAAAGCAGTTGTTGAAAGCTTGAAAAAAGCATATCGTACCGATTGGTTTGATGAAACAGGAGCTTTGCATAAGATTCAGTTTTTGATTATCAAAGATAAAGTCAGCATTATGATTGATACATCAGGCGACGGACTTCACAAGCGTGGATGGAGAGAAAACGCAAATGCGGCTCCTATCCGTGAAACCTTAGCTGCTGCCATGGTGGACTTAGCAAGGGTAAGACGTAACCACGTCGTGTGTGACCCGATGTGTGGAAGCGGCACCGTTGTTATTGAATCTGCCCTCAAAGCGCTCAATATTATGCCTGGTATCAACAGAAGCTTTATTGCAGAAACTTGGGCTAACAGCGACAGCGCAATCTGGGAGGCTGAGCGTGAGCGTGCAAAATCTCTTGAAAACAGAGATTGTTCATTCAAAGCCTACGGTTATGATATTGATGAGGAAGCCCTAGGTATTGCAAAGGAAAATGCAAAGAAAGCTGGAGTGTATGATTATATTACATTTGAAAAGCGAGATGTTGCAGATTTCGAATGTGATGAAGAATACCTCACCGTTATCACAAACCCTCCTTATGGTGAACGTTTGCTTGATGTGAAGGAAGCTGAAAGACTTTATAAGATTATGGGTAATAGGTTCACAAAAAAGGATCACTATACTTACACTGTCATAAGTCCGGATGATGACTTTGAAAAGTGCTTTGGTAGGGTTGCTGACAAACGTCGAAAGCTTTACAATGGTATGCTGAAATGTAATGTGTATATGTATTTTAAATAAAATGGTACAGGGTGCGTTTGTACCCTGTATTTTTTATTTAATTGCACATTGCAAAGATTTCCATAATATGATATACTAACAACCAGTTGTTTTTAGATAAGGAAGATTTTATGGTTTGTAATAATATTTTAGAAGCGATGGGTAACACACCTATCATCAAGCTTCAGCATATGACAGGAGAAAACGATGCAGATATCCTCGTGAAATTCGAGGGTCTAAATGTCGGTGGTTCTATCAAAACAAGAACTGCGTATAATATGGTTAAAGATGCTATGGATAAAGGTCTTATCAATAAAGATACCATCATCGTTGAACCTACATCAGGCAATCAGGGCATCGGTCTTGCTCTTGTTGGTGCTGTGCTTGGTATCAAGGTCAAGATTATTATGCCTGACTCAGTAAGTGAAGAACGCAGAATGTTAGTTGAGCACTACGGTGCTGAGGTTATCCTCGTTCACGATGCAGGCAACATCGGTGATTGTATTGAGGAGTGTCTGAATATCGCGCTCACTATGAAGGCTGAAAATGATAATGTTTTTGTGCCACAGCAGTTTGAAAATCCTGCTAATCCTGAGATTCAGCGAATTGGTACAGGTAAAGAGATTTTAGAACAGGTTGATGCTCCTATCCATGGTTTTTGTTCTGGTATTGGCACTGGTGGTACTATCACAGGTATCGGTGAAACTTTGAAGAGCGAAAATCCTGATATGATTATCTGGGCTGTTGAACCTGAAAATGCTGCTATCCTGTCTGGTGGTTCTATCGGCACTCATGTGCAGATGGGGATCGGCGATGGACTCATTCCTGACATTCTCAACACTGAGATTTATGATGATGTTTGTATCATCAAGGACGAAGAGGCGCTTCAGGCTTCCAAGGATCTCGCATCTAAAGAAGGTATTATGTGCGGCATTTCTAGCGGTACTAATGTTGCTGCTGCTATGCGTATGGCGAAAATCCTCGGTAAAGGTAAGACTGTTGTAACAGTTCTGCCTGATACAGCTGAGAGATATTTTTCAACACCACTTTTTGAATGATATTGTAAAAGTAAACAACGGCTACTGTAACAGTAGCCGTTGTTTTTTTATATGAAGTGTGAAACATCGTTATAGCGCTCAAAATCAAGATAGCAGCGGTTTTATTTATACTAGTGAGAGCTAATGAATGTTATGCTTATGTTAAATTTCAATCTCAAACGCAGGTGGATATTTTACTTTTTTTTAACAAAACTAATACTAATCTGTGCTTTTTTAATTGAATATATATCGTTATAATATGATTGTCATTTTGTGACAATCTTTTTATGTTAACTAAAGTGAAAATGAGGTGTAAATAATATGTTGGAATCACAACAGGTTATGCAGCTTATCGAAAGCCTTATCTGGCTTCTCGCTGGTGTGGGTGTATTTATTGTTGGTATGAATTTTATGAGCGATGCTCTTGAAAAAAGTGCCGGTTCAGGTATGAAAAGAATGCTTGAAAAGATTTCTAACAACCGTTTCTCTGGTGTTGGCATTGGTGCAGGTGTGACCGCGATTATTCAAAGTTCATCAGCTACATCGGTTATGGTTATCGGTCTTGTTAACGCAGGTGTTATGACACTTATGCAAGCAACACCGATTATTATGGGCGCTAACATCGGTACTACTATCACGGGTGTGCTTGTAGCACTTAAGAATGATTACTTTAATATGGCGATGTATGCACTTGCTTTTGCCGGTGTGATGATGGGATTTGCGAAAAAAGAAAAGGTCAAACTTGCGGGCTTGCTTTGTTCGGGTTTAGGACTTATCTTTGTTGGTCTCAATGTTATGAGTAGCGAAGAAGCGTTTGGTAATCCCCTTGTTGAAGAAATGTTCACTAATATTTTTGCGAAGATTGATTTTCCGCTTCTTTTAATAGTTGTAGGTATCATTTTTACAGCCCTTATCCAGAGCTCATCTGCCGCAACGGGTGTTGTTATCACGATGGTTGGTACAGGTGTTATGCCTTTGGAACTTGCTTTGTTCATTGTTCTTGGTGCTAATATTGGTACTTGTATCACAGCCTTACTTGCTTCAATTGGTGCGAACTCAAACTCCAAGAGAGTTGCGATCATTCATTTTACATTCAACACTATCGGTACTGTGTTCTTTACAGCGCTCATCTGGATATTTAAAGAACCTGCAGTCAACTTCCTTGTATCTGTATTCCCAGGTAACGACCCGATGTCATTACAGATGCGTGTGTCATTATTCCATGTAATCTTTAATGTATCAACTACATTGTTATTGCTGCCGTTTGTAAAACAACTTGTTGATTATTCTTGCAAGGTTATTAAAGATAAACAAGAAGATGAAGATTCTCTGGGTTCTGTTTTTATCGACGAGCGTTTGCTTACTACTCCAACTATTGCGCTTGATAATTGTCGTATTGTTGCAACAGATATGGCACATTGGTCACAACAGTCTTTCGACGATGGTGCAAAAGCTTTGTTCAGCTATAGCGAAAGTCTTGCTAAGCGTGTAAGAGAAGCTGAGAAGATGACAGATAAATACGAAGATAAGCTTGGCTCATATCTAGTAAAACTCAGCAGCTCTTCTATAAGTGAAAGGGATAGTGCTCAGGCTTCAATGTTGCTTAAAGTTATCGGTGATTTTGAGCGAATTTCTGACCACGCAAGAAACATTATGTTATCAGGTGCAGAGCTTCATGAGAAAAAGCTTGCGTTTACTGATGAGGCTATAGCTGAAATAACAGTTCTCTCGAATGCTGTATCTGAGATTGTTGATATGTCATTCTACGCTTTCACAAACAATGATCTTTCTCTGGCAATTAAAGTTGAAAGCCTTGAAGAGGTTATCGATGGATTGAAAGAAAAGATGCGTTCAAATCACACAAAGCGTTTGCAAAAAGGAAAATGTTCTCTGGATACAGGCTTTGTATGGTCAGATTTGCTTAATAATTTCGAACGAATCTCTGACCACTGTTCTAACATTGTTGGCGCAGTTCTTGACTTTGAACACAACGACCTCAATACTCACAAAGCGCTGAGAAAAATCAGACGTAGTGGCGAGGAGTTTGATAAGCAGTACAATGAGTACAGCGCTAAATATCATCTTGTATAATTGTAAAGCAACCCGTTTGAGATTCTGTTTGAGAATACTCAAGCGGGTTTTCTTTTTTGCACAAACTTGGTTTCGGATTGTTATATAAATTAACGAATTATATTACAAATTGTTTATTAAAGTTGACATAAGCAATATTGTTCAATTAATATTTATATAATAAATTCGAGGGGGTTTATATTATGGAAAATCAGACATTCGCACCAGCAAAGCAGCTATCAACTAAAAGAGGACTCTTGAAGTATATTCTGCTTTCACTCATCACATTTGGTATCTATGGCATTGTTGCTATGTCATCGATTTCAACAGACATCAACCTTATCGCAAGTCGCTATGATGGAAAGAAAACAATGCACTATTGCTTGCTTTTCTTCATTGTTGCTCCGATTACTTTCGGTATTGCTTCAATCGTATGGATTCACAAAATCAGCAACCGTATCGGTGCAGAGCTCAAGCGCAGAGGTGTTAACTACAGCTTTAGCGCTTCAACATTCTGGCTCTGGGGTGTTTTAGGCTCATTTATTATGGTTGGTCCTTTTATTTACTACCATAAGTTCTTCAAGTCTATGAATCTTCTTTCAGCTGACTATAACGAAAAAGGCTAATACATTTACTAACTAAAAACAGCTCTTGATCATTCAAGAGCTGTTTTTTTATACTTTTATTATTCTTTTTTTGAGTTCATTGTAAGGCTCTTTTCTACATAGTGAAAAAACTTTTCCCGCTTTCAAGTCGATCGAAAATTGTTTTTGTGCTTTATTGCTAAGAGCTTTTACATCCTGCGGATATTTGCATATAAGTGGGAGAGAGGCGTTTTTGAGAAGTTTTGCACCGTTGTTATTCATCCCGAGTACCCTGATGTATGAGACCTTCATTTTCATATCATCTTTAGTTATATTGAGTACAGCGTACATGACAATTCTTCGAAGTCTTGCAAGAGTGTAACGCTTGGTTTTGAGTTTATCGAATAATTCTTCAAGAGAATTACTGGAGTTTGCACAATCAGCAATTCTGTTGTGAAGTCCCTCGCTTACATCAGGAAGATTAGAAAGCTCGTCTGGAGTCATAGTTCTGAGTCTATATAGTATAACTGTTTCAAGTTTTTTGATATCTGTGAAATCTTCGATTTTCATATTTGTAAAACTTGAACAATCTTTACCTTCTCTGATGAGGTTTCTGATGTGTGTAGCACTTGCTATGTTACTTGAGGTTTCTTCGCAGTCGTGCTGAGCACCCTCGCGCTTTATAGCAACGGGGGAGAGTTTGGTTCCTTTTAGCGCTTTTATATATTCTATAGCAAGTGTATTGTTGGCTGTGCTGAGAATATCCGAAAAGTTTTTACCGAAAGTTTTCTCCATGCTTAGTGAAACAGCTTTTGGATAGTATTCTCCGTTATTTAGAAGTTCTTTGAGGTTTTCATTGAAAGTTTCATCATCAAATGCGTCAGCAACTTTACAAAGCAACGATATGTCATCGTTTTCAGCCCCAAAGCATAAGATGTCAGCCCCAAGCGCATTTGCTATAGCCACTCCGCCTTGAGCGAATCTTTGAGCACTGCTGAGAGCGAAAGTGGTAGGAAGCTCAACAACAAGGTCACATCCGTTATCAAGCGCAGCTTGTGCTCGCTCGAATTTATCTGTGATAGCTATGTCTCCGCGTTGGACGAAATTTCCACTCATAATGGCAATAACACAATCAGCGTATTCACTTTTTATTTTGTCAACAAGGTATTTGTGACCGTTATGAAATGGGTTAAATTCAGAAATAACAGCGGCAACTTTCATTTTTTCTCACCTCTTTAAGAAAAAACCTGAAATAACTTGAAATCTTCAACAATTAGTATTATTATATATTATATGTGATAAATTGAACTTTTTCAATAGGAGGAAAATGTTATGAAAATATTAGTTATCAACGCAGGTAGCTCATCACTCAAGTATCAGCTTATTGATATGGAAACTGAGGCTATGATCGCAAAGGGTAACTGTGAGCGTATCGGTTTGGATGGTTCTTTCATTGGTCATAAGACTGCTGATGGCAGAAGCTTTGAGAAAGAAGCTGCTATGGAAAACCACGCTCAGGCGTTTATGGTAGTTAAGGATGCTTTGCTTGACAACGAGTACGGCGTTATTAAGACTCTCGATGAGGTTTCTGCAATCGGTCATCGTGTCGTTCAGGGTGGTTCACTCTTCAAGGAGTCAGTTCTCATCGACGATGAAGTTTTAGCGGGTATCGAAAGCCTCAATCCACTTGCTCCACTCCACAACCCAGCTCACGTTCAGGCTATGCGTGGTTGTCTCGAAGTTTTTGGCAAGGATGTTCCTATGGTTGCTGTATTTGATACATCATTCCATTCAACAATGCCAGAGAAAGCTTATATGTACGCTGTTCCATACGAGTTCTATGAGAAGTACGCTGTAAGAAGATATGGTGCTCACGGTACATCACACCGTTATGTATCACACGAAATGGCTAACATCATGGGCAAAGATATCAAAGACCTTAAGATTATCACTTGCCATATCGGTAACGGTTCATCTATCACAGCTGTTGATGGTGGTAAGGTTGTTGATACATCTATGGGTCTTACTCCACTTGATGGTATTATGATGGGTACTCGCACAGGTTGTCTCGACCCATCTGTTGTTACATTTATCGCTGATAAAGAAAACCTCTCTCCAAAGGAAATGGATACTCTTCTCAACAAGAAGTCAGGCTTACTTGGTGTGTCAGGTGTTTCTTCTGACGATCGTGATGTTTCTGCTGCTGAAGAAGCAGGTAACGAGCGTGCTCATCTTGCTCACGAGATGCTCTACTACCAGATTGCAAAGTACATCGGTCAGTATTATGTTGCTATGGGTGGTTGTGATGCGATTGTATTTACAGCAGGCTTAGGTGAGAACCAGCCACAGCTCAGAAGAAGAGTTTGTGAGTATCTTGAGTTTATCGGCGTGAAGCTTGATGTTGAATTTAACGAGAAAGCTAGACGCGGTGTTACAGGTCAGCTCTCAACTGACGATTCAACTATCCGTGTTGAACTTATCGCTACAAACGAAGAGCTTGTTATCGCAAGAGATACACAGGAAATTGTTAATGCTCTTTAATAAAAAATTATGCCGTCGGGGGTTTCCGACGGCATTTTTTTATATTGGGTTGCTTGTCAGGTCGGAGTCTCCCGCTTCTGTGTGGTCTCTGAACAACAGAGAAATACACCACAGCGCACACAGACCTACGACAACATAGATAATTCTGCTCACGATACCTGTCTGACCGCCGAATATCCACGCAACAATATCAAACTTAAAAAGTCCGACGCTGCCCCAGTTGATTCCGCCGACAACAAGCAAAGTCAGTGCGATTTTATCAAGCATATTAAACCTCCTAAATTTATAGGGTGTTTTAGTATTCTTAGCGAAAATATGCTTTTTATACTCGAGTTAAATGGAAATTATCGCATAAATCGTACTTGCAATTCCTAAAATGAGCAAAACAAATCCGATGATTCGAGTGATTTTGACTGATTTTTTGATTTTATGCTTTTGAATCATAGTATCAGCAGGAACAGGGAAGAAGATATAAAGAATTCCTAAAATCACCAGAGGGATAGCTACCATAAAAGAACCGATCTCTCTGAATAATGAAAAAATGAAAATTCCGATGCCGATTGACATAACACAAATGCCGTTTATAACAGCCATGGCTTTTTCTATTTTATCTCTCATATCATAAAAGTTGTTAGCACCGTTTTGACATTCGTCACCACAGTACATTTCGTGGTATGATATTTCTTTTGCACAATACTCACATTTTTTCAAATTATCACCTTCAATAAGACTTTAAATTATATAATACCATATTTAGCGATCTTTTTCAACGATTTGATGCATACAACCTAAAATTCGGTACACGAAACTTAACTTTTATCTAATTTGAATAAATATTCGTTATTTTTTTGTACGAAATACGAATTGAAAGAGGAAAGTGTTTGGTGTATAATTAACGACGAAGATGTGAAAGTGCACAACTTTCTCGAAATTTTTCTTCAGGAGGTAAATATGTTTACTAAGAAACTAATCAGTTTGATTCTAGCTCTTGTTATGGTTGTTTCTTGTTTCACAGTAAGTTTTGTTACTGCGAACGCTGAAACAAATTACAATGAGTATGAAAAAATGCTTGAAGCTATCAAACCTGAGAACAACTACGGCTTAGCAAAAACCGTTAACGAAGGTAAGATTATCCAGGCTTGGAACTGGTCTTTCAACAACGTTATCAAAAATCTTGAGAAGCTTGCTGAACAGGGCTTTACTACTATTCAGGTATCCCCTCCAAACGAGCTCAAGATGCCTACAAAGGGTGTTAAAGTTTGTGAGCCTGCTGTTGGCGGTATCGCTCCAAACGGTTGGTGGATGTTCTATCAGCCAGCTGGTTTCCAGCTTAACGAGTCTGAGGACAACGCTCTCGGTACAAAGGCTGAGTTCGTTAAGATGTGTGAGGAAGCTCACAAATTAGGTCTCAAAGTTATCGTTGACGCTGTTATCAACCATATGGGTACTGATGACGACCACATCGGAGTTTATAACAACCCTTCTACTGATCCTATGGATCACGTTAACCCACGTGCAGCTCAGTTCGAGCCAGAACTCTTAGATGCAAAAGCTTTCCACAGCCCATGGGTTGATATGACATACAAAGAGAACTACTGGGATGGTTTTTCAGATTATGACATCGAGGAAGACTTAACTCAGCATTGTACATCAGGTCTTCCTGACCTTGATACAAGCACACAGCTCGTACAGGATACTATCTACGATTATTTTGTAGAGCTCGTTGAAGCTGGTGCTGACGGCTTCCGTTTCGACGCTGCAAAGCACATCGAGACAAAGTATGATACATACTTTGCATCTGACTTCTGGGATGATACACTCATCAAGCTCAGAGAAAACTATCCTGACAAAGAATGTTATGCATACGGTGAAATCCTCAACAAGTGCGGTGACGGTCGTCCATTCTATGAGTATACATGGATGATGGATGTTACTGACTCATCATCTTACTGGGGCATCAAGGAAGCTGTTGTGAACATGGGTAACGGCGGTAACCCAACTCCATTCTATCAGTCAGAAGCTGAGGGTTGTGACCCAACATCAGTTAACTTCACAAAAGAAAATGTTATCCAGTGGAACGAATCCCACGATACATACATCGACGGCGGTACTTCATCACTCACAGTTCAGCAGAGAAACAAGATTTGGGCGCTTTCAGCAGCTCGTCAGAAGATTACAGGCGTTTACTTTGCTCGTCCTGATGACAGAACAGGTGCAAACCGTGCAGCTATCGAAACTATCTGCGCTAACATCACTCTTGGTGATGCAGCTCTCACATCTTGGACAGCTCCAGAAGTTAAGGCTGTTAACCAGTTTGATAACTACTTCGGCGATGCTTCTGAGTGGAACTCAACAGTTGATAAGGTAACTATGATTGAGCGTGGCGGTCTCGGTGCTACACTTGTTAACCTTGGCGGCACAACAAAATCAGTTAACATGAAAGTTAACACTCTCGCAGAGGGTAACTACATCGATTCTATCACAGGTAACACATTCACTGTTACTAACGGTAAACTCACAGGTTCTATCGGTTCAACAGGTATTGCTTGTATCTACTATGCTCAGGATACAGAGCCTGTATTGCCTGAACCTTCACAGGGAAGCATTTGGGACGTTCCAGTAGATTGGGCATCAGGTACATTCCCTGAGTTCGAGGGCTACACAACTATCGTTCTTTCATCAAAGACATGGTCTGAAGCTTATTCATACTGCTGGGTTAAGGGTACAGACAATTATGATGTTGCTTGGCCTGGTACACCTATGAAGAAGGTTACTGACGACAATGGCTACGGCGAGAAGCAGTTCGTTGCTTACATCCCTGATGAGTATGATATGTATATCATTAATAATGGTAATGGCGGCGGTTCTAACCAGACTATCGACCTTTCTGTTCCAAACAGCTCAGGTGTATGGCTTGATACACAGGCAGCTGATGGTAAGTGGAATGTAGGTTATTGGTCACCTAACTTTGTGCCAACTCCAATCCCTGGTACTGTAAAGCCAACAGAGCCTGTTCCAACAGAGCCGATCCCAACAGAGCCAATCCCAACAGAACCAATTCCAACAGAACCAATTCCAACAGAGCCTGTAGGTCCTGAGGGACTCTTTGTAAGAGCTGATGATGTTCTCTACGAAGTTGAGCAGGGCGAGACATATACATTCACATATTATCTCAACGTTCCAAATGCTAAGATTGGTTCATTCAACGCTACAACATATTTTGATGCTGAAGGACTCGAGGTTTGTCCGGTAGTTGATGAGTTTGGTGATCCTGATACTACAGCTATGTTCCCAATTTTCAAGGGCGCTACTGTATACAATATGAATCTTGATGGTAGAATTCGCTTCAACTATTCTTCAACAAATCCGGTAAGATTCCCTAACGAGGATTCAGTTGCTATGACTGTTGGATTCAAGGTAACTGCTGAGTCTGGTATCTATGATATCGATACAGTTATCACAACTATGGCTGATACAGACCTTTACAGATATGTATTCGAATGTGAAGTTATAGACGATTCATTTGCAGCAAGAGATGTTCTCGATGCTCCTGTTTATGTTGACCCTAACAAGCCAACAGAGCCAACACAGCCAGAGCCAACACAGCCAGAGCCAACAGAGCCAGGGGACGATTTCCTTTATGGTGACGTTGATGGTAACGGTAAAGTTAACATCTTCGACGCTTCATTCGTTCAGAAGTCTATCGCAGGCTATGACGGCTATGACCTCGATGAGCGTGCATTCAAAGCTGCTGACGTTGACTTCAACGGTAAGATTAACGTATTCGACGCTTCTCGTATCCAGAAGTTCATCGCTGGCTACTTCGATAGCTTTAAATAATCAAAACCACACAAGGGGCACTCTTATGAGTGCTCCTTTTTTCTTGCTCTTTTAGTGTACAATTTACTACATATGTGTTATACTGTAGAAAACTTATTAGGAGGTCGCTATGCATATTCCGTCTTCAGATACATTGAATATATCTGTCCTCACGTTCGAGGAGGCTCTGAAAGTTAAAAATCCGGACGAATATGATGTTTCTCGTTGGCTATATGTTCCTGACTTTTACAGCGAATATAGATATATTCTTGGTACCAAAGGAGAAAATCCACTCATTTGTATCGGCATCAATCCTTCTACTGCGGCGCCTGACGATTTAGACAACACGTTGAAATCGGTTGAGCGAATTGCTCTTAACAATGGGTATGATAGTTTTATTATGTTCAATGTTTATGCTCAACGTGCAACTAACCCTGATGATATGGAGAAGAATTTTAACGAATTTCTACATTCTGAAAATATGAAAGCCTTTGAATATGTACTCAAGTTATCATCTGGTAAAGCGTCTGTCTGGGCGGCTTGGGGAAGTATAATTGAAAAACGCGATTACCTCAGTGAGTGTGTTCTGACTATGGCAGAGATAGGGAAGAGGTACAACGCAAGGTGGTTCTCAGCAGGTAAAATTTCTAAGAAAGGTCATCCTCACCATCCTTTGTACCTAAGAAAAGACAGTCCCCTTGATTTGTTTGATATCGATAAATATTGTACAGATGTACTCGGTAAATAAAAAAAACACCTTTGGTTATTCCAAAGGTGTTTTTAGCTGTCATTAAGTTTATTTTTCAAATCCGATGAGCATACCGCCATTTTCTGCGTAGTAACTGCATAAACCATAGGTGATATCAATTTTGATGTCCGCCTTAGGGAAACGCTCGAGTATCAGCTTTTTTACTGATTGTGCACCATCGCTGTTGAAACAATGGTCAATTCTCACCTTGCCTCCGAAATATCCCTCAGATATCATTCGATCAACGACTTTTGAGTTAGCTTTTTCAGCTCCTCTTGGCTTGTCGAGAGGTTGAAGGTCGCCGATGTCACTTGCTTTACCAACGATTCTGATTCCGAGCAGACCGACAGTTTTAGCTATTATTGGACTAACCCTGCCGTTTCTGGCGAAGTTGTTGAGACTTTCGAGTGCGAAAACAAGACCTGTTTCGTTTTGATAGCTGTCGAGTTTATTGCAGATTGAATCGAAATCTTCATCGTTATTGATGAGTTCAACTGCTTTTTCGATGATGAGTTTGAGCTCAGGGCCTGCAGAAAGCGAGTTGATAACATGAACCTTTCTGGCGTTATGCTTTTCTTCGTATTCTTCTTTTGCGATGCAAGCTGCGTTGTAACTTCCGGATAGTGTGCCTGTGATGGTGATGCAGATAATATTCTGTGAGTCACCGAAAGCATCAAGATAATCCATAACTCCAGGACAGGCTGTTGAAGTTTTGCCCTTATATTTTTCGAGATGCTGAACCATTTTTTTGACGTCGAGACTTTTGTTGTCTATGAATTCCGTCTTTTCGGTCATTATTTTAAGCGGTACAGATTCAAAAGGGATGTTTGTGATATAGTTGATAGCGTCAGCAGATGAATCGACAACGATTTTTATATTATTCATAATATTCTCCGTTATATTTAAATTGCAAGGATATTATACAGGTTATTCAAAAACCTGTCAAGGGGTAATGGGAATACTAAGAGGGAGTTTCTTGCTTGACAAAGTTGAATAATCCGATATAATACATCATATGGAAAACGAAAAAATTGTTGTTACAGTTGATGGAGTATCTTCTTTCAGATTACCTAGATTCAACGAGATACCGAATGTCGGACTGTATTTGGAACAGACAACTAAATATATCAACGGTTTTCTGATGCCGATTGGTTTTGAAATAACCGGCTCTATGATTCGAAATTATGTAAAGATGGGACTTGTGAAGAATCCTGAGCACAAGCAGTACTTTTCCGATCACATCGGTCATCTTATTGCAATAACCGTTTTGAAGAATGTTCTTTCTCTGGAAAATATTGCAACGCTGTTTATGAATCAGCAGAAAGTGTATACTGACCCTGTTGCATATGATTATTTTTGTATGGAGCTTGAGAATATGCTGTGCTTTCAGTTCGGTCTGAAAGATAGCGTTGATAAAGTCGGTAGCACAAACTCGGTTGAAAAGAAAATGTTACGCAGTGCGATAATTGCTGTGTCTCATATTATTTATCTGAAATTCTGTTTTTCAAAAGTAGAATCGCAGGAAGACTCAGACTAAATCCTAAGCACCTCAAACGAGGTGCTTTTATTGTTATGTGCCACATTTTTGCACTCAAAAAGTGTGTTAGTTTGACAAAAGCCTGTTATTACTGTAAAATTTAAGCGATATTATAAATAGGGAAAGGATGATTTTAGTGAAAAAACATCTTGTACTTATCGTAAATATTTTGCTTATTCTTGGTATCCTTTCAGGTGTTATTTACGCGATGTATCGCGCTTCTAAGATTACCGAGAATAATAAGACGATTGAAACTGCACCTTCTGTGAGTGCTGAGGCTACCGTTGATGAACCAACTGAAGCTCCTGAGTTTTACACTATCGGTATTATCCAGCGAAGTGATGTTCCGAATTGTAACAACATATATCAGGGATTTATTGCTGAGCTTGCAACCAATGGTTATATCAATAACAATAACATCAAACTGGACTATTGTCTCAAAGAAGATAAAGACGAGTGCAGAGCTGCTGTTCAGAAATTCATAGATTCAGAATATGATTTGATTTTTGCTATTGGACCATATGCAACGAAACTCGCGGCTTCTATGACAACTGAGATTCCTATTGTTTTTGGTGGTGTGTCTGAGCCTGAACAAGAAAACTTTGTTGAGTCAAACAAAACCCCTGGTGGTAATGTCACAGGTGTTTCTGACTATACTCCATGCTTTGAGCAGATAGATTCAATCAAGCTGATGTTCCCTGATACAAAGAAAATCGGAGCTATATATTATGCAACTGATGCTGATTCTGTTGCACAGGCTATTATCGGCGAAAAAGAAGCTAAGACTGAACACGTTGACATTCCTTATGTCAAATATCCGGTCAAAAACAAGAAAGAGTTATCCTCTTCACTAAAAGATATGCTCAAAGACGGGGTGGACGTGATTTACGCTCCTGTTGACAGTTTTGTTATGAAAAATATCGAAACATTGGTTGATTTTTCGCATAAATACAAAATTCCTGTTATATGTGGCAATTCTGAAATGCTAAGCAAGGGTTGCTTTTCTACCTGTGTTATCAATTATCCGTCCATTGGTGGCGCGGCTGGAGATATGGCGCTTGATATCCTTTATCACGACGCTGACCCTGCAACTATACCGATTGCGTATATTTACGATTGCTACCTGCATATAAATGAAGAGACGATGAAAAAGCTTGATGTAAAGCTATCGGATGAAATTCTTTCAACTGCGATACTAGAGTGATAACCTTAGGAGACATTATGAAAAATAAGAGCTATTTACCATATTTGTTACCGATAAGGTGTTTGTTCTTTTTGCTGTTTTTTATACTTGCTTCTTTTCTTGTTGATAAAAGAGTTGAAGAGATAAGCAATTGGTGGTCTGTTACAGCGAGCGTAGCGAATGTACTTACAATACTGATGTTGATCTTTGTTTGTAAAAAGCAGAAAGTAACATTTAAAGAACTTATTAACTATAAAAAGAACACTACTTCTATTAAGCAGATTTTACTTGTTAGTTTGTTCATTGTTTTGATTGGAATGGGTGGAATGTATCTTGTAGGATATATTTGCTATGGGGTGATACCTTATGCGGCTCCTATGATGATTGCACCTATTCCTGCGTGGTTGTCCATTGTAAATTTCTTTATTTTACCTGTAACAACAGCTTTTGCTGAAGACGGTTTATATTTAGGATGCGGTGTTAATCGGTTGAATAATAAATATTCAGCGATTTTTATTCCTGCGTTTTTCTTTGCTTTACAGCACAGTTTTATACCGGTTTTATTTGATTTAAAATATATTTTATATCGTTTTCTGTCGTTTTTACCTTTGACTGTTATTCTTTGTTGGTATTATTACAAAAAGAGAAACCCGCTTCCGATTATGGTGGGTCACGCAGTCATTGATGTAGCTACTGTGTCACAGATATGTTTAACATCAATAATACCTGGATTTTATGATATGATGTGTTCGATGTAATGCAATTGTAAAATAATTGTGAAGTGACAAATTCCACTTGATTTTTTACATAATATGGTATAAAATATAATTAGCACTCGAAAGTTGCGAGTGCTAATTTCTTTGTTAATATTTAAGGAGGCTATATATAATGACTATTAAACCACTTATCGACAGAGTTGTTTTGAAGCTCGACAACGCTGAGCAGACTACTGCGTCAGGTATTGTTCTTTCATCACAGGCTCAGGAAAAGCCACAGTACGCTAATGTTGTTGCTGTTGGTCCTGGCGGTTTTGTTGACGGCAATGAAGTGAAGATGTATGTCAAAGTGGGCGATAAGGTTATCGCTTCAAAATACGCAGGCACAGAGGTTAAAATTGATGGCGAAGAGTATACTATCGTTCGTCAGTCAGATATCTTAGCTATTGTAGAGTAATTGGAGGTATATTGATATGGCAAAACAGATTGCTTACGGTGAAGAGGCTAGAAAAGCTCTTCAAAACGGTATCGACAAGCTTGCAGATACTGTAAAAATTACACTTGGCCCTAAGGGCAGAAATGTTGTTATCGACAAGAAGTTCGGTGCACCACTCATCACTAACGATGGTGTTACTATCGCAAAAGAAATCGAGCTTGAGGATGCTTTTGAGAATATGGGCGCACAGCTTGTGAAGGAAGTTTCTATCAAAACCAACGATATCGCTGGTGATGGTACAACAACAGCAACTATCCTTGCTCAGGCTTTAATCAGAGAAGGTATGAAGAATGTAGCCGCTGGTGCTAACCCAATGGTTCTCAAGAAAGGCATCAGCCTTGCGGTCGAAGAAGCTGTAAAAACAATCACAGCTAACTCACAGCAGATCAAGGGTACAGAAGACATCGCCCGTGTTGCAACTGTTTCTTCTGCTGATGAATACATCGGTAACCTCATCGCTGAGGCTATGGAAAAGGTTTCAAAAGATGGCGTTATCACAGTTGAGGAATCTAAGACAGCTGAGACTTACAGCGAAGTTGTTGAAGGTATGATGTTTGACCGAGGTTATATCGCACCATATATGGTAACAGATACAGACAAGATGACAGCTGATATCGACGACGCTCTCATTCTTATCACAGATAAAAAGATTTCTACAACTCAGGATATCCTTCCACTTCTTGAGCAGATTGTTCAGTCAGGCAGAAAGCTTGTTATCATCGCTGAAGATGTTGAGGGTGAGGCTCTCACAACTTTAGTTCTCAACAAGCTCAGAGGTACATTCACTTGTGTTGCGGTCAAAGCTCCTGGTTTTGGTGACAGAAGAAAAGAAATGCTTCAGGATATCGCTATCTTAACCGGCGGTACAGTTATCACATCTGACCTTGGTCTTGAACTCAAGGATGCTACAATTGAACAGTGCGGTCGCGCTAGACAGGTTAAGATTACTAAGGAAGATACAATCATCGTTGATGGTGCAGGCGACGAGAACGAGATCAAGAATCGTGTTGCTCATATCCGTCAGCAGATTGAGACAACTACATCTGATTTCGATAGAGAAAAGCTTCAGGAGCGTCTTGCTAAGCTCGCAGGCGGTGTTGCTGTTATCAAAGTTGGCGCTGCTACTGAAATCGAAATGAAAGACAAGAAGCTCAGAATCGAAGATGCCCTCTCTGCTACAAAGGCTGCAGTTGAAGAAGGTATCGTTGCAGGTGGTGGCGTAGCTCTTGTTAACGCTACTTCTGCTGTTGAGAAGCTCATCGAAACAGCTACAGGCGATGTTAAAACAGGTATGCAGATTGTCCTCAAGGTTCTTGAGGCTCCAATCAAGCAGATTGCTTCAAACGCAGGTCTTGAGGGCTCAGTTATCGTTGAGAACATCAAGAAGGCTGACAAGGTAGGCTTTGGTTTCAACGCTCTTACAGAAGAGTATACAGATATGATTGAGGCAGGTATCGTTGACCCAACAAAGGTTACTCGTTCTGCTTTACAGCACGCAGCTTCAGTTGCTTCAATGGTACTCACAACAGAGTCACTCGTTGCTGATATCAAGGAGCCTGTTCCTGCTATGCCTGCTGCACCTGATATGGGTGGTATGTACTAATTAGTTGCGAACACAAAAAATTACACCGTGTGGATTTCCACACGGTGTTTTTTGCGTATAAATAAAATTTAGAATTCCTCTTTAACAGAGCGCTCAAATAACCTCGAAAGCTCAACTTTGAAATCTTTTTTTTCAAAAAGAATTCGATAGATGGCTCTGGTGATTGGCATTTCGACGTTGTATTCTTTACTGAGTTTGTAAAGTGCCTTTGAAGTCATAACACCCTCAGCAAGTTTTTCGAATTTCTCACCTTTAGCATAACTTTCGCCGTAACGACGATTGTGACTCCATGGGGAGAAGAGGGTCGCTTCATAGTCACCAAGATGACAAAGACCATAAGCAGAAAGTTCGTTGCCACCCATAGCTGCGATGAGTCTGCTTATCTCGTGTGTTGCACGAGCCATCAGGGCACCTTTGAGTGAGGTGTAGTTAACGCCATCGAGCATACCTGCTGCGATACCGATAACATTTTTAGCGGCTGCACCGATTTCACTACCGATAAGGTCGGTGCCGATATAAAATCTGATAAGTTCAGAAGAAAATTCATCAACAAGATATTTCTTGACTTCTTCATTGTCGGAGTCAATAACCATACAGTTTGGAATACCCTTGACATAGTCTTGTGGATGACCAGGACCAACCCAGACAGCGATAGGAGTTTTGCTCTCATCAACAAAAGCAGACACAACTTCGCTGAGCCTGCAACCAGTGTCAACTTCAACACCCTTCATACAAAGAACGATGTTTTTTCCTTCAAGCGGATATTTTGAGATATCCTCTATATATGAACGCAGATACTGAGATGAAATAGAAATGATGATAGTCTCAGCATGTGCTACTGCTTTCTCTAAATCCGATGTAACTTCGATAGACTCAGGATATGTAAGATAGTCGTTTTTATGTGTATCTCTGAGCTGTATGAGTTCCGGCGCGTTTTCAAGTCCGCAAGAAATAACATCGTGGCCGATTTTGTCTAAGTACCAAGCAATACAGCTACCCCAACGGCCACAACCTAAAACAGAAATTTTCATATTATACTCCAAATAAAAATAGTAAATCCCGCCTGACCGTATCAGCTACGCATAACCTGCCTACTAATATGACAGGTGGGTGTCCACCCGCAAACTTAAGGCTCCCTTCGTCCCTGACGGGGAGGTCTGCACACCGCTTGCGGAGTAAAACTCCCGATTTAAAGGTTGTAGGGTTATTTTCACTGATTCGCGAATCAGGCAGGACAAATGAATCAATCCTCGTTGAAAAGCTCCTCAAAACGCTTTTCGAATATCTCAGCTAATTCATCAAGAAGATCATCGTCGTCAACTTCAGCGAGCTGTTCTTCGCCATCTTCTTCGATAACTTCCATAATATAGTATTCGCCGTCATCACTGACAGCTTCGTTAGCATCATCAAAAACAGGGTAAAGGGCATAAAAAAGACCCTTTTCATTTTCGAGAGTATCAAGAATCTCGAAATTGTGTTCAACATTATTCTCATCAACTAAGGTTATGAGATCAGCTACAAAATCTTTATCCATAATAAGTCTCCTTTATTTTATATGTTAATTTTACAGCGTATATGTATTTTAGTCAAGGTAATACGCTCACAATATTTTGACAAAACTGTAGAATTTTCTTTAACATATACTATCATTTTCTATTTTTCGATTTGAGTTGAAAATAAGAGAGCTGTGTAGTATAATACTATAGAATATATATTTGTGCGAAGATGTTTTGGAGGTATAAATGATACTCAAACCTTTTGATAAATTACCTGAAAAGTTTCAAAACGAAGAAGTGAAAGTTTACTATGATATACTTTATAAAAAGCGTTTTAGCCTGATGCTCAAGCGAGTGATGGACTTTGTTTTGGCACTGTTGTTGACAATTGTTCTTTTGATTCCGATGCTTGTTATCGCCTTGTGCATTAAGTGTTCGTCAAAGGGTCCTGTTTTATACAAGCAGCAGCGCGTCACAAAATACGGGAAAGTATTCAAAATCTGGAAGTTTCGCAGTATGACTGTCGGAGCTGACAAAATGGGTGCACTTGTCACTTCTCAAAACGACAGCAGAATCACAGGTATCGGTAAGATTCTTCGAAAATTCAGACTTGATGAGCTTCCGCAAGTTTTCCACGTTTTATCAGGAAAGATGAGTATTGTTGGTACTCGTCCTGAGGTGCAGAAATATGTCGATAGATATAGCGACAAAATGTATGCAACCTTGCTTACACCGGCTGGTATCACATCTCTCGCTAGTATAAAGTATAAAGATGAGGATGAGATTATTGGTGAGATAAGCAATGTTTCACAGGTTGATGATGTTTATGTCAACACAATCTTACCTGAAAAAATGAAATATAATCTTGAATATATCGAAGATTTCAGCTTTATTAAGGACATCGCGCTGATGTTTAAAACTGTTATTGAGGTTATAAAATAAAATCAAATTAATCAAAGGAGTGAGAAAATGGATAAACTGAGAACTGCGCTGACAGACACCTCTTTATTCAGAAGGTGTTATATTATCTGCTTGTTTTTCTGTAACGTTTCGTTTATTCAGGTTCCAGCTTACGCTTCTTTGATTTTACTCTTTTTATGGGGCGTATTTCTACTGTTTTATAACGAGAACAAACGCAGGGTGTTTTCTAACACCCGTTTTGGTATCTGGCTTTTAGCTTTTATGTTGTTTTCAACTGTCACTGCTATCATTCATATTAAGAATAACTTCGTATTTAATGTAGTGATTCAGCTTCATATAGCTATATGCTTTTTTATTTTTTATTCGTTACATAGTGAAAAGCACTTGAATTTCAGGAAAGAGTTTTATATTATCAGCAGATTTGTTGTATATACTACAACTATTGTTGGTGTTATTGGACTTGCGTGCCTTATGGCTGGCATCAGCTTTGAGGTTATGTCGATTAAGTTTATCATTTATGAAAACAGATTTACGGGAATTTATTCTAATCCGAATATTCTTGGGTTTGTATCGGTTGTTGGATTGTTTTGTGTTCATATGCTCACAAAAACTAATTTTATCGAGTTGTCAGGAGAAGAGCGAGTTTCACGAATCTGGCTTGGAAGTTCCATGGCGATTAACGGAATGTCTCTGTTTTTATGTGACTCAAACGGAGCTATAGTTCTATTGATATTTTATGTTATCTTTTTTGCACTTTATAAAATGTTCGGTGCTGAACATGAGTACAGTAAAAAACAGCTTGTCACAAAATTTGTATCTTGTGTTTTGGTAGGTGTATTTATAGTTTGCGGTGCATTTTTTGTGAGATATTTTTGTCAGGCAGGGTTTACCCAGATTCTGGAGACTGCTGAAGTTGTTTCTAGTTCAGCAAAGCAAGAGGGAGAAGAGGATATCTTTTCTGCAACGGAGCGTATAACTTTCAGCCATATCAATAAGAATCTTGATAGCGGACGTTTCAAGCTCTGGCGTCAGGCTGCATCGCTGTTTTCGGATTTCCCACTGTTTGGTATTGGCAAGGGAAATGTGTATGAATATGGTGAGTCTAAATTTGATAACGGAATTGCCTTTTCTGATATATATGGTGAATCGTTGTCTATTTTTGCGACGGATTTTCACAACGGCTATGCAACTATCCTTGTGTGTTCAGGTTTGATTGGTTTTCTTTTGTTTTCAATATTCGGGCTCAGATTTGCAAAGCACATAACTATCCACGTATTCAAGGATAAAAACCTGAAAGAAAGTATTCTGCCTTGTATGTACGCTTTCCTTTGTGCATATCTTGTGTACGCTTTCTTTGAGAAAGCGTTGCTTTATGATGTGTCATTCACAGTGCTGTTTTTCTGGCTTGTGATGGGATATATGAGCTGCTTCTTATGTAAATATGAACCTGATTACAAAGAGGGAATATATCTTTTATCAAAGAAAATAAAGCGCTCGCTTATTTGATGTTTCAGCTTATATAAAATCAAGTGATACACTTGTAAAAAAACAAAAAATAGGTTATAATATCCATAACTGTAGTTATGGATATTTTTTATGGAGGGACTTTTATGAATTACGGATTTGTGAAAACTGCGTGTGCAACACCTGATATCAAGGTCGCAGACTGTGTTTATAATAGTGAGCAAATTGTTTCTCAACTTTCGTTCGCTGCTCAAAAAGGAGCATCACTTGTTGTGTTTCCTGAACTTTGTGTTACAGGCAGTACTTGTGGTGACCTTTTTAAGCATAGATTTCTGATACAGCAAGCTGAA
Source organism: Ruminococcus sp. (assembly GCA_045124035.1). GTDB lineage: Bacteria > Bacillota > Clostridia > Oscillospirales > Acutalibacteraceae > Ruminococcoides. The sequence goes on along the minus strand of JBGVLC010000009.1, from coordinate 141,187 downwards.
AGTGCTGTGTCATTTATTCTCCAGAAGACCCGTTCATACAACAGCGTTTTTATAATCGGTACGCCAGTAGCGGTTGATGATGCGTTATATAATTGTGCTTGTGTTATATATAATGGCGAGATACTCGGTATTGTTCCAAAGGTCAATTTATCTGTTATTGGTATTAATAACGAGTTGAGATATTTCAAATCCGGTAAAGACGTTGATAAGGAAATCACTTTTGCCGGTCAAAAAGCAAGACTATCTTCTAAACTCACATTCACCTGCAAAGCTCTCAGGGAGTTTAGATTTGCGGTTGAAATAGGAGATGATGTGCTGACTCCTTATCCGGTTTCACAGAATCTCGTTTTAAATGGCAAAGCTATGATTATCGCTAATCCAACCGCTTCACCTCATAATGTTGATGTGACCGATAAACTTCGCAATACAATACTCGCAACCAGTTCACGCCTTTCGTGCGCATATCTTAGAGCTTGTGCAGGAGTAGGCGAGAGCACAACTGATGCGGTTTATTCGGGAACTAATCTCATAACAGAGAATGATGTGATTCTTAACCAAAGTGAAGGTTTCTTTGAAAATATTACGTACGCTGATGTAGATGTCTACAAACTTGCTCACGAGCGTAGAAATAATCCTTACTATAACGATTTTGGTACTTGTGATGATTTTATTGATATTGAGTTTGATGTTGTGTTTAGACAAACAAGACTCAAGAGAAAATATTCAAAGTATCCATTTATTCCTGATACAAAAGCTAAGCTAGACGAAAAGTGTAAAGACATCATCAAAATGCAGGCTTTGGGACTTGCTACCCGTATGAAGAATGCTGGTATTAAAGATCTTGTGCTTGGTGTTTCAGGTGGACTCGACAGCACTTTGGCACTTATAGCTTGTATTAAAGCGCTTGATATTCTTGGACTTGACAGAACCAAACTTCACGCTGTATCTATGCCTTGTTTCGGAACTACTGCACGCACTAAATCTAACGCTCAGCGTTTGTGTGAGGTTTACTCAGCTGACTTCAAAGAGATTAATATTTCAAATGCAGTAAGACAGCATTTTTCTGATATTGGTCACGATGAAAATGAGCTCAATGCAACCTATGAGAACTCACAGGCCAGAATGAGGACCACTGTGTTGATGGATTTAGCTAATAAGCACAACGCTCTCGTTGTAGGTACAGGAGATATGTCAGAATTGGCACTTGGTTGGGCAACATATAACGGTGACCATATGTCTATGTATGCAGTCAACGCGTCTATTCCGAAAACGATGGTCAGATGTCTTGTAAAATTCGAAGCCGACTGTGTGGGCGGGGAAGCGTCACGAGTGCTTTGTGATATCCTTGATACACCTGTTTCACCTGAACTTTTGCCACCTGATAAAAACGGTGATATCTCTCAGATTACCGAGGAAGTTCTTGGACCTTATGAGCTCCACGATTTCTTTTTGTATTGTTTTGTAAAATACAACTACTCTCCTGAAAAGCTTTTCTATATTGCGCTTAAAACTTTTGAGGGCGACTATGATAGATATACTATCAAGAAATTTTTACACAAATTCTTCCTGCGTTTCTTCACTCAGCAGTTCAAGCGTTCATGTATGCCTGACGGTGTAAGCGTAGGAGATGTATCCCTCTCACCTCGAGGAGGACTTTCTATGCCGAGTGATGCTCAGGTGAGTATGTGGCTTGACCGTATCAATGAATTATAATTCACTTTTTTGTCAATAATAGCTTGGGTGATATATGTGAAACTTTATCTCAAACGCGACAAATCTGATGTGCAATCAAGATACAATGTTTTTGATAATTTGGGTGAACAGCGATATAAAATCGAAGGGAAGCGGACTGCTTCTGTCGAACGCACCTACATTTTGCAGGGGGATAGTTGTGTGTCAAAGCTAAGGACAACTCAGCTTGGTCCGATTCGCTCAAGTTTTGTTGTCACTAAAGAGATGAGTTTTCACGTTATTATTACTCAGACAAGGGATAAATTTGCCGTCTCTTATCATGGCGTGAATGTTCACATCAGGGGAGATGTATTCAACAATTCATACGATATTCTTGATGTCAGCAACACTGTTATCGCTTGTGTCTCTAGAGTATTCAAGAGTTCAAGTGAAACTTTGGAACTCAACATCAATGATGATAAATATGAAATGCTTGCCTTATCAACAGCATTGTGTCTTAGTTGTGTTTGCACAACTGAAGAACTGTTGTTGCAAGCTACTTAATGGAGGTAAATTATGGATAAACTATTGAAAATATTAAGCGAAAATTCTGCTTATACAACAGCTCAGCTCGCGCTTATGCTCGACGAGCCTGAGGATTACATAAAAGCGCAGATTAAGGAATATGAAGATACTGGTGTAATCCGAGGTTATCAGGCTATGGTAAACTGGGAAAATGTACCTGATGCTGGTGTTATGGCTATTATCGAGCTCAAGGTAACTCCTCAGAAAGAAAAGGGTTTCGATGAAATAGCTGAAAAAGTTATGATGTTTGATGAGGTTTCTTCTGTTTACCTCATGGCTGGAGGCTATGATTTGGCACTTGTTGTCAAAGGCGACACTATTCAGGATATTTCGTCTTTCGTTGCAAGAAAGCTTTCTGCACTTGAGGGCATTGTGTCGACAGCGACACACTTTATGCTCAAAAGATACAAGGAGGGCTCTGTTGCACTTGTTGATGTTGAAGAGCCAACCGACGGAAGGGAAATGGTTGTTTAATGGATTATAGCAATAAAATTAATGATAATATCAAGAATGTCAAACCTTCGGGTATCAGAAAATTCTTTGATATTGTTAATGAAATGGAGAATGTTATCTCGCTGTCGGTGGGTGAGCCTGACTTCAAAACTCCGTGGCACATCCGCAAAGCTGGTATAGACTCACTTGAGCGAGGTCGCACATGGTACACTCCTAATCGCGGTTTTGGTGAATTGTGTCAGGAAATCAGCAATTACATGGAACGTAAGTGCAATCTTACATACGATGCTAAAACTGAAGTAGTTGTAACAGTAGGCGGTAGTGAAGCTATCGATGTTGCTATTCGTTGCTTAGTTGACAAAGGTGACGAGGTGTTGATTCCTCAGCCATCTTTTGTGTGTTACGAACCTCTTACAATTATGGCTGGAGCTACTCCTGTTATTATCGAAACAACGATGGAGAATAACTTCCGCCTCACAGCTAAAGATATCGAAGATAAAATTACTGATAAAACAAAACTTCTTATCCTGCCTTTCCCTAATAACCCGACAGGTGCAATTATGGAAATCGAGGATCTTGAGAAGATCGCAAAACTTGTTATCGAGCACGATTTGATGGTGCTTTCCGATGAAATTTACGCTGAGCTTACATATGGCGGAAAAACTCACGTTTCTATCGCTACAATTGAGGGAATGAAAGAGCGTACTGTTGTCATCAACGGATTTTCTAAGAGTTTCGCTATGACAGGCTGGCGACTTGGTTTTGCTTGTGGTCCTAAAGAAATTGTTGCTATGATGACAAAGCTTCATCAGTTTTGTATTATGTCTGCTCCGACTACTGCTCAGTATGCAGCAATAGAAGCCCTGAAAAATGGTGATGATGATATAGCGTATATGCGTGACCAGTATGATATGCGTCGTCGTCTTGTTGTCGGAAGCCTGAACAAAATGGGACTTACCTGTTTTGAACCTAAGGGAGCTTTTTATTGTTTCCCATGTATAAAATCCACAGGTCTCACTTCTGAAGAATTTTGCACTAAGCTTCTCCACTCAAAGCACGTTGCCTTGGTGCCTGGTTCGGCATTCGGTGATTGCGGTGAGGGTTATGTGAGACTTTCTTATTCGTATTCACTCAAACATCTCAAAAAAGCACTTACTCTTATAGAGGAGTTTTTAGGGGAGCTTTAATATGCAGTTAAAAGTTTATGCACCTGCTAAGATTAATTTATCACTTGACATAGTCTCTAAAAGACCTGACGGTTACCACGATGTAGCGATGGTTATGCAGGCTGTATCTTTGTATGATATTGTCACAGTAAGCGATGAAGTTGATGAGTCTGTAGAGCGTGATATCTTTGTCACTTGTGACAAAGAAGGGATTCCTACCGATGATTCAAACATCGTTTGTAAGTCAGCGAAGGCATTTTTCAAATATTGTGATATTGAGCCTAAGAAAATTTCGATTGATATAGTGAAAAATATTCCGTCACAGGCGGGTTTAGCTGGTGGCAGCACAGACGGCGCTGCTGTTATTCTTGCGCTCAATCGAATTTTCGATCAGCATCTGACACTTGAGCAGATGTGCGAAATAGGAGCTAGAGTCGGCGCTGATGTGCCGTTCTGCCTTATGGGTGGAACTGTGCTTGCAAAGGGAACAGGAACAACTCTGTCGTCGCTCCCATCACTTACTAAGTGCACTCTCCTTATTTGCAAACCTGATGTCAATGTATCAACAGCAAAAGCGTACGAGCTTGCTGACAGCAAGCCATCAAAAGGATTTTTAGTCACAGATGAAGTTGTGAAGATGGTATGTAAGCGTAACCTCAGAGGTGTTTCGCAGTGCCTTTATAACGAGTTTGAAGCTGTGATGAAACTCCCTGAGATTAACGCTATAAAGAGTGTTATGCTCAAAAACAAAGCGCTCGGTGCTTGTATGAGTGGCTCGGGCTCTGCCGTGTTCGGTATTTTTCTTGATGAGAAAAAAGCGACTAAGTGTATGGAGAAAATGGGCTCTGATTTCGGAGAGCTTCATTTGTGCGCTCCTATTGCACACGGCTGTAAAATTGTATAAAATTTGAAAACTTGCCTATACTCAAGTTAACTTGAAAGGCAGGTTTTTTTATATGAAAATATTTATGAAGATACTCGTGTCATGTACTCTGATTTCAGTTATGTTCTCATTTATGTCACTAGAGTCTACTTGTAGCGAACTTGAAAATGATATTTTTCGTATACATATACGTGCGAATTCTGATAGCGAACTCGACCAGAATTTGAAGTTGATGGTGCGTGATAAGATTCTTGATGAAATTTCACCATTATATAATGAAGTAACATCAAAAGAACAGGCTATTGATATCACAAGGGATAACCTTACACTAATTGAAGAAGTAGCGGAAAAAGTAGTTACATCTAACGGCTATGATTATGATGTCAAAGCGAGTATCCTGAGTGAGCGTTTTGACACAAGATACTATGAAGATTTTACTATGCCTGCGGGTGTGTATGATACCTTGCTTGTTGAAATAGGTGAGGGTGTTGGTCAGAACTATTTTTGTGTTATGTTTCCGACTCTTTGTGTTGGAAGTGCGACGGATATGTCGATGAAAGAAAACCTTTCAGAGGATGAGTATGAGCTTATCACCGAGAATGATTATGTTTTTAAATTCAAAGTTGTCGAGTACTTTGAGAAAATAAGCTCTTATTTTGAATGAGTCCTATTTATTGGTCAAACCATATGTTAAGATACAGATAATAAATATATTGGAATATTGGAGAATACTATGCTTTCTTTTGTAATTGGCACTGCAGGGTGCTCAAAAACTGAATATCTCTATGACCTTATGTGTGAGCTTGCAAAAAAAGGGGAAGATAAGCTGCTTTTCCTTGTGCCTGATCAGGCTTCGTTTAGTACCGAAAAAGCTTTTCTGAAAAAGCTTGGACCGAAGCTGTGCCGCAATATTCAAGTTCTCGGATTTTCCCGTATGTGCGATTATGTTTTCGAGAAAAGCGGAAACCGTTTTTTGAGTTTTGCAGATGAAGGAATACGAAATGTCGTGATGAATGTAGCGGTTGAACAAATGAGCGACAAACTCGAGTTGTTTTCAAAACGAGCAACATCAACTGACCTTTCAGAATCGATGCTTAATTCTGTAAAAGAATATAAAAAGTGTGCGATAACATCATCACAGCTTTTCGAAGTAGCATCTCAGGTTGAAGACGAAACTTTGTCAAAAAAGCTGTATGAAACTGCACTTTTGTATGATACATACGATGCTATTTTATCGAAAAGCTACCTTGACCCACTTGATAGTTTAACCAAGGTTTGTGATGTGTTAAAAGCTGAAAAGTTATTCTCAGATTATACGATAGCTGTTGATTCTTTCTATGGCTTCACATCACAGGAGTATGCTGTTATCGAAGAGCTGATGAAACAGAGCAAGAATATGTATGTTGCACTTACAACTGATAACTGTGACGGTGCAAATGGTGATGTGTTTTTCGTTTCTGATCGTACCAAGAAGCGACTTGTGCGTATTGCTAATAACAACGATATCAAGGTATCTTCTCCTGTTTTATTATGTGAAAACACTCGTTTTAACTCTGATGAGCTTTTGGCTGTTGAGCAGAATGTCTTCAGAATCAATAAGGAAGAGTCTGATTACAGCGGTGAAGCCCTAACAGTTTATGAAGCAAAGAGTATATATGATGAAGCTGATTTTGTAGCGCGTAATATTAAAAAGCTCGTCATTGAAAATGGTTATGAGTATTCAGATATTGCTATTGTCACACGTCAAAGTGACAAGTATATTGGTGTACTTGATACAGCTCTTTTAAAGTATGATATAAACTACTTTATGGATAAGCCTCAGGATATCGATTCAAAACCACTTATCAAGCTGATTATGTCATGCTTTGATGTTGTGTCAGGTGGCTTTGATAAAGAAGATGTGCTTTCTGTTTTGAAAACGGGTTTGACCAATGCAAGTGTTGAAGATATAGCTGAGTTTGAAAACTACCTGTTTATTTGGGAGCTCAGCGGCAATAGTCTCTTTGAAGAGTTTACTGCACATCCTCGTGGATTTGCTGACGAAATGAGCTCATCCGATAAGGAATTATTATCAAGAATTGAGAGTACAAGACAGCTTGTTGTTGAGCCTTTGAGAAAGTTCTATTTTGACACAAAAGATGCGACATCGCTGGAAATTTCAAAAGCATTGATGAAGCTTTTGGAACGTTTGAATTGTAAAGATAATCTGCTAAAACTTTGTGACAGACTACAGAAAGATAATGAGATTGAACTTAGCAACGAACAAGTTAGATTATATAACGTTTTTGTTGCGATTCTGGATAAGATGGTCAGTGTTATTGGTGACTATAAAATCAGCGCTAAACGTTTTTCTGAATTGTTACATATTAATTTTGCTAACACAGATATGGCGTTTATCCCTCGTTCGATAGATCAGGTTGATGTTGCTTGTGCAGACCGTTCACTCCTTGAAAGTAAAAAAGCTGTTTTCATAATAGGCGCTATTGAAGGTGAATTTCCACATAACCCTGTTGAATCTGGTGTGTTTTCGGATAGCGAACGCGACCTGCTTTTAAGCTTCGGTATTGAGATGAGCGATTCCGTGAAAGAACTCATTCCAACCGAAAAGTTCCTTGCTTATAAGGCGCTCAGTAGTGCGTCAGAAAAGCTTTTTGTTTCATACTATAACTTTACTTTAAGTGGAGAAAAACGTTCTAGTTCTGCCATTATAAGCGAGTTACAAACCACCTTCAGAGCAATCAGAGTTTATAGCAGTCACGACTGTGATGTGTTTGATTCGCTTTATAGTGAACAGTCAGCTTTTGAGTATTTTGTAAAGCGTTTCAATTCGCCTGATCCTGATATAAAAGCGCTGTCGAGATATTTTTTTGAAAATGAAAAGTATAGTTCAACTTTATCTGCGATAAACAGAGCTCTTTGTAAAGAACCTATAAAAATTACAGATTCAGAGCTTTCTAAAAAGCTTTTCTCAACTTCTATGATGCTGTCTGCATCTCAGGTGGAAAGTTTTCATCTGTGTAAGTTTGAGTATTTCTGCAAGTATGGTCTGAGAGTGAAAGAGCGCAGACAAGCGAAGATTGACTCGCTTGAATACGGTACTCTGATGCACTATGTTTTTGAAGAGTTTATAAGTAGGCATAAGAGTGATGATTTCAGTATTATCTCAAAAGACTTGATAGAATATGAAGTCTCAGCACTTCTGGAAGAATATATTGAGAAACACTTAGGTGGTAAGGCTGACAAAACCAAAAGATTTTTATACTTGTATTATCGTATGAAGAATACAGCTGTGAAAATCATTGAACACATTGTTCTTGAGTTTGCTCAGTCAAAGTTCAGACCTGTAGATTTTGAACTTTCAATCGGAGATGATATCCCGCACTATAAATTAAAGGTGAATGATGAGATTACTGTTACTATCCGAGGTAGCGTTGACCGTGTCGATATCATGGAAGAAAACGGTAAGAAATATGTTCGTGTTGTGGATTACAAAACAGGCACGAAAAAGTATAATCTGTCTGATGTTCTGTACGGAATAAATTTACAGATGCTTATATATATGTCTGTCATAAACAGCAGTTCTAAATTGCGATATGGCGAAGTTACACCAGCAGGCGTGTTGTATGTTCCTGCGGTGTCACCTGTTGTAAAAGTAAATTCAAAGAAAGATATAAACAAAGCGATTTCGGAAGCTTCAAAAGAATCAAAGATGCACGGTATAATTCTTGAAGATGTTGATGTTGTCAAAGGAATGGAAAAAGAAGCTAAGGGCGAATATATCCCAGTATCCATCAAGAATGATGAGTTTGTTGACCGAAGCCAGAGCTTAGCGACTTTGGAGCAATTTGGTTCGCTTTTTGCTCAGGTTGACAAGATAGTATCACAGATGGCTATTTCTCTTTGCGAAGGTGATGTTTCTGCTGTACCTGCAAAAGGCTCATACGATGCCTGTGCATGGTGTCCATATATGAGCGTGTGTTCTTATAAAGAGAACGACGAGTGCAGAAATATCGAGAAACTAAGTAAGGATGTAGTGTATACAATACTCAAAGGAGAGGAGGAGCAAAATGAAGCGTAATTGGACCGATGCCCAAAAGCAGGCTATAAATGCACAAGGCGGTTCTATTATAGTATCAGCCGCAGCAGGTTCGGGAAAAACCGCAGTTCTGGTTGAGCGAGTAGTTTCTATGATAACTGACAGTGAGCATCCTGTGGATGCTGACAGAATTCTTGTTGTAACATATACCCGAGCAGCAGCTGCAGAGCTCAAAGAGCGACTCCACAGCAAACTGTCCGAGTTGATTTCAGCGGACCCTTTCAATAAAGCTCTTCTGCGACAGCAAACTCTTCTCAACAAAGCTTGCATTTCGACTATCGATAGTTTTTGCTCCTCTATTGTCAAAGAGTTCTTCTATGTTCTTGATATTGAACGTAACTTCAGAATAGCCGACGAAAGCGAACTTATGCTTATCAAAAGAGATGCGTTGAAACTCACTCTTGACTCTATGTATGCTCAGGGCGAACCTGACTTTTTCAGGCTCGTCGAAGCGTTCGGTAGCGTGAAGGACGACTCCCTCTTATGCGATAATATTCTGAAAATCCATACATTTTTGCGTTCTCATCCGTATCCTGATTTGTGGATTGATGAAAAGCTTGGTACCTTTTCTGATTTTGATGATGTTTCTGATACTGTATGGGGCAAAATTCTAGTTGATTATCTTGAGGAAGCTGTGAGCTTTCTTTCGCATAATATTGAGGAGTCATTCAAGGCGATAAGTTATGACGAAACTTTGCACAGCGCGTTGACTCCAATGCTTGAGCGAGATTCACAGTTTTTGAATCTATTGAAAGAAGCTCTTTCTTGTCATAAATCAGAGTCGATAACAAATGCTCTGAGGACTTTTGAGTCAGGACGATTCCCAACTATAAAAGGCTATAAGGATAATCCGATTAAAATCAAGGTTCAGAACAACCGTTCACAGTTCAAGGATATTGTCTTGAAACTCACTGAGCTGTTTGATTTTGATACACAAAGTTGTAAAATTGAAATAGCCGACCTGTTTGTGATTTCAAGCCAGATTTTCAACTGTGTTCGTAGTTTTTCACAAAATTATCAGAAACTCAAAGCCTCAAAAAAAATAGCCGATTATCCCGATCTTGAACACTGGACAATTAAGCTTCTGGTTGATGAAAAAACAGGAAAGCTAACTGAAATTGCCAAGGTGCTATCAGACAGATTTGACCAGATCATGATTGACGAGTATCAGGATGCAAACGAAGCTCAGGATTTGATTTTCACAGCCTTGAGCAAAAACAGTTCAAATCTCTTTTTTGTTGGTGATGTCAAACAGAGCATCTATGGTTTCCGTCAGGCGGAGCCCGAATTGTTTATCAAACGCAAGAATAATTCTGTTGTTTACAGCGAAAAAGATAGTGAGTTTCCTGCTAAAATTTTCCTTGATATGAATTTTAGAAGTATTAAAGGAGTCACAAAAATCGTCAACTTCTTTTTTGAAAAGCTTATGTCTGAGTCTGTTGGCGATATTGTGTATGATGAAACTGAAACTCTCAAGTGTGGCGCAAAGTATGAGTCAGAGGATGAACTCTGCTCTGAGTACTATCTTCTTGATATGTCTAAACTTTCTGAACCTGATGAGAGTGTAGAAGAAGCGAAATTCATCGCTGAAACTATCCACAAAATGATAAATGAAGGATATCAGGTTAAAGATGGGGATAGCTACAGAAACGCTACTTTCGGTGATTTTGCTGTTTTGATGAGAAATGCGAACAAGCAAGCTCCGATTTATGTTGATACTCTGAATGCACTGGGCGTCCCTTCGTATTCAAACAGCAGTTATAGTTTCCTGAATGCATTCGAAATTATGATAATGACCAACTTCCTGAGTGTTATTGATAATCCTGCTTTGGATATTGAGCTGCTTTCTGTTATGATGAGCCCGATATTCGGCTTTTGTGCTGATGATATGACCGCTATAAGGCTTGAATCTAGATATTCGTCACTTTATTCAGCTGTACTGAAAATGGCTCAGCAAAATGATAAGAAATGTCTTAACTTTGTTGATGAATTGAAATATTACCGCGATTTGAGTGTTACTTGTTCGGTTCATGATTTGCTTACTGTTATTTATGAGAGAACGGCTTATCCGTCGATTGTTTCATCCTTGCCTGAGGGTGATTTGGCTGTCAACAATCTCAGACTCCTCAAAGAATACGCTAAGAGTTTTGAGCAGGGTGCAGGAAAAGGACTTTCACGTTTTGTATCATATTTATCACGACTTAAAAGTAACAAGAGTGATATAGCGGGGGCGGCTGACCTTTCTGCTGCTAACGCAAATGCAGTTCATGTTATGAGTATTCACGCGAGCAAAGGTCTTGAGTTTCCTGTTTGTTTTATTGCAAACACCTCGAAAAAATTTGTGTCTGATTCAACCGATAACGTTTTGCTTCACTCCAAACTCGGTATAGCGGTAAAACGCAAGGATGATGAGCTTAATGCAACATTCAACACGATGCCGAGGAAAGCTCTCGCTTTGTCAAAGAAACGTGATGAGATGAGTGAGGAGTTGCGAGTTTTATATGTAGCGATGACAAGAGCAAAGCAAAAATTGATTTTATTGTCTAGCCATAAAAAGCTTGATACCTATCTTTCGAAAGTTGCTTCGAATCTGGTTGACAACGGTCCTGTTTTACCATTTGCGGTGCGTAGTTGTTCGCATTTAAGTGAGTGGCTCACTATGTGTGCTTTGCTTCATCCTGATTGCGAAAGTTTGCGCGAAATTTCCAATTGTGATATTACTCCTGATTATAATGCTGATTTTAAATTTAAAGCTGAAGTTGTTTTGTTGAATACAAGCGAAGATTACGATGAATCTGATATTGATTTTATCAAAGAATCAGAATTTGAAGAAGACAATACGGTTGTTGATGTTCTAAGAGAGCGAAATTCATTTGTTTATGAGAGGTCTGCATTATCAAAACTTCCGTCTAAAATTGCGGCGTCTGAGCTGGCTCACAAGCTTAGTAGTTACGACTTTGACAGGATACTTGATACTCCTGCTTTTATGAACGACAAGGCTCTTAGTGCAGCGGGTGCCGGAACAGCTTTGCACGAATTTATGGAATTTTGTGACTTTTCAAAAGCTTTGGGTAGTATTACTGATGAGATAGATAGACTTGTGGCTGAAGGCTATATCTCACAGCTACAAGCTCAGTCTATTGATATTAATAAGGCTTCAGCTTTTATTAACTCAAATCTTGTGCAAAGATGCCTTAGTAGTGAAAAAGTGTATAAAGAATTTCGCTTTACAGTTGAAGTGGATGCTTCTCTTGTGGATGATAAACTACCTGAGAATCTGAGAAATGAGAAAGTTATACTCCAAGGTGCTGTTGATCTTGCTTTTGTCGAGAACGGCGAACTTGTTATCGTTGATTACAAAACAGACAAGGTGAAAAGCGCTGATAAACTATTTTCCTTGTATCATACTCAGCTTGAAATTTATCGCGATGCTATGGAAAAATGTACTGACTATAAGGTGAAAGAAGCGTTGATTTATTCAGTGCACTTGGGAGAAGTTATAGAAGTCTGAAAGCTCATCAGGAGGTATTCTATATGAAGAAAAATATGTTTGCTAAAGTTTTATGTTTGGTTATGGTCATCCTTTTGGTTGTATCACTTGTCGGATGTGGTTCGAAATCAGAAGAGATAGATTGGAAGTCTGATTTTGATTGTTCAGGTACTTATGATAGTTATGCTGATGATGGCGTTACTAATAATGGCAGTTCTTCTTTTGGCTCAAAAGAAGAACTTGGGTATAGTATGGATGAGTCCTCTCAAAATAACAAAAAGTCAGTGTCTGAGGGTCGTAAGATAATCGAGACAATCTACTATAGTGTCCAGACCAAGGAGTTTGAGAGTCTCACAAATTCTCTTGAAGAGAGAGCACTGTCACTTGGCGGATATATCGAGAGTTCAGACGTTTATGGTAATACATACGAATCTGTAAGCTATCGTAACGCTAGCTATGTTTTCAGAATTCCAAGCGATAAGGTTGATGAATTTATGACCTTTATCGGTGAGAATTCAACTGTTACCAATAAGAGTGTTAATACAGAAGATGTAACTATCAAGTACGTTGATACTGAAAGCAGAGTCAAAGCTTTGGAACTTGAGCGCGATTCGCTTGAAGAATTGCTTGAAAATGCTAAGACTACTGCTGATATAATAAAAATCCGTGATATGCTCACAGAAGTTATCTATGAGATTGAAACCAACAAAACTCAGCTCAAAACATACGATAATCTTATAGATTACACAACAGTTACTGTGGATGTTGATGAAGTTGAGCAGACTTCGATTGTTCACAAGCAGACAACTTTTGAGCGTATTGGTACTGACTTTATTGACAGCTGTCTTTCTGTTTGGAACTTCCTCGTTGAAATTTTTGTGTTCATAGTCGGTTCACTTCCTGTGATTCTTTTTATAGCTTTGATTGCACTTGTGATTTTCTTTGTTGTCAGAAAACTTGTGAAAAAAGCTAAGAAAAAGCAGAGAAAGCCTTTTGAAACTCCTGTGGTGAAAAAGCCTGAAACTGCTTTGAATGATGAAAATAAAACTGAAGAATAAACGAAAACTCCCTGAGGTTTTTAATCTCAGGGAGTTCTTTTATGCATTTATTAAAATTTGTTCAGCACATTTTATGCCGTCAACAGCGGCAGAAATAATACCGCCTGCGTATCCTGCGCCCTCACCACAAGGATAAAGACCCTTGAGCGAAACACTCTGTAAAGTCTCATCACGCATAATTCTGACAGGAGAGGAAGAGCGAGTTTCAGGTCCTGTGAGCACAGCTTCGCTGTTTGAAAAACCGCTGAGCTTCCTATCCATTTTAACGATACCCTCACGCATACTTTCGGTGATGAAGCTTGGCAAAAAGCTATCCATTTTGCAGAAGTTAACCGAAGGCTTGTATGATGGAGTAACTTCTCCAAGTGAGGTTGAGTTTTTATCTTTGAGGAAGTCGCCAACTTTTTGAATCGGAGCACTATAGTCACCACCACCACAGGCGAACGCGTCTCTTTCGATTTTTCTCTGGAATTCAACGCCTGCGAGAACGTCATCTGATGGAAAGTCGCTCGGAAAAACATTGACCAGAAGAGCCGCATTTGAGTTTTTACTATCTCGCTTGAAGTTGCTCATTCCGTTTGTGACAACTGTGTTTTCCTCGCTTTGGGAAGCAACGACCATACCGCCCGGGCACATACAGAAAGTATAAACCCCTCGTCCATTTTGAGAACGGATGTTCATTTTATAGTCAGCGGCACCGAGACGCTCGTGATTTGCAAAAGTTCCATATTGAGCTTTGTTTATCTCACTTTGAAGGTGTTCGATTCGAGCTCCGACAGCAAATGGCTTTGGTTCCATAAACAAACTCATATCTCTTAACATTTCGAATGTATCTCTGGCACTATGTCCGATAGCAAGAACCACATTATCGGTTTCGATGATATCTTTTTGTGCATTTGAGTTTTCTACAACTACAGAAGAGACAACACCATTTTTGTTATTTATAGCTATAAGTTTTGTGTTGAATCTTACTTCACCGCCAAGTGCGATGATTTCTTCTCGGATGTTCTTTACAGTAGTTCTGAGTTTATCGGTTCCGATATGAGGTTTCGCGTTGTACAAAATTTCCTCAGGTGCACCGTGCTTAACAAACTGAAGAAGAACATTTCTTGCTCTGCTGTCCTTGGTGCCTGTGGTGAGTTTACCGTCAGAAAAGGTTCCTGCACCACCCTCGCCAAACTGTACATTCGAGTTTGTATCAAGCACAGCGTTGTTCCAGAAGTTTTCAACTTTTCTGGCTCTATTGTCGACATCGTCACCACGCTCAATAACTATCGGGCGTTGTCCTGCCTGAGCGAGAATTAACGCACAAAACATACCCGCAGGACCGAAGCCTACAACAACAGGTCTTTGTGATAAATCTTTTGTGTAAGGGATAGTGTAGCTGTATTCTTCGGTTATACTTGCGTTTTTGGATTTACATTTTGAGAGAAGTTTTTCTTCGTTTGAATTGACAAAAACGTCTAATGTTGCGATGAAGTGCACGTCGTTTTTGTGTCGTGCATCAATCGAGCGCTTGAATAGTGAGATATCTTTGATGTTTTCACTGCTTGTTCGAAGTTCCTTGATGACTGCGTTTGTGATATCGTTGTCTGTGTAGTTAAGTTTTAGCTTAACGTTATTGATTCTTATCATAATTGTTCACCTACACACATTCCGGATGAAAAAGCAAATTGTAGATTGAATCCCCCACAGTCACCATCAACATCGATAGCCTCACCGCACAGATACACATTCTTTGCTTTTCTGCTTTGCAGAGTAGTAGGATCAATTTCACTTCCTTTAACGCCTCCGCTAGTGACTTGTGCAGTTGTGAAATCAGCAGATTTACAGCATGTAAAAGTCCACTTGTTGATAGTCTGAGCGAGTGTGTTGATATCTTGTTTGCTTAGTTTATCTGCTGTGATATTTGTATCGATTTTACTGTCTTTGAGCAGAGCAATACCAATGTTTTTATGAAACATACCTGTGAAAAGCTCCTGTATATTATCGTTTTTTATAAGCTTGATGCGTTTTAATAACATCTCTTTTATTTCCGTGAAAGAAAAATCCGGCAAAAGTTCAACGATAATTTTACTCTCTTTAGCTTTGTTAATCATTCTTGAAAGATTGAAAACACAAATTCCGGAGAGTGAGTCAGCACCAAATTGAATTTCACCGTATTCACTTTTGATAGCTTTGTTATCGATAACAGCTGTAACCTTACCTTGTGCTCGGATACCTTTGAGGGACTTTATGTTTTTGTCTTTGATTTTAACAGGGGATAGGCTAGGACTTAGATTTGTAGTTGTATGGCCTAAGCTTTCAGCTACTTCAAAAGTGTTACCTATGACTTTCTGTGCATAGTTGTTATAGCCACCAGTTGCAATAACAACTTTTTTTGCGAAGATAATTTTGTCGTTACACAAAAGTTTGTATCCATCTTTTGTTTTTTCAATACTTTTAACAGTAGTATCGCAAATCTCACAAACTCCGTTTCTGTGAATCTCGTTTCTCAGTACTGATAAAACAGCTGATGATTGGCGAGATAGGGGGTAGACTCGTTTTTCTTCGTCAGCTTTGGTTATAAGACCGATTGATTCAAAATAGTCGATAACTTTACTTGGTGGATAATTCTCCAAAAGAAAATCAAGACCATTTTCAAAGCTTGTGCAGTAATTGTCAGCTTTAGCCCTAAGATTAGAAAGATTGCATCTTGAGTTACCGCTGACAAGAATCTTCTTGCCAACGCGGTTATCTCTTTCAACAACGACTATTTTTTTGTCAGGGTGTTTTCTGCTTGCAACACAAGCGCACATCAGACCGCTTGCACCACCACCGATAATAGCGGCATATACCTTTATGTTTTCCATATTTTTCACCTATAAAAGGGTAACTTGAAAAAGCTACCCTTTGAAATCTGAATATTATACTCCGAAGAATGAATTGAAAATACCGAGCACACCCATGCTTGCAAGACCAACAAGCACGCCTGCGATAAGTACACCCAAAAGTACAGCGAGTGTGCTGCGCTTGAAGTCAAAGTTGAGCATACTTGCGGCGAGCGTTCCTGTCCAAGCACCAGTGCCTGGAAGAGGAATAGCAACAAACAGCATTAGCGCGATGAAAAGACCTTTTGAACTTGCTTTTTCCTCGAGCTTTTTGCCGCCTTTTTCACCCTTTTCAAGACAGAAGGTGAAAAATTTGCCGATATACTTCTTATCCTTACCCCAAAGGAGCATTTTCTTTGCAAAAAGATAAATGAACGGAACAGGGAGCATATTACCAATGATACAGATAGCATAAACAAGAGCCTCGTTGAGTCCCCAGGCAACACCAACAGGAATAGCACCCCTGAGTTCAATAATCGGTACCATAGAAATAATGAAAATCCAGATATATTTTATAAATGTGCTCATCGAAAATTCTCCTTTAACTAAAACTAAAAAAGCAATATAAAATTTATGTATTCATTGAAAAAGTGCATTATGTCTACTTGCACAAAATTACCTATTTAACATTATACACTAAACAATAAACTAATTCAATACCCATTTGTTTTAGGTATTTCGACAATTGACATAGTAGTACGCTTTTAGTAGAATATATAATGGATAGGAAGTGGTGTTGTGGCAAGAGTAAATATTGTCATAAAAAGAGTTGTTCTCTGCTTTTTAACATTGTCGATGATATCCTTTATTTTCATCAATTCTATGTTTGATGCGGTTGAATCTTCAGAGCAAAGTTCGTTTGTGTTGAACCTTCTGAATTCTGTTTTGCACTCGCTTCACATTAACGTTAGTCTTACAGAACACTTCGTTAGAAAAAGCGCGCATTTTGCTGAGTATTTTGTGCTTGGTACTTTGCTTTTTCTTACTGTCAAATCGTTTATGATGAAACTGAATGTAAAGATATTGTCAGCTTCATTTATCGGTTTGCTGATAGCTGTTGTCGATGAGCTTATTCAGCTCACTTCTTTGGGAAGGTCGGCACAGTTTAGTGATGTTGTTCTCGACTTTTCTGGCGTTGTTACGTCTTTTGTTGTTTGGTACATTATTTTTAAGTTAATTATAAACAGAAATTCAAATGGTAAGGAAGTATTAAAGTGAGTCAATCTAAATCTATCAACAAAATGGAAAGCAAAGCGATGTTTCCGCTTTTGATGTCAATGTCTTTACCAGCGATGTTTTCGATGCTTATTCAGGCACTTTACAACGTTGTCGACAGTATCTTTGTGTCTCAGATTGGTTCTCAGGCACTTAATGCTGTATCAATTGCGTATCCGTTGCAGATGATACTTATATCGTTTGGTGTGGGAACTGGTATTGGCGTCAATTCACTTATCGCGCGCAGACTTGGCGCTAAGCGTTTTGATGAAGCCAGTGATGCTGCAACTCACGGTATGGTTATTGCTATTGTAACCTGGGTTGTATTTTTGGGTATTGGAGCTTTTTTATCAAAGCCATTTATCACATTGTTTTCAGATAATGACACTATCATTACATATGGTACTGAATACCTGAAAGTGGTTCTGATGTGTTCACTCGCCGCTATGGTTTCTATGATGGGTGAGAAGATTCTTCAGGCTACAGGCAATATGATTATTCCTATGCTTACTCAGATTCTGGGTGCTGTTGTGAACATTATTCTTGACCCGCTGTTTATCCATGGTGTCGGTCCTTTTCTAAAACTTGAGGTCAAAGGTGCGGCTATAGCAACAATTATCGGTCAGCTTTGTTCTGCGTTGTTTATTGTTGCGATGCTTATTTTTAAAGACCACGATATCAAAATCAGTTTCAGAAACTTTAAATTTAAAATGACAGTTCTCAAGAACATCTATATGGTTGGTTTTCCTGCTATCATTATGCAGTCAATCGGCTCAGTTATGGTCAGCGGTATCAATGCGATTATTTCTACGTTTGCACCGAGTATCAATATTAAAGAAGCGTATATCAATGTTTTTGGTATTTACTTCAAGCTCCAGAGCTTTGTGTTTATGCCGGTGTTTGGATTGTCTCAGGGTACATCACCTATTATAGGATATAACTACGGTGCTCGAAATAAAAAGCGTCTGTATCAGGCTTTGAAAATCTGTCTTGCGGTGGCTGTTGTTATTATGACCTTTGGATTTATTTTGTTCCAGTTTGGCTCAGGATTCTTGCTTTCACTTTTTGAAGCAGAAGAACTCACTTTGGAGCTTGGTATTCCTGCATTCAAACTTATCAGCCTTTGCTTTATTCCTGCTGCAATCGGTATTTCTTTTTCAACAATGTTTCAGGCAGTGGGCAAGGGCGTTCAAAGTATGTGTATGTCAATTTTGCGTCAGCTCGTAGTGCTTTTACCAAGTGCATTTTTACTTGCTCATATCTCGCTTTCTGTTTTGTGGTATGCTTTTCCGATTGCTGAGGGTGTGGCACTTGTTGTAGCTATCCTGCTTTTTATCAATCTTGCAAAAAAGGATTTGAAAAGACTTGACGCTGTAGAGTGATAAACAGGCTAGGCTTGTGCTAAAATATCCACCTTTTGCATATATTTTGCTGAGGTGGTTGTGTGAATATAGACAGACTTGATGATATAACTTATGATGAAAACTGGCAAAGCTTTGATGAACCGTTGACTTTACCTATTGATGTCGAAGGCGATGCAGTTTCACAACAACAGCTAAAACCTGAAAAAAAGAAAAAGCGTAGTAGAGTTCCCACTCTTATCGGAATACAGCTTTTTATATGTTTTGTCGTTGCTTTTTCGATTTTTATTCTAAAGGCGATTGATTCGAATCTGTATGATGAGGTTTCTCGTTTTTATCATAATCAGATGCGTAACACACTTGTTTCTAACAAGAAGTTTGAGGACATTGACCTAAGCGAATATTTCAATTCAACTGATGACCAGGCAACGCCGTCTCAATATGAGAATTAAGATTTTTAGCACCACACTTGAAATTTCATTCTTAACTGTAGCGGTTACAACTGTTGTCTTGATGCTTGATACATCATATCGCTTTTTGTGTTGTATTCTTTGTGCTTTTCTTCATGAATTTGGTCATCTGGTTGCTATGATTATCTTAAAAGTCGAAGTATCAAATATTAATATACGACTGTTTGATATTGTGATTGAAAGTAAGACAGACAGAACATTTAAGAGTGACCTTGTTATTACTCTAATGGGTCCTATGTTTAATTTCCTTTTTGCGATTGTTTTTTACTTTGTTGATGTGTCTTTATGCTACACAAATTTAGCTTTTGCTATTTTTAATCTTCTGCCTGTCGATACGTTCGATGGCGGATATATTCTTTATTTACTGTTATACCAAAAGTGTTCGTATGAAACGGTCAGAATCATTTCAAAATTACTGACATTTATTTTTTTACTTCCGATTTTTATGTTCGGAGTAATGGTGCTTTTTTATAGCAGATACAACTATTCGTTGCTACTGATTTCTTTATATCTTGTAGCGATTCTCTTTCTAAAATAACGGAGGAATTATGATTAAGGAAAAACTTGAAAAGATACTTCTGAAAGTGCAGAAACCTGGCAAATATGTTGGTGGTGAGCTCAACGCCGTTATCAAAAACAAGGATGAGGTTGATGTTCGTTTTGCGTTTTGCTTCCCTGATACATATGAAATCGGTATGTCTCATCTGGGTATGAAAATTCTATACAGCCTTTTCAATGAGAAACCATATATCTGGTGTGAGCGAGTTTTCGCTCCTTGGATTGATATGGAAGAAGAGATGTTGAAGAACGATATTCCTCTGTACGCTCTGGAGAGTATGGACCCTGTATCTGAGTTTGATTTCATCGGCTTTACTTTGCAGTATGAGCTATCATATACAAACGTACTTAATATGCTGAAGCTAGCCCGTGTTCCACTTAAATCCAGCGAGCGAACACAATTGAAGAATATTGTTGTAGCAGGTGGACCTTGTGCGTGCAATCCTGAGCCTATAGCTGATATAGTTGACATCTTCTTTATCGGTGACGGCGAGGAGGTTGACCTCGAGGTTATTGAACTTTTCCGTGAGTGTAAGAAAGACGGAAAGTCAAAAGAAGAGTTTTTGTATCTTGCTTCACAGATAAAGGGTGTGTATGTTCCAGCTCTTTATGATGTTACATATAACGATGATGGTACTATAAAATCATTCACTCCAAAGCGTGATGGCGTACCTGAAAAAATCGAAAAACGAGTTATGATGGATATGGACAATTCTTACTATCCTGATAACTTTGTTGTGCCAAATGTTGAGATTGTTCACGATAGAGCTGTGGAAGAGATTTTCCGAGGTTGTATCCGTGGTTGCCGTTTTTGTCAGGCAGGATTTTTATATCGTCCTGTTCGTGAGAAGTCGGTGGATTGTATCAACGAACAGTGCCACGCGTTGTGCCGTAATACCGGTTATGATGAAATCTCGCTTTCTAGTTTGAGCTCAAGCGACTATACAAAGATAGTGCCACTCCTTGAAAAGCTTACCGAGTGGTCAGTTGATGAAAACGTCAGTCTTTCACTTCCGTCTTTACGAGTAGATGGCTTTTCTGATGAAATCCTTTCTAAAATTAAGTCCGTTCGTAAAAGTGGTTTGACTTTTGCACCTGAAGCAGGCACACAGCGTTTGCGTGATGTTATCAATAAAAATGTTCTCGAGGACGAGCTTCTTGACACTTGCCTCGTTGCTTTTGATGGTGGATATACCACAGTGAAGCTTTACTTTATGATTGGTCTGCCGACTGAAACTATGGACGATGTAAAGGGTATCGCTGACCTTGGTCGCAAGGTTGTTGACACGTTCTATAAGAGCGAAAAGCGTGCAAAGGGCAAATCGGTTCGAGTTACTCTTTCCACTTCATCATTCGTTCCAAAACCATTCACACCATTCCAGTGGGAGCCACAGGACAGCATCGAGACTATTCATTCGAAGCAGGCTCATGTTCGTGAGAACCTTACAACGAAAAAACTTTCATATAACTATCACGATGCCGACACCTCATTTATGGAAGCTGTATTTGCACGAGGTGACAGAAAGCTCAACGCTGTTTTACTTAAAGCGTGTGAAAAGGGTATGCACTTTGACGGTTGGAGTGATTGCTTCTCGCTCGAAAAGTGGCTTGAAGTGTTTGAAGAATGTGGAATTGACCCTCATTTCTATGCTAACCGTAAGCGTGAGTTTACTGAGATTCTTCCTTGGGATCACATCGACTATTCCGTAACCAAGGATTTCCTTATCAATGAATGTAAGAAAGCTTATGAAAATACAACAACACCTAATTGCAGAGAGAAATGTTCTAACTGTGGTGCTATGAAACACAAAGGAGGTGTCTGCTTTGAAAAATGTAAGAGTATGGTTTAAGAAACGTCTTGAATGTAGATATATTTCTCACCTTGATTTGAACCGAGTGATGATTCGTGCTATTGTGAAAAGCAGACTTCCTGTGTGGCGCACTGAGGGATTCAATGTTCATCCATATATAACATTCGCTTTACCTTTGTCGCTCGGTTTCACTGGCGAGAAAGAAACTATGGATATGCGTATTCTTGACGATAACCTCAGCTTGTCGGTTATTAAAGAAGAACTCAACAAATGCCTTCCAAACGGTATTGAGGTTTTTGATGTTACCGAACCTAAGGGCAAACCTGGTTCTATCGCAAGTGCAAAATTCAAGATGCGTTTGTCATGTGATGAAATTTCCACAGAAGAATTATATTCGAAACTTGTTGAAACTCTCAATAGCGATGAAATCTTAGTGGATAAGAAAACCAAAAAAGGTATCAAGAAAATCGATATCAAAGAGTATTTTAAAGACGCCAAACATTATGATACCGATAACGATGTTGTTGTGCGTGTGATGCTTCCTGCAGGAAGTACAACTAATATTAACCCGACTCTTCTTGTAAAAGCTTTAAATGAGAAGTATAACATTGAAGTGTATTATGATATAACAAGGGTTGATGTATTTGACACGGAGGGCAGACCTTTTGAATAATTTTGATGAAAGTACTAAGCGCTTTGATATAGTATTGCTTGACGCTGATGAAACTATCTTTGATTTCAAAAAGGCAGAAGCACATTCGTTTAAACTTATGCTTGAGACATTTGGCATAAAATATTCAGATGATCGTCTTGCTTTATATAGCGAAATCAATTTGCAGATGTGGAAAGCGCTAGAGAGGGGAGAAGTTACTCGCGAGCGACTCAAAACTCTGAGATTTGAAAAGTTTTTTAAAGAAATCGGAGTGCAAGGTATAGATTGCGTTGCGGTTAACGATTGCTATCTTACCAACCTTTCTCATAGCACATTTATGATTGATGGTGCTAAAGAGTTTGTCAAAGAACTCCACAAGCATTGCAGGATTTATCTTGCAACAAATGGACTTACCAAAGCTCAGACAGGTCGATTCTCCAGAAGCGAAATCAAAGACGACTTTGACGGAGTTTTCATCAGTGAGCAGATTGGTTTTGCAAAACCAGACAAAGCGTATTTCGATTATATTTTCAATGAGCTTAAAGTTACTGATAAATCACGAGTTATTATTATAGGAGACAGCTTGACTTCCGATATGCAAGGTGGCAAAAACGCAGGCATCACAACTTGTCTGTTTAGCCGTAGCGGAGAGTTTGTTGAGTCGGATTTATGTGATTACCAGATAAGCGACTATAATGATTTTTTCGAGATTTTATACAGAGGATAATTATGAAACTGTTATTTAAGCAAAGATTTTTTTCGTTGTTTGACAGCTACGATATATATAACGAAGCAGGTGAGACTGTTTACACAGTAAAAGGTGAGCTCGCTTGGGGACATCTTCTGAGAATTTATGATACCTATGGCAATGAACTTGGAGTGGTTAAACAAAAGGTACTCACTTGGCTACCTAAATTTGAGATTTTTCTCAACGGAGAATATGCTGGATGTATAAATAAGGAATTCTCGTGGTTCTCTCCAAAGTTCCATATCGATTTTAAAGGATGGAAGGTTAGCGGTGACTGGCTCGAGTGGGACTATTCTATTTATGATTCTATGGGACGCTGTGTAGCGGTTATTGCAAAAGAGCTATTCAATTGGACTGATACTTATTCTATCAATATTAATGACCCTCAGGATGCATTGTGCGTGTTGACTCTGGTGTTGGCGATTGATGCTGAGAAGTGCTCTAGAAATAGCTAAAATGAATATAATGCAGATGGGATACCAATTAAGGTATCCCATTTTTTTATCGCTGTATAGTTGAAAACAAAAAAGCACCCTGTTGGGTGCTTCCTTGGATATGGCGTAGAGTGAGGGCGTCTGATTTGAGATAAAAAGATATATCGTCTTTTACCATTGTGAAATAGATAAGTGCATAATCGCTCTCCCTAAAAACGCTCCACAGGAGCATTTTTACCTGCAGAAAATTCGTACCAAATTTTCTTTGGCGCGGTCGCCTTCAAATCCCTCACTCAATAGCTGTTTGGTTAAAAACAAAAAAGCACCCTGTTGGGTGCTTCCTTGTATATGGCGTAGAGTGAGGGATTTGAACCCTCGGTACCTGAAAGGTACACAGCATTTCCAGTGCTGCTCCTTCGGCCGCTCGGACAACTCTACATATATGTACGCTCAAGCGTGCTTTTGTATTATAACCAACCTTTATGAAAAAATCAAGTATTATTTTAACTTTCTTTTCTTTCATACTTAGCGATTTTGTGATTGATGAAATTAAGCACTCGTTTCTTGTCTTTAGTCCATAGCGGAGCGATTAGAGTGTTTTTATCACCATCTCCTGTGAGTCTGTGTATCACGGTATCTTTCGGCAAAACAGCGATGCACCCACATAGAATATCGGCGTATTCTTCCATACTAAGTACAGTGAATTTGCCATTCTCGTAATCGTTGGCTAAGTCAGTCCCCTTGAGTACATGCAATAGTTGTAACTTAACACCGTCGCTGACCTCACCAACCGCTTTAGTAGTCTCTATTATCATTTCTTTGTTCTCATATGGCAAACCTATGATAATGTGAGTGATTATATGAACTCCGATTGCTCTGAGTTTGTCAACAGCATCAAAGTAAACCTTAGTTTCATAACCTCTTCTGATGTATTCAGCAGTACATTCAAATATACTCTGTAATCCAAGTTCAATCCAGACAGGCTTGATATTGTTCAGTTGGGCTATCATCTCAAGAATTTCATCCCCAAGACAGTCTGGTCTAGTTGCAATAGATAGGATTGCTATATCGTCACGTCTGATGGTTTCAAAGAATACATTTCTCAGATATTCAGTATCACCATAAGTAGAAGTGAACGCCTGGAAATATGCGATGTACTTATCGTTGTTGCTTTTATTTTTAACCAGCGCTTTTGCGTTTTCGATTTGCTTGTCGATAGGGAGTAGGGCACTTTGAGCAAAATCACCCGAGCCTTTTGCTGAGCAGAATATACATCCTTTATTGCCACAAACACCGTCGCGGTTAGGGCAAGTGGTAGCACAACTGAGCGATAGTTTAAAGTACTTTTCGCCGTATTCTCTTTTCAGATATTGTGATAATGATACATACTTCATAACGTCCTCCTTATTGTTTAATATTGTATTTCAATATATAGTATTTTTCAAGTGCTATATAATTCTGAATTAGAAAATAGATGTTGAGAATTCAACACTTATTTGTTCTTACAAAAATACAACATCAGTTTTGTGCATAATGCACAGCCTTATTTTCTAATTTCCATATAAAACCTTAGTTATAATTCTTTTACGAATATTAAAAGCTAAAAAATGTAATTTTATAGAGCCCTTTGTTAACATTTCGTTAAATAATTCTTATTGCTTTTTACTAAATTGTAATGTATAATATCTATAGTTATATTGTGACAATGTGAAATTGTGTAGTATCTATGCGGTTTTGACGCATTTTCACAACATCTTGTGATTACATTCGTACTTATACTTATTTATATAATGGTGATTGTTATGGACAGAAATCAACAGCTTTTGCTGGAAATTGAAAAACTTAACAAAGCCCAGGCGAGAATTAAACGCAAGACAACTTTTATGCTCTGCGTTATAGCGCTTTTAGTGCTTATTACATCAACTCTTGCGTGGTTTACTCTCAATAGCTTTGCAAGCGTTGAGAATATCCAGATGGATATCACAACAGGTGTTGACCTTCGTGTTGATATGGAGAACCACGGTCCTGATATTGAGCTGTATAAGAAAACTATCACCAACGAAATGATTAATTCATATTTGAGGTCTAATGGTGATTACACTTTGGCTGACCAGAAGCTCGACCCTGTTACCACTCGTAACGGTATAGCTTTTGAAAGTGAACAGGGTGCAACAAGAACAGCTGGTAAAAACTCATTCCTTGAGTTTGATTGCTACTTTATCGCTTCAACTGATATGTGGGTTCATCTCTCTAGTGAAGACGCTAACGACTTTGAGGGAACTTCTGTTACTACTACTGAAACAGGTCTCAAAGCTGAGGTTATTCAAGCTATCCGAGTTGGTTTTGAAGAAGATGGCGTAACACCTGCAGCGATCTATGAGCCTAACAAAGCTGGCGGTGCAGTCAACGGCCAGTCTACATTTGATTTATCAGTTCCTATGAACTATACGAACGACACTCGTCTTTTCCATTTAAACGAACTTGAGCCTAAGAAAGTTACAGTTCGAGTTTGGGCAGAAGGTAACGATCCACAGTGTGACGATGATGTTCAGCGTGCTAATTTGAACGTAAGCTTATTGTTCTCTGGTACTGACGAGAACAACACACCATTCGGTTAATCCTTATTACATATATAACAGTTTACGGAGGTGGCTTTGATGCCATTATTTAAGAAAAAACTTAATAACGACGAGCCATTCACTCCTGAACAGTTAAAGAAGCTCGAAGACAAGGGTGACATCGCTGTTGAGCGTGCACGCAATATGACCATCTTCGACCGATTCCTCGCTCGACGCGATAGTAAAGAAATCGGACGTGTTGTTCGTTGGAAACGCAGAGCAGGCGCAACACTTGTTATCTCCGTTTTTATTCTTATTATATTATGGATTATCTCATGGTTACTTACCACAATCGGTGACCTCGTTATTTCTGTTGAAAGCGGTGCCGCTAAAGAAGGTATCATCATCAGCGAAGCACTCAACGAAGATGGTTCAGCTAAAGACCCTGTTCTCCAGCTTTCAGCTCAGAATGTAACCGAAGTTACTAACATTACATATGATTGGCTCCCGACTACTCTCGATACCGAGGCTGATGGTGAGCACAACGGACAGAACTATCTTGCATATACTTTCTATCTCACTAACGCAGGTAAAGAAACTCTCGACTATGAGAGCACACTCAAGTTCACAGGTATCGCGAAGAACGCTGATGAAGCGCTCCGCGTTATGATTTACAAAAACGGTGAGCCTACTATTTACGCTCAAAAGAATCGTGATGGTTCACAGCTCGAAGATGTCGTTAACTTTGAATTTGTCGAGGGTGGCGACGACCTCAACCTAAACGACTATATTCTCTTGAATGACCTGACTGAAGACATCAAACCTAACGAAACTGTTAAGTACACAATCGTCACATGGATTGAGGGTAACGACCCAGAGTGTATAAATGACATTATGGGCGGTTACGTAAAGATGCAGTGGCTCTTCAATGTTGATGGTGAGGAGATTTAAGTGCCGAGACTTGATATCGCTGTACGCAGTACCCATTGTTATTATGGTATTTATCGCTAAAGGCGAACTTTGGCGGTCGATATATTATTTATTAATCAATCCCCTACGTGTTTTTGGGGGACAAATTTTAAGGAGGAATTTCTCATGAAAAACACAACATTTAGAAAGAAGGCTTTATTGTCTTCAGTATGCATGCTCCTCGTAGCTCTCGTAGCTCTTGGTTCAGCAACATTCGCATGGTTCACAACTAACCCAACTGTAACTGCTGAAGGTCTTTCACTTCAGGCTACAGCAGCTGCTGGTCTTCAGATCGTTGCAGCTAAAGAAGCAGCACTTAAGAAAGCTGCTAACCCAGATAGCGTATTCGCTACATCTACAACACTTGAGGCTACAGCTATTGACACAACAAATCCTGATGGCGTAACATTAGATACACCTGTATCATATGACAATGGCGATTGGAGAACTGTTGCTGCTGCTAAAGAAGATAGCTATGCTTGGAACGGCAAAGCATCTGAAATTGCTACTGGTACTCCTCATTCTGAGGTTATCTTCCTTAGATCATCTATCGCTGATGCTGAGGAAGATGTAGTTGTTCAGAGCGCTACAGTTTCTATTGCTCAGTCAACAAAAAATGACAAAGCTACAAAGATGTACAACGCTCTTCGTGTATCTCTTATTGATGCTGATGGAACACTTATCGGCACATGGTCACCAGTTGCTCGTACAAACTCAGTACTTACAACTGCTGGTCCTTCAGTAGAGAAGGTTACAACACTTGCAAGTGGTACTAAGTCAACAGGTTGGACAAAGACAGTTGATTACGTAGCTGATGCTGAGTACAACACAGCTGATTACGTTACAATGTACGTATGGCTCGATGGTGAAGACGAAGTTTGTAAGACAGCTAACGTTGAGAACCTCAAACAGCTCGTTGATAAGATCACTGTTACATTCACAACAGCTGCTTAATTTTAAGTTATTTAACTTTTTACCTAACCTAAATGTTGTTCGTGGCTCCCTTCGGGGAGCCACAGATAACAAATAATTTTTTGTAAAATCTAGGAGAATTTATGAAGACTTTCAAGAAAATTTTGAACACAGTTATTAACATTTTAATAATCATGGTTTTGGTTGTATCAATCTTGGTTGCAACCCTTGCTCTTACTTCTAAATCCTCTGGTATTTCTAACGTTTTTGGTTACACAATGCAGGTTGTGGTTTCTGATTCTATGGACGGCGGACACCCTGACTATGATGGTGGCGACTTCAAAAAAGGCGATGTCATCATCGGTAAAGTAACAAATAACGAAAAACTTGATACCCCTGAAACCTACAAAGAGGGTGACATCATCACCTTTAAGGGTTATCTTCAGGGTAATGACCACCTTGGCGAACAACTTATTTGCCATAGAATCATCGATGTTCAGGAACGAAATGGCGAAATTGTTTACCAGACACAAGGTGATAATCATTCTGTATCCGAAATTCCTGACCAGTCTTCTGTTGATGAATATATCAATGCTTATTCAATTGTCGCAAAATTCTATACAAGTGACTTCGATGGTATCAAGATTACAGGTGTCGGCAAAGTCTACGAGTTCATTAACTCACAACTTGGTTTCTTCCTTTGTATCTTGTTGCCGATGATCATTTTCTTCCTTTATGTACTCATTTCTTTTGTTATCAACCTTGTTGAGTACAAAAAAGCTAAGGAAGACGAAGAAAAAGAGAAGAACGCTCCAAATACTCCTCAGATGTCTGATGAAGAGTACGAGCAGTTCAAACAGTTTATGGCTCTCAAAAACGCTCAGGTAACTGAAAATACAACTCCTGAGCCTGACGAAGCTCCTGCTTCTTCAGAAGAATAATATATGGGGCGATTGATTTCGTCCGAAAGTGCTATGCACTAACTATTACTTTGGAAATAATTTGTAGCGTAACGCTACATTATTTATAGATTGCGTAAATCGATAAAGGAGTAGAACATTATGGATACAATCTTTAAATTCTTATTTGACTTTTTAGGTCAGTTCTTCGGTTCTATCTGGGGCGCTATCGTTGGCGTTGCTAAGGGAATCGTTGGCATGTTCAACCTTTCTGAATATGTCAAGATTATCGAGAACTACACAACAACTCTCGGAGGCCTTGCATGGGTAATCGCTATCATTGCTATTGTCCTTCTTGCTGCAGTTCTGGGAATTATTGTCTTCTTTATCGTATTGTCAGTTAAGAAGTTCGTTAAGTTCAAGAAAAAGGTTAAGGATACAAATGACCTTGTAAACGAAGTTAACGCTCTCAATAAAGAAGTTATGCGTATGAACCTTGAGAAGGACAAGATTCTTTCTATGAAGGTTTCACAGATCGGTCTCAATCCTAACGAAATCTCTGAGCTCACAGGCGACGAGATGGAAGCTCTCAACAAGGGCGAAGAAGAAGTCAAGGGCGGCCGTTTCAACAAGCTCGTTGCTATTGACCAGGAGTGGGCAGATTATCAGCCACCTGAGTACGACTGGGATGTTACTCTTCCTGAGTTCTGTGATCGTTTCAGAAACTTTGCTTGTTCACGTCTCAAGCTTTTCTATGATATCAAGATTCTCCGTTGCTTTATCGCAGCTTTTGCATCAAACCGTTTGCTCATCCTTCAGGGTATTTCCGGTACTGGTAAAACTTCCCTTCCATACGCATTCGGTAAGTTTGTTCAGAATCCTGCTATTATCGCATCAGTTCAGCCATCATGGCGTGACCGTACTGAGCTTTTCGGTTACTTCAACGAATTTACTAAGAAGTACAACGAGACTGAACTTCTCCGTGCGCTTTACGAAGCATCATACAATGAGAATGTCTACGTAGTAATCCTCGACGAAATGAACATCGCTCGAGTTGAGTACTACTTCGCTGAGATGCTTTCCATCCTCGAAATGCCAGCTCACGATGAGTGGATTATCGAGCTCGTTGCTGCTCCATGGCCTGATGACCCTGCACACTTCGATCAGGGTAAGATTTGTGTTCCTGATAACATCTGGTATGTTGGTACAGCGAACAACGACGACTCTACTTTCGCTATCACCGATAAGGTTTACGACCGTGCTCTGCCTATCGATATCAATACAAAGGGTAAGCCATTTGAGGCTCCTGATACTGAGCCTATCTTTATCAACTATAAGCATCTTACAAAGCTTCTTGCTGATGCTGTTGAGGCTAACCCAATTTCAGAAGAAAACCTCAAGAAGATTGAAATTCTTGACGACTATGTTATTGAGCACTTCCGTGTAGCTTTCGGTAACCGTGTTATGAAGCAGATGAAGGACTTCGTTCCTGCATATGTTGGTTGCGGTGGTACTGAAATCGACGGTATCGACTACTGCCTTGCTAAGAAGGTATTCAGAAAGTTCGAAGCTCTCAACATTTCTTATATCCGTGACGAAATCGATGGTCTTGTTCAGCAGCTCGACCAGTTATTCGGCAAAGAGAATATGAACGAGTGTAAAGAATACGTTCGTATGCTCCAGAAAATGCTCTAATTTTTAATTTTACTCTTTAAAGGATGGTGAGTCCCCATGTTAGATTACAGTAGATACTACCGTGCGTATGCTGAAATGCGTCAGACACTCGACGGGGATTTTGCAAAAGAATATTTTACTGGGGCTCTCAAAGACAGCGATGAAGGTAAAGATATATTAGCCGGTAACGCTTATAACCGTATCATTGATATGGATTGGGTAGAGAAGATTGAAGAAACTCTCCCATATATGGACAAAGCCATCCGCGAAGAGCGTAGATTTATCGAAACATATGAGGAAGTTGACCGAGTTGATAAGGTTAAGCAGGTCACAAAAGAGGCTGTTCGTCATTTGACACAGCACACAAGCCTTATTCAGGCTGTTGATCCTCGTGATGGTTCTGTTTCACCGTCTAAGCTTCTCAACACTCACCGTGAAGATAGCTACGCTACATACGAAAACAGATTTTTATACACACTTATTTTCAAAACGATTTCTTTCGTTGAAGCACGTTTCCGTGCTTTGAAAGAAGCACCGAACGATTCTTATACAAGCATTGAGATGAAGCGTTACGCTAACCTCAATAACCAGAAGTTTGCATTTAACCTTACTTACGCATCCGAGTCTCATGACAGAGATAAGGTTGATAAGGAAGAGGATATCTCAAACCTCACCGACTATGAGCGTATCACTCGTATCCGTATGATGCTTGACGACTTTGTTAATACAAACCTCGTACAGGCACTCAAAGGTTGTATTCAGGTTCGTTCACCTATCAACAAAACTAACTGTATCAAAAAGAACCCTAACTTCTCAAAATGTAATGAGTTATGGTCTTTCATAGAAGCTTACCGCAAGACAGGTTATGTAGTAGAATCCAAAGAGTTCTCAGGTGAAATGGACACTGAAACTCAGAATGAACTCTACGAGGTTATGTCATTCCAGCATTTTGTTATGACTATCACTACTAACAAAGCGCTGAAGGATAAGCTCCACGCTGAGTATCTCGCTGAAAACGAGCGACGTGCTAAAGAGGCTCAAAAACCTCAGGAAGAACAGGCTAAATGGCTCGAAGAACAGATTTACGAGGCTAGACGCGAAGAGATGGCTATCCGTCTCAAGGAAGTTCGTGAACGCGATTTACTTATCGCTCAGCTCACTAACGAACTTGAACAGGAAAAGGAAAAAGTCAGACAGCGTGATATTAAAATCAAAGAGCTTCAGACCCTCCTCAAAGTTCGCGAAA
The DNA here is from genome assembly GCA_045124035.1 of Ruminococcus sp. Classification (GTDB taxonomy): domain Bacteria; phylum Bacillota; class Clostridia; order Oscillospirales; family Acutalibacteraceae; genus Ruminococcoides. The sequence goes on along the minus strand of JBGVLC010000009.1, from coordinate 109,408 downwards.
AAGAACTTCAGGAGACAAAAGAAGAGCTCCGCGTTGCTTTGCAGCGTGTTGCAGAACTCGAAGCTGAGCTCGAAATTTGTAAGGCTAGAATTGCTGAACTCGAATCGATTGTTGAAGCTCAGGCTAAGACCATCGAAGAACAGAAAGCGACTATTGCAACACTCGAAGCTAAGATTGTTGAACTCAACACTCTTATTGATAGCTTGAACGCTAAAATAGCTGAACTTGAAGCTAAAATCGCTCAGCTTGAGGAAGAGCTTGCTCAGTGCAAAGCGAAGATTAAAGAGCTTGAAACTCAGATTGATTTCCTCAATGATAAGATATCCGTTCTTGAAACTACAGTTCGTGACCTTAAAGCTGAAATCGATGAGCACAAAGCAAGAATTGCAGAGCTTGAAGATTTAACAGCTAAACAGGCTAAAACTATTGAAGAGCAGGCATCCCAGATTGTACTCCTCAACACAAGTGTTAAGGAGCTTCGAGAATCTAACGATGCATTGAATAATGAAAATTCAAATCTCAAGTCAACAGTTGAAAAGCAAGAAGAAACTATCGCTACTCAGTCAGCAGAGATTGAAGAGAAAGATAGTAAATTATCAACTGCTAACACACAGATTTCAGACCTTTCAACTCAGCTTTCAACTTTAGAGGGTAACTATATGGACCTCAAGGCTGATTGTGACAATCAGAAAGCTATGGTTGCGCAGCGTGACAGCGAGATTGAGAAGAATAATGCTCAGAATTCTAAACTTCAGGATGAACTGAAAAAAGCCCAGAATGATTATTCAGAACTCAATAAAACTGTCAGTGGTCATATTTCTGAGATTAAAGCTAAAGAAAAACAGCTTATCAATAAAGATAAGGAAATTGCTTCAGCTAATAAGAGTAAATCAAAAGCACTTGATAAACTCACAAATGAGTATGAAGCTAAGCTTAAGGCTTTAAAGGACGAGTATGAAAAGAAACTCGCACAAAAAGATAAAGAAATTGTTGTAGCTCAAGGCTTCTCTGATAAGTCTAAGTACGAAGCTAAGCTCAAGGCAGCAACAAAAGAAATCCAGAATAACTACAACAAAGACCTCAAAGCTGCTAAAAAGAAAGCTAAAGTCTTTGTACAGAAGGCAAGAGTCTTGCTTGACTATAAGCCTGAAAAAATCTTTGATTTAGAAAATATTGAAGATTATACTTAATTGAATCAAACTATGAAAGGAGCAATAATATGAAAAAGCACAACAACTCGCTTATGATAAAAGCTGTCATGTTATTGCTCGCTTTAATTGTTGTGGTTTTTGTGGCATCACTCGCTTGGTTTTCTGAAAATCGCGAAGCTACCGCTGATGGTCTTTCTGTCTCTACTAATGAGACTCAGGAATTCAAAATGGCTGTTGGCTTTAAGAATAAGGATACTAAAGATCAATATGTTGTTTCTGATTTTACCAGACATTTTAACCTAAGAAAGGTTGAAGTCATCGAAGACGAGCAATCCGGTGTAGTCGCAGTATACGATGTATTTAAGGATATGGATCCACGCGATATTACAGGTGATGGCATAACTCTTGTTAGACCTACACTGAAAAATAAGAACTCTCAGATAGACCATTCGGGTAGTTATTCTGTAGCTAGACCGAATGAAGACTATGTTTCATTTGATCTGTATTTTCAGTCTGCCAATAGATCCCAGATTTTCCTTGACGATAATAGTGGTGTCCTTGGTTTGATTGAGAAAAATGGTGGTGAACTCGTTGACCCGAATAATCCTACAAAGTTTTCTTCTGATGCGATTGTTGGTGCTTTAAGAGTAGCGTTTACGGATTATTCTGTTAATGATGATTCTTCTACGTCTGATTATGAATTGGTCAATATTCGTGGTGAACTAATAAAGAATGAGGATGTTGACGATAAGGGCAACTTAGTTGTTTCCCGTACGGCACCTAATGCACTTTGGGTGCCTCGTTCAGATATTCGTTTCGATGATACTGATCCCGCAAATCCCGTTCTTCATTCGGGACTTGAGGATTCAATGTCTGCCAACGCATCGTATGTTTCTGATGGTTGGAATATGAATACTTTTAAGCACAGCTTTTTTGCTTATAGTAATGGTAACGGTGCTTATAAGGATTCTGACCAGATTATAACAAGTACAATTACTGGTATCAAGAAGGACCGTACAGTAATCTGTGATGTTATTCATCCTGGTGTCGATAAGTACGGATATAACTGTTACTATGGTAAGGTTCATGTTAACATTTGGCTTGAAGGTTGCGATAGTGAAGCTCGACGTGTTATGAATACTGGCAAGTTTTATATTGATTTCGAGATACTCAGCAGAGATATCGAATGAATTATTGCTAAACCTTAAGTTTGATTTATATTTTAGGAGCAAAAAATGAGAAATTCAAAGCTTTCTAAAAAATTGAATAAATTTAAAGCATCACCACTTATTATGGTAGTAGCGATTATCGAAGTTATTATACTGATTGGTGTATCTACTTTTGCGTGGTTTTCTTTGACAGATAATACTACTATCACCTCTGATCTTTTGTCTGTTGAGCCTGACTCAGGTCTTGACATCGATTTTAATGTTGCTGATGATAAGAGTTTTGTTGACATTAACAAGTATATTTCTAACTTTGAGTTTGAACCGGTTACATCGTTAGACGGTAGAAATATTTTCGTCCCTACTACAGGAACAAAAAATAACGTCGAAACAAATAGTATGAAGTTCCGTGAAGCTACTGTTAATGATATGAATTCGAAGTATGTTAACGTTGATTTTACGCTTACAAATACAGGCGAGAATCCTGTTGAGGTATCCCTCCATAGTGATTCTTATTTTAAGGTTAACGATAATGCAAGAGATGGAAAAGCTCTCCGTCTTGCTCTCTACAGTAACGACGGCTCGTCAGGTCAAGTTACATCTGAGATGCTTGATGGTTCTAACGCTGGAACTGTACCTGGTGAAGGTGAAGGTGATGATCCATCACAGGGAGATGGAAATCAAGGGGGAAAATATACAGTATACCTCGATGCGCCTTCTGATTGGACAGAAAAAGATCAGATTAAAGCACATGTTTGGGGTGACTCTGATGTTGGAAGCTTAACTGGTTTTCCTGGTGAAACAATGACATATGATTCTGCTACAGGTTATTATACCTATTCCGCTGATTATAAATACTATAAAATACTCTTTAGTTATAAAGGTAACCAGAATCAAACTGTCAACCTTGATGTATATGATGGTGGTGTTTATGTACTTGAAGAAGGTCGAAATGGTACATGGGCTCTTGAAAATATTACTTTAAATGGTGGAACTAAAGTAGAGGGCGGTGGATCTGGTAGTGGTGAAGGTAATAATCCAACTGATACACCAACTACTGGTTCAACAGATTACGTTACTGTTTATTTTTATAACCAGTGCGGTTGGAAAGAGCCTCAGGCTTTCATTTTCAAAGAGACTGGTGAAACTGATGAAGTTCCAGATGGTTGTAGCTGGCCTGGTGTGAAGCTCACTCACATAGCTGGTGATCTTTATTATCATACTTTCGAAAAAAAATACGATTATATAGTATTCAATGATGGTAAAGCTTCAACTAACACACCACGAGAACAAACTGAAGATGCTCTGGTGCAGGCTGGTAAGATTTATTATACAATGGAGGATGATAAATATACTCGTAATGGAGTTACATATTATCCTGTGGATACTGAAGACTACTTGAGCAGTTATGATGGTGGTACATACCCTGTAATTTCACCTGGTGTATCAGCAGGTTTCAAAAGACCATATGCTCCTGTTCTTGATATTAATAATCAAAGCGGTAAAGCTGGTACAGTTATTCCTGCTTTTGCTTCTTCTATTGAGGAGTATAGTTACGGTTCAGGTAAAACTCTGTTTACTATTGCTAAAGGTCAGACTATTAACCTTTCAATGATTATCTGGCTTGAAGGTACTGATACCGATTGTACTGGTAGCAATTATCTTGGAAAAGAGATTGATCTTGAACTTATCTTTGCTACAAAAGAGTTCCCGGAAGATTTGTATAATTATCGCTTCCTTGACAGAACTAAGGAAAGATGGCTTAATAGTAGTTTGAAATCCCCGACAGGTGTACCATTCAAGCCTGTTATGCAGCTTTATGATAACGATAATAATAAGGGTTATCTTATGCATGAAGTGAAGGATGCAGACGGTAACGTTATTGAATGGACTTTAACTGCAACAGATAATCTTCTGAGCAATAATCTCAGTTTCCGCCGAGTTAATCCTATGAATGAAGATGAGATTTGGAACTACTGGGATGCAGGAAAGATTAGCTATAACGGAGCTTATTCTGATGAGGATTCTGATGGAACTAACGACACTGTTACTTTCTCAGCCTTCGCCGATGGTGCTCCTACAACTACTAACTCTGGTGCACCTTCACGCTCCTGTGGCGGTCTCTGGGGTGAATATGAAACTAAAATTCTGACTGTTTATGATGGTACAAAGGATCAATATATATTTAATACTGTTGATTCAAAACCAGGCGATGATAAATCTCAGGGTGCTTTGACTATTAATTATACATACAATGGTCAAACTATTGAATACAAAGGTTCTGCACAGAATTCTATATATTACTTTGTGGTACCAACGGAGATTTATTCTTTGAGTACTAGTAGTCGTCCAAGCATGTCTTTTAAGCGCTATTATAATTATAACACAAGCTATGCAATTAATTCTGATAAGAATAAATTGTATTATGATAAAAAGTGGAGTTTAGGAAAATGTAATGGTGAATTTGCTCAATTAATGCATGAAGGTGACAGCTGGTATGGATATTGGGGAAAAGATATTGTCTATGTTCAGGTTGTGGATTTGCTTAAAAATACTTTTATTTTAGGCGATGGATCTGGCAATACGAGATATCATATACAAGCTCATTTTTATACTGGAAATACAACGAGCAGTAAAGACCATTATGTTCATCTGTATAACAATTACTCTTATAAGGGTGATTTTTCATTGGGGTATGTTTGTGTCATACCTAACGACCAAGCATATAGCAATTATTCTGTTGAGCTTTGTGGTGCGTATAAAGATGGTGCAAGAAATATCATTTCAAAGACTGGATTGCAGCCGATTTCTGATAATAAGGTTGGTAATAACACATTAATAATTAATAACGCTGAAGGTCGAGTATATCTAAAAGTACATTCTAATTTTTCTGGTTTTGAAAAAGACCCTAGTATGGACCCAAAACCAACAAACAGTTCTAGTGCTATAATGTTGCATCATAGTACAGAAACAATTGATAAAAACACCTATAATGTTTACCATGGTAATTACAATTATGGTAATGACCATGATGTTTGGTTCTGGTGTGATTATAATAACAATAGAATTTATAACCATAATGCCAATATTCCGTATCTATATACAGTTTATACTGTTGATAGTACAAATAATATTAAGCGAACTAGTGATTTTTTAGACGAAAATTGTGAGCTTACGTTATGGACACAGAGTGTTAACACTTCGAAATGGGACTAAATAATTAACTTACTACACAAAGGAGGTGCCATGATTGAAAAAGTTTAAAAATCTTTTCTCTAAAAAGACAAATTTAATAGTAGCTATCGTGGCACTGATTGAGTGTATTATTCTCATCGGTATGACATCTTTTAGCTGGATCGAAACTGCGTCCTCTCTTGTTATAAAAGGAGATACGCTTTGGGTTACTGATGGTCACAATTATGATTATGTTTATAATTCAAATGAAAATAAGCTTGTAGACTTATCTACATACTTTATCCACTCAGACCACTTTAGTTTTGCAAAAGCTTCTTCAGCTAATGCGAAAGATTTCTACTTCCCTTATACATTGAATAAAGGTACAGAAAGTGAAACTGTAGAATACAGAAAAGGCGATACCACTGATTATAATGTTACATATTATAACTTTAATTTTGAAGCAAAGGGTGCTGTTGCTGATTTCTATTTTGAGACTGATGATATCTTTGATCTACCTAATAATGATTTTACAGATGCAGAAGGTAATAAGGTACAGGTTTCTAACGAAGACAAGGAAGCTTTCTTGAATTCTTTCAGAATTGCAGTAACTGTTGGTGACGAAACTAAGATTTATGCCAAGTCTCCTATTGCGACAGATGCAAAGTTCACGGATTCAACAACAGGTAATATGAGCACAAAACAAGTAACCCTTACAGCTTTGTCAACAGCTTGCTTTGATACAACTGATAAGGTTAAGATTTTCAGCTCTGCTGCAGGTGAAGATGGTGTTAATGTTAACTTTAAGATCTGGCTCGAAGAGCAGGATCCACGTTTCAAAGCGATCACTGACAAAGAAGCTCTTCTGGGTGCTGTTGTTGATATTGATCTGAAACTTATCAGTCAGAAAGTTTCGCTTACTAGTCTTACATTCAACGACTATTCAATGTCAACTGATAGTGAGTTCAAGCATGACAGAGTTTATTATATTTATACAGACAAGAACGGTAAGACTGAGTACTATCCGATGGTTAAGACTCAAACATCGTCACAGTCATATAAATGGGTTACATGTGATGATTCTGGTACTCCTTTTGACACAATTCCTAGTGACATAACTATCAATGATGGTCACTTTGCCTTCGGTAGGGTAAAGGGTAGTTCTTTTGAGTATATATACAAGTGGGAGCTTGATAGATTTGATACTGTTGGTAAAAAGCAGTTTAACGCAATAAGCGTAACAAAAACTTCTGATACAGAATCAGTAGGTTACGGATATTGGGATGATACTACTCTCGCTCGTGTCAAATTTGTTGACAGAACGACATATGCAAATGGTACTGATTATAATTCAGGAGCTTCTAACTTCATCAAAACTGATCGAATCTATATAGCTGGTGATGTTCCTGTGGCATTAAAGTATTTTGCAGATGGATTCTATGCAGCATATATTCCAAAAATTTGGCTAGATGATGAATTGCATTTTGAATATACAAAAGCTGATTATTATGATGGTAATAATGTAGCACTAAGTTGGATTGCTGAAAGTCAGACTTATTCTACTACATACACAGCTATCGGTTATTCCGATGATCAAACTCTTGATTCCTTAAGCAATAGCCATTCAGGTATTGGTATGTGGGGGGATGTTGAGAGAATCAACGTTTCAGCCGAGCTTGTTGATAATGCTATTGTATCTAATTCTGATAAATTGTTCAGAGTATCTTTCAACGGTGGTTCTGTATTTATGGCTTCAGATCCGCACAATCCATTTAACTATTTAGCGTATGTACCGATTGGTTCACCGCTTGAGTTCAGCTATGGTGAGATTGGTGCCAATAATAAGGTTGTAATTGATGCTGGTAATATTAATAATAGTATATCAACATATTATTTGACTAATATTACTAGTGCTCCATCCGGATTATGGAATTTAGCAGTTGTTGTTGATGGTACAACTGATAATCTGATTAACTATACTTTGTCTAATGAAGCTACAACTGGTGCTTCATTAACCTATACAACAAATGAAGCTACAAATGATATGATGCCTGTAGATAATCATCGTTGGGTTACAGGTGATCTTACAGATTTAACTTTGATTAAGTTTAATTGGAAGGCTTATTCAGAAGACAAGGGATATGTTGATACTGTCTTTGATTATGAAGTGAATTCATTTATTGATGGTATTTATTACTTAACTGTTACTGAAAATGGTACTGTTATCCCGTCTAAAACAAAGTAATACTTTTTAATTATTATATAAGGAGGTGTTGAAATGAGTGGAAATAATAAAAGAAGTTATTCAAAATCAGCTCGTGAAAGAGCTCAGGCTAAGCGTCAGGCACAGCTTTCTGCTATGAGAAGAAATGTTACTATTTTTGCGTTGCTTGTTCTTTTAGTAGTTGGTCTTGTTTCAACAACCTTTTCTTCTGTAATGTCAGCTCCAAACGCTGACAATAACGGCTCACTCATAGTAGATGTAAAAAATAGTGTTGTTGCTCAGAACTCGAAATTGGATCTTGCAGATACAAGTGTCGCTGTTGATAACGCACTAACTTCTGCAACTCCTACCAAACTTTATCTTACTCCAAACAGTAACTGGAAATCAGATGGTGCTAGATTTGCTGCTTATTTCTATGGTAACGGTGAGACATGGGTTAGTATGACCCAGGTAGATGGTGAAACAGATTTATATGAATGTGCAGTTCCTTCTGGTTACCCTAATGTTATTTTCTGTCGTATGAATCCAAGTGCAACAGCTAATAACTGGAACAACAAGTGGAACCAGTCTAGCGACCTTACTATACCAACTGATGGTAATAATAAGTATACGGTCAATTCTGGCACTTGGGACAAAGGTGGCGGTACATGGTCTGTATATACACCGGTCGTTCCTACCGAACCTCCAACCGCTCCACCAACAGAGCCTATAATTTATGAAACTGTTTATGTCGGTGTTGTTGAGCACATTAAGGATTTTGTGCCTACACTCCATTATTGGAACAACACTATAGGACTCTCAGGAGATGCTTCTTTAACAGCTACAGGAACTACGGTTCAATATTCCGTTGGTTCTACCTATTGGAATGATGAAGCTCAGACGTTTAAAGTTTATACAGCTGAAGTTCCAAGTAACGCAAATGGATATAAGCTGTTTAGCGCTGCAAATAGAGACAAATGGGCTGCTGAAGATGCTGTAATTGAAGATAATGTGATTCTTCTCTACTGGGAATGGGGTGGCACATATCATAATGCTACTAAGCCATACAGTACTGAGGTGACCGCAACTTTTAAGGATTATGCTGGAAATGTAATAGGTGATGTACAGACAATAACCAATGGTAGTACTCCTACTGCTCCTGCTGATTCGGCAGTTCCTACGCTGAATGGTTATAAATTTACCGGTTGGGACCCTGAAGTTGGTCCTATTACTGTGAATACAACTTATACCGCTCAGTATGACCCTATAGAGTATACTATTACCTATGATAATGATGGTGGTACTTGTTCTGCATCATTAATAAAGAAATATACCATTGAATCTGAAACAATCACATTGCCGGATGCTTCTAAGATGACAAAAATCGGATATGTTTTCGATGGTTGGTATGAGAATGGTATAAAGTTCACATCTATTCCAAAAGGATCTACAGGTAACAGAAACTTCAAAGCTCAATGGACTAAGAAGGATTACAATTTAACTATCAATAATGCTACAGGTACAGTTGTGTCTCCTACAATTGTAGTTAAAGTTAATGGTAATACTGTTTCTGCCACAAATAACACATATGTTATCCCACATGGTAGTAGTGTAACAGTTTCTATCAATCGTGCCACTAATACATTCTTTGAGTATGTTAAGATTGGCACAAGTGTTGATAAAACTAACTTTAATTCTGACTACTCTAAAGAATTAGTTAAAGTTACTCAGAACTATGCAATTGAGTATAAGCTTTCTGCGTATAAGAACTTTACTCTTTCACGAGCTGATTCTGATGATTACAATGTTGCTGATGATACATTGGTTTATAATGTCGGAGAAGATGCTGTAGCTGTCAAGTTAGGTGTGGCTCAGCAATTACCGTATAATGTTAAAACTGATATTTCTGTAACTGCACCACAAGGCTACTATGCTAAGATTTTCGGTCCTGATGGTAATCCGTTAGGTGACCCGGATACAACTTATAGTACAGTCACTAAGGATAATAAGACACTAACAACAACCACTTTTGGTGTTACTGTTCTTGGTCAGGATGTTAATTATACCGTTGCTTATGTTAAGAATCCGACTATCGCAGTTGAACAACCGGTATATGGTTCTATCTATATTACAAGTGGAACAGGTGACAACATTAAGTATTATGTCAATGGACAGACTGCCTACGCAGGTACAGATCTTACTGTTAATGTTATTTCGGATAACTCTCATTGTACTATAGATAATGTCTATGCTAAAATTGATGAAACTGAGAATGTTATTTCAAAGCATAACAACAAATATACTTTCAAGATTTTTGATGATACAGTAGTAAAAGCTGATATTACTATCAAAACAACATCAGCTGATGAGAATTTCAGTTTTGAAGAGCAGGGTGATGATGGCTCAACAAATTTGAATTCGTGTGAACCTGGTAAACGACGCATTTTCTTCACTGAAAATGGTTATTGGGGAGAGGGAGAAGTGCTTTGTCACTACTCTCAGACTAAAGATGATACAGATATGTCTAAGAACAATATAACTATGACATATAAGTATACTAAGACTCAGGGTACTCGAAAACAGCGCGTTTACTACGCAGATATTCCTGCTAATATGCTTTATGTTAAGTTCATATATTCTGCTAACAATTCTAAGAATACTAATTATAGTGAGATAGATTTCGTTGCAGATACAAATGGTTTGTATTCAAATGCTTTCTATATAGGTAGTGCTTCTTCTAATGCAACCCTCACTCATTGGACCGTAATGTATTCTGATTATTTGGCTTTAGACAGGGACTATACTGCTCAGCAGGCTGTGATTAAGTTTGAGGAAACAGCTGAATTTGAGTATTCTCACGACTATCCTGGTGCTACACTCGCTATCGAAAAAGTCGATGGTAATAATGTAAGCTATTCGTATGATAGTGGTATGCTGTCACTCAAGCCTATTGAGAATACTTATGATTACTCTTTAATCAAGGTAACATCATTGTCTTCGGGATCAGTTAAGTATTATCTTATTTATTTAAGCAAGATTACTGTTTCTGCTAAAGAGGTTCAGAAGATTTTTCCACTTAACACTCATATAACATTATCTGGTACATTCTCTGGGAGTTTATTGAGAAATATTCAGTATAACGTATCGTTGACAAACTTCCCTAATCCTGGTGCTTATCAGGAATTAGGAAACCAGCTTGTTAATAGTGATCAAGAAAATTATTCATATAGTTTCGATGTTTCTTATGCTTATAACGGTGTTAGATATTTTAAAGTTGTTGCTAAGGACGAAATAGGTGATACCGCTACAGTAGTTCAAAAAACAACATTCGGTACTGATAATTCAGTTACAAACACAGGACGAATGGTTTATTTGAAGAATGATTTAGGCGTAGATATGTCTAAATATCGCGTACGAGCTTGTTTTGAGTCAACATCGGGCAAATCATGGGTAACAATGCAGAAACTTGATACTGAAGATGCTGATTATTATCGCGCAAGTGTTCCTGATGAATACAACTATAAAGTTAGTATCTATTTGACACACAAAAATCGTTATGCTAATATTAAGTCTGCTGAAAAAGACTTCAAATACATTTGTTATTATTATGCGGAAGATATTGTTCTTCCTGCAAATGTCGATTATAACCCTATTTATCAAATCAAGGAGTTATATTCTGACAGAACTATGAGATTAGAATTACAAGAATAAAGGTAGGTGAAAACCATGAAAAGAATATTGTTTCCGATTTGTATTTTGATGACAATACTTATCGTAGTTCTCAGTATGTTAACATTCAGCTTCTCATGGTTTGCACCTGGTTCTGAAACTGGCGTCGGATTGCAGTTTTCTGAAACTACTTCTGTCAGATCTGAAAACTGTAAGTATACAACGTATACTGGTGATAACAATAATGGTGTAATATCATATGAAAATGTTATCAATGCGAGTACAGAAGTGACAGTTTCATCTCAGGGAAGCGGAAATAATGCAACTCCTGGTTTTGCTTACTTTAAAACTGTTATTCAGAACGTTAACGATAATTATGATACCAACATATCTTTGTATTTGCCTCAGTTTAATGTTGACACCGAAACAACTGCAGCGATTGGAGTAGCAGTTCCTACTAATACATACAAATCATACAAAGGCAATAATTCTGATGTGGCTATTGTTCGTAATGCGTATATAGCTGCCTATAGCTATGACAAAGATGCCTCAGGAAGTATTTCTATTGAATGGTTTGTTAAGTGTGATAAAGGTGCTGTTACATTGAATCCTGGTTCTGTATACCTAACTTACAACTAAGGTGGGCAAGTGAAAGTTCTAAAGAAGATATTTAATATTCTGGGCGTTGTCCTGCTTATCGTTTTACTTGCTGTTGTTATAGTTATGTTCAATGCTCGTATCTCTGGTGAAGCACCGAATGTTTTTGGTTACCAGATTTTCCGTGTATCATCGGGAAGTATGGAGCCTGAACTTATGGTTGGCGATGTGATTCTTGTCAAAAGCGTTGATCCAGACGAGATTCACAAAGGTGATACAGTTACATACAAAGGTGAAGAAGGCGATTTCAGAGATAAGTTTATTACTCATAAGGTAATCGAAGAACCTGTACAGGAAAATGGTGTTTATGTTTTTCAAACACAGGGCATATATGTAGGAGCTTTACCTGACCCTTTGTGGGATGAGGAACAGCTTATCGGTAAGTTTGTTTGCAAGATTCCATACATCAATGAAGTCTATAACTTCTTTTTAAAGCCTTATGGCCTTGTAACTTTTATCTTGATTATCATTGTACTTTTTGGTTATGAGATGATAGCTCTTATCCTTTCGTACAAAACTCTTGATGAAATCGAGGAAGAAGATAGGCGAGAATCAAGAAATAAACAACTTGAAGAAAACAACTCTTCAGATGATAACTAACTAATATTTAAACTATCAAGACCCAAGTGTTTCTTGGGTCTTTTTTTGTGCAATTTTGTGCGGTGAATTTCTTTATAGTAATATATACTTCAATAAATTGTGATACAATTCAAGAGAATAGGCTATATATTGGGTTAGTATGTAAAATTGTACTCTTTTTTGAGGAAAGGAGCTGTATACTTTGGCTAACGAAAATGTTCATAAAGACCACCGAAAACGTGTCAGAAAAAAGTATCTTGATAACGGACTGGATGGTTTTGAAATACACGAAGCTCTCGAGTTTTTACTGTTTTATTGTGTGCCGTATAAGAACACAAGCATATTAGCACATAATTTGCTTGATTCATTTGGTTCACTTTCAGCAGTACTAGATGCTCCTTTTGATGCACTTATTGAGTTCGGATTGACTGAGCCTCAGGCTGCTATGTTAAAGCTTATTCCGGATATTTCCAGACTTTATATAGACGATAAACATAATAATCATAGAAAAATCGTTGATTATGATAATGTTTCCCAGACTATACTTAACAAGTTCATTGGCCGAGAGAACGAGAATGTACTGCTAATGTTGTTAGATGCAAAAGGTAAAGAGATTTTCTGTGGCATTATTTCTAAAGGTACGCTAAGTGATACATCACTTCCTATCAGAAAGATAGTTGACTTTTCGCTGAGGTATAATGCAAGGTCCGTGATTATTGCGCACAATCACCCAAGCGGAGTAGCGTTACCGTCAAGAAATGATATGGAAGCTACAGCAAATATAAAAAACGCACTTGACCTTATTGGTGTCAAACTTATCGACCATTATATTGTTGCTGACAACGACTGTGTTTCTCTTGCACAAAGCAAGATAGCACCAGCCTTGTTTGAATATTATGTAGATTGATTTTAATTCGGAGGATGTTATGAATAAAAACGAATTTAAAATTTCATTTGTAGTAATAACCGATACTTACGAGAGTCTTTTTACTCTCAGCAAAAATTTCAAAAACGGCGTGCTTGACAAGTCGGATGTTCAGACTATCATTGTTAACCGTGGAGATATGACTGATTGCGATAAAATAGCAATTGATGGTTTATTAAAGATAAAAGGTTATACTTATCTTGAGCTTGACCATGAAAGCACTATTGCGGACTGTTATAACGCATCATTTGATGTGATTAAAGGTGACTATGTCTGTTTTACAAATGAGTATTGCATTTATGACGATATGTCACTTATCGCTTTGAATAAAGCCAGAAAACATCACACAGACGCAAATTTAATTACGCTTAACTATAAAAAGAAAAATCCTGATCTCAATGTTCATATCAAGCGATATAACTTTGATATGAAGTATGTTGATGTAAGCGATATGAAAGATTTGCTTTCATTTTTGCCATCTGTATTCGTAAAGAGGGACTTTATCGGAGAACTCAGATTCAATGATGTTTGTCAGGAAGAAAGCGCTACTATGTTCTTGACAGAGCTTTGGAAAAAAGACAGCAAAACAGTTCTTTTTGACAAAACATACATTCGTTTTGATTCTATGTTTTTGTCGCTCAATTCAACCTCATATTATGGTTGTAACAATAAAGACTTTTATATCGAGTCGCTGAAGAAAAACTTTATCCCTCTCATAAAGAGTTTCACAGATAATGGCCTACAGGTTCCAAAGTGGCTTCAGCGTTTAGTTTTCTATCGTTTGTATTATAAATTTTATACTAACTTTAATGTGCGTAACAAATTTTTGCTTAATAATGAAGAAACTGAGGAGTTTTTTGAGCTTTCCAAACAAGTGTTACAAATTGTTCCTGACGAACTCATCTGGAATAATACGGGTTATGAGCAGTTTGTACCACCATTTGATTTGAGAAATCTTTTTGCACACCTCAAGTACAACCATGATAAGGATAAGCTTAAGTATACATTTTCACATGATGATGAGAAAATGTATTTCCATCAGCTAGGTTGTACTTATGACTTATCTTTGCACAAAAATCTTACAGTAAGAGCTTTCAATTTCAGAAAAGGTAATTTCTCTATTGATTTGAGATTTTTTACACGTTTGCTCTATGATTTTGACAATGATGTAATTAAAGTCAAATTTAACGGCAAAGAATATCCTTGTGTAAAAAATGATATCTATTATCTAGATAAAGTGTTCGGTATTTCTATTGCTAGCTCTTATACTTTCTCGGTTGATATTCCTATTTCAGAATTTTTGAAAGCAGGTTCTGAGGTTGAGTTCTTTATTACTCTGGGAGGCAAAACTCAAACGATGGAGCTTGAGTTTTATCGTCCACCTTCAAAACTCAATACAAAGTGCCCTCATTCATACTGGATGATGAATGATGAGCTTGCTTTGGTATATGAAGACAAAAAACTCAAAGTTAAAAAGTTTACTAAATCACAGCTGAAAAAACGCGAAAGACAATATAAAAGAGAAGCTTTGAAGGCCGTATATACAGTTACCAATGGTATCAAAACAAAACTCCAGAATTGTTACTATATGTTAAGACTTCGAAAAGCATATTTTAAGCGTAAGAAGGAGTTTGAGGGCAGAAGAATCTGGTTGTTCTTTGATAAGCTCTACAAAGCCGGTGACAACGGTGAATATGCATTTAGACACGCGATGAGTAGAAATGATAATATTGAGTGCTACTATATAATCAACGAGGATTCGCTCGATTACCCAAGACTCAAGGCTGAGTTCCCTGATAACCTCCTTATCTATAACACTCTTGATTGTCAGCTTTATTCACTTATGGCTGAGAATATCATCGCAACTCATCCTGATATTATTGAGTTTTGTGGTATTAACCCTAAGCTTGCAACGGTTGTCAAGGACCTTTACAATCCAAATCTGGTTTGTATTGCTCATGGTATTACTATTCAGAAAAATGCTGACTATCAGAACCGTCTTTATGATAACACTATGTTCTATACAACAAGCTCTAAGTACGAAGTTGAGCACATCTTAAAACCTATTTATGGCTACAGAGATGACGAGGTTGCCCTGACAGGTCTCGGACGTTTTGACGGACTTAAGAATAACGATAAAAAGCAGATTCTCATTACTCCAACATGGCGTAGAAATCTCGTCGGTGGCGGTCAGCGTAACTCAACCCGTCAGTATTCTGATGCTTTCAAAAAGACAAGCTATTATCAGATTTATAACAGTCTTATTAACGATCCTCGTATCATTGAAACAGCTAAAGAAACTGGATATAAGCTTATATTCCTGCTTCATCCTGCAATGAGTGCGCAGATTGATGACTACGACAGAAATGATTACACAGAGCTTATTCAGGCCAGCGGTGATTTGAACTACGAGAAGATTCTGACCGAGTCAAGTCTTATGGTTACTGACTATTCAGGTATACACTATGATTTTGGTTATATGCGTAAGCCTGTTATCTATTATCAGCCAAAAGAAGTCCCAATGCGTTTTGAAGAGGGTGCTATGAAGTTCGTGACTATGGGCTTCGGACCTGTTTGTGAGGACTATGAAGAGGCTGTGGCTCTTATCTGTGATTATATGAAAAACGAGTGCAAAATGCCTCAGGTATTCAAACAGCATGCCGATGACTTCTTTGCATTTGATGATTTTAACAGCTGTGAGCGTATTTATGATGCAGTATTGAAATGGACTAACGAAAGGGAAAAGCTATGAAACTGAATGTTAGTAAACGACTTGAGCTTTCTGATATAAGCAAGTACAAGGGTGAGATTTACGGCATAAGCATTATCTGGATTATGTTGTTCCATGCTATTGCTATGCTGAAAATTCACTTTGATATGGGTTTTGCGGTATTAAAACCACTTGACGCATTTATCGGTTACGGCAATATGGGTGTTGAGGTTTTCCTGTTTTGTTCAGGTATTTTCCTTTACTTTTCGTTTTATCGTAAACCTGATATTTTATTGTTTATCAAAAAGCGTTTGTCACGTCTTTTCTGGCCTGTTATCATTATTACAGGACTTTTCTGGGTGTACAAATATCTTGTTGTCAAACACGACGCTTCGCTCTTTTTGAGCAAGCTTACTATGATGGATTTCTGGGTGTCAGGTGACCAGCAGATATGGTTTGTAGCTTGTATTCTGGTTTGTTACCTTATCTATCCATATGTCTATTCGTTCTTATTTAACTCAAAGTTTCTCAACAGCTTTCTAAGACTTCTTATTTTGCTTGCTGTGACAGCTTTGCTTACTCTTATTCTTCGTTCAGATTATCCTGAAACATATAAAAATATTGAGATAGCACTCACAAGATTTCCTGTATTCTTCATAGGATGTTACTTTGGAAAACTTGTTTACGAGAAAAAGAGCTACAGTGGATATTTCTATCTTCTTTGTTTAGCTCTTGTTGTTATCGGTTTCGTTGTTCTTGAACTTCAGGTTTTCAAGGGCGTATGGCGCAGATGGTTCTATATGGTTCCTGGTATACCGCTAACATTTGTGATTATTTGGATACTCAATTTCCTTAACTGCAAATGGCTCAACAAATTCTTTGCATTTTTCGGCACTATTTCACTTAACCTATATGTGTCACACATTATGGTCATCAAGGTGTACCAGATGTCACCATTTGTAGAACACGCAAGATTGCTACACTATCTTGTTCTTATGGTGATATTTGTTGCAATCGCATATGTTGCAGAGCTTCTTATCATCCGCATAACAAAAGGGAAAAGAAAACCTAAAACAACTGACTAATTGACGAGAGGAGTGTATCAAATGCAAAATAAATTCAAGCTTGTGTCACAATACAAGCCATATGGCGACCAACCTAAGGCTATTGATACACTCGTAAAATCTCTTAACAGCGGTCATAAGGAACAGACTTTACTCGGTGTAACAGGCTCAGGTAAGACCTTCACCATGGCGAATATCATCGAAAAGGTCAACAGACCAACACTTGTGCTCGCTCATAACAAAACTCTTGCTGCTCAGCTTTGTTCCGAGTTCAAAGAATTTTTTCCTGAAAATGCTGTTGAGTATTTTGTATCATACTACGATTACTATCAGCCTGAGGCTTACATTCCGTCAACTGATACCTATATCGAAAAGGATAGCTCCATAAACGACGAGATCGACAAGCTCAGGCATAGCGCAACTCTCGCTCTATCTGAGCGCAGAGATGTCATTATCGTCGCATCTGTGTCCTGCATTTATTCACTTGGTGACCCGATTGACTATCGTTCTATGGTTATTTCACTTCGCCCTGGAATGCTCAAATCACGCGACGAACTGCTCAAGAAACTTGTTGAGCTTCAATATGAGCGCAACGATGTTAACTTCATCCGTAATAAATTCAGAGTCAGGGGAGACGTTGTTGAGATTTTTCCAGCCGCTTCAAGTGATAAGATTATCCGTGTCGAGTTTTTCGGTGACGAAATCGATAGAATTACTGAGATTAACCCGCTGACAGGTGAACTCGTAGCAACGCTCAAGCACGCGGCTATCTATCCTGCGTCGCACTATATCGTCGGTGGCGAGAAAATGAATCGTGCTATCGCTGAACTCGAACGCGAGCTCGAAGAACGCCTAGCTTATTTTCGAAAAGAGGGAAAGCTCCTTGAAGCACAACGAATCGAACAGCGTACACGCTACGATATCGAAATGCTTCAGGAAGTTGGTATGTGCTCGGGTATCGAGAACTACTCACGAGTGCTCTCAGGCAGAAAACCTGGTTCAGCACCATTCACATTGCTCGACTATTTCCCAGATGATTTTCTGCTGTTTGTTGACGAGTCCCATGTAACGTTACCGCAGGTTCGCGGAATGTACGCTGGTGACAGGGCGAGAAAGACTAGTCTTATCGACTATGGCTTCCGTTTACCATCGGCTTATGATAACCGCCCTCTTAATTTTGACGAGTTCTATGAAAGAGTTAATCAGGCTGTTTTTGTCAGCGCTACACCTGGTGATTTCGAACTCGAAAAGTCTGATGTTATTGCTGAACAAATCATCCGTCCAACTGGTCTTTTGGATCCTGAAATCTCTGTCAGACCGACAGAAGGTCAGCTCGATGACCTCATTTCTGAGATTAACATTCGTATTGATAAAGGTCAGCGTACTCTGGTTACTACGCTGACAAAGAAAATGGCTGAAGACCTTACTGCGTATCTCGAGTCGCTCGATATCAAAGTAAGATATATGCACCATGATATCGATACCGTCAAGCGCATGGAAATCGTGCGTGACTTGCGACTTGGTGAATTTGATGTTTTGGTTGGCATCAACCTGCTTCGTGAGGGTCTTGATATCCCTGAAGTATCGCTTGTTGCTATTCTGGATGCTGATAAACAAGGATTCTTAAGAAGCGAACGTTCGCTTATCCAGACTGTCGGTCGTGCTGCTAGAAACAGTGAAGGTACTGTTATTATGTATGCTGACAGTGTAACCGATGCTATGAAGAATACTCTTGTTGAAACTAATCGTCGTCGTGCGATTCAGCATCAGTATAATGTCGAAAACAATATTATTCCGAAAACTATTATCAAGAAGGTCAACGATGTTCTTGAAATTTCAACTCATACAAAAGATGAACTGTCCGATATCGGCAGACTTTCGCGTGAAGAAAGGTTCAAGCTTATTGACAGCTTGAAAAAGGAAATGCACGCAGCAGCCAAATTACTCGAATTTGAGCATGCCGCATTTTTACGCGATAAGATTAAGAAACTACAAGGAAAGTAGGTAAGCAAAATGGCTAAACCTAAGAAAAAACAAGAATATGGCAATGAGAGTATCGTTACCCTCAAAGGTGCCGACAGAGTCAGAAAACGTCCTGCTGTTATCTTCGGTTCTGATGGTATTGAGGGATGCCAGCATTCTGTGTTTGAAATATTATCCAACTCTATCGACGAAGCGCGTGAGGGCTATGGTAAGCTCATCACAGTAACTCGTTATTCTAACGGTAGCGTCGAGATTGAAGACCACGGTCGTGGTATCCCTGTAGATTATAATAAAAACGAAGAGCGATACAACTGGGAACTCGTTTTTTGTGAACTTTACGCAGGTGGTAAGTATAACAACAACGAAGGCAATAACTACGAGTATTCTCTGGGACTCAATGGTCTCGGTCTTTGTTCAACCCAGTATTCTTCTGAATATATGGATGTTGACATCCGTCGTGATGGAAAGCGCTACACTCTCCACTTTGAAAAAGGCGAGAACGTTGGTGGATTAAATGTCGAAGAATACAACAAGAAAGACACCGGTTCTAAAATTACTTGGAAACCTGACCTTGAGGTTTTCACAGATGTTGATATCCAGCCTGAATATTTTGCTGATATATTGAAGCGTCAGGCTATCGTTAACGCAGGTATCAAGTTTGTTTTCCGCAACCAGGTCGGCAGGAGTTTCGAAACTACCGAATTTTTATATGAAAACGGTATCGAAGACCATGTCAAAGAGCTTGTGGGTGATACAGGAATGACAACGGTCCAGACCTGGCAGACCGAGCGAAAAGTCAGAGACAGAGACGATAAAGACGAATATAAATGCAAGATTAATATCTCTCTTGCTTTTTCAAATAAGGTGAATAGTGCTGAGTATTACCATAACTCAAGTTTTCTTGAGCATGGTGGAGCTCCGGAAAAAGCTGTGAAAAACGCTTTTGTTTATATGATAGACAGCTACTTGAAACAGAACAGCAAGTATACAAAAAATGAGTCTAAAATCACATTTGCTGACGTTGAGGACTGCCTTATTATAGTTATTTCTTCTTTCTCAAGTGTAACATCATATGAGAACCAGACTAAAAAGGCTATCACCAACAAGGGTATTCAGGATGCGATGACAGAATTCTTGCGCAGACAGCTCGAGATTTACTTCATCGAAAATCCACTCGAAGCTGAAAAAATCGGTGCTCAGGTACTTATCAACAAGCGTTCTCGTGAAGATGCCGAGAAGACTCGTGTGCGTATCAAGAAGAACCTTACTTCAAATATGGATATGACCAGCCGTGTTGCGAAATTCGTCGATTGTCGTAGTCGAGACGTCGCAGAACGTGAACTGTTCATAGTAGAGGGTGACTCAGCTCTTGGTGCTTGTAAACAGGCACGAAATCCTGATTTTCAAGCTATCATTCCAATTCGAGGTAAGATTTTGAATTGTCTGAAAGCTGACTATAACCGTATTTTTAAATCCGAGATTATCACAGACCTTATCAAGGTGCTAGGCTGTGGTGTACAGGTTAAGTCTAAATCTAATAAAGATATCAGTAGTTTTGATATCAACAATCTTCGTTGGTCAAAGGTTATATTCTGTACTGATGCCGATGTCGATGGATTCCATATTCGTACTATGCTCCTTACTATGATATATCGCTTGGTACCT
Source organism: Ruminococcus sp. (assembly GCA_045124035.1). GTDB lineage: Bacteria > Bacillota > Clostridia > Oscillospirales > Acutalibacteraceae > Ruminococcoides. The sequence goes on along the minus strand of JBGVLC010000009.1, from coordinate 88,462 downwards.
GATTTGATTGAAGCAGGCAAGGTGTTTATCGCTGAATCTCCATTGTATGAAATCACAGCAGGGGATAAGGTGTATTTTGCATATACGGAAGCTGAAAAGGAAAAGTACATTTCTGAAATTGGCAACAAGAAATTCACAATACAGCGAAGCAAAGGTCTTGGTGAAAACGAACCGGATATGATGAGTCTTACAACTATGAATCCTGAAACTCGTCGTCTCATCAAGGTAACCCCTGATGATATTGCCCGCACTGAGCAGATTTTTGATATCCTAATCGGCGACAATATTCAGGGTCGAAAAGATTTCATCGTTCAGTATGGTGCGGACTATACTGACAATCTTGATGTAAGCTAAATTAAGGTGACAATATGGCTAGAAAAAAGAAAGAAAAAAATACAAGCGTAAAACCAATTGCAAATGGTGTTATTGCAGGTGCAGGTGATATCGTTGAACAGAAAATCGCCGATACTATTGAAACAAACTTTATGCCATATGCAATGAGCGTTATTATGTCGCGTGCTATTCCTGAAATTGACGGCTTCAAGCCTTCCCACAGAAAGCTTCTGTACACCATGTACAAGATGGGACTTCTTTCGGGCGCACGAACAAAGTCAGCGAATATCGTTGGTGCGACAATGAAACTAAATCCTCACGGTGACGCAGCTATTTATGATACTATGGTGCGACTCTCGCGTGGTTACGAAGCACTGCTTCATCCTTATGTTGATTCAAAGGGTAACTTTGGTAAGTTTTATTCTCGTGATATGGCTTGGGCGGCTTCTCGTTATACTGAAGCAAAGCTTGATTCTCTTTGTAACGAGCTATTTAAGGATATTGATAAAGATACAGTCGATTTTGTCGACAACTACGACAATACAATGAAAGAGCCTGTGTTGCTCCCTGCAAGTTATCCGTCTGTATTAGTAAACGCAAACACAGGTATCGCTGTTGGTATGGCTTCGAATATCTGTTCATTTAACTTATCTGAGATTTGCGAGACCACTGCAGCTCTCATCAGAGATAATGACCACGATATCATTACAACTCTTCCTGCTCCTGATTTCTCAGGTGGTGCACAGATTATTTATAACGAAGAGAGTATGCGCGAAGTTTATCGTACAGGCAGAGGTTCCATAAAAGTCCGTTCTATCTACAATTATGATAAGTCTAACAACTGTATCGATATTACCAATATCCCTCCGACAACAACAGTCGAAGTTATTATTGAAAAGGTTATTGACTTGGTCAAAGCAGGCAAGATTAAGGAAATTGCTGATATACGTGACGAAACAGGTCTCGATGGTCTCAAAATCACTATTGACCTCAAGCGTGGTACCGATCCTGAAAAGCTTATGCTTAAGCTCTTTAAGCTAACAACCCTTGAAGACAGCTTTTCGTGTAACTTCAATGTTCTTATCGGTGGTGTGCCGATGGTGCTTGGTGTGAAGGAAATGCTTAATGAGTGGATTGCATTTCGAATTGAGTGTATCCGTCGCAGAACATATTTTGATTTGAACAAAAAACGTGAGCGTCTTCACTTGCTCAAAGGTCTTGAGCTTATCCTTTTGGATATTGACAAAGCTATAAGAATCGTCCGTGAGACTGAGGAAGAGGCTGAGGTTGTTCCAAACCTGATGATTGGTTTTGGTATTGATGAAACTCAGGCTGAATATGTAGCTGAAATCAAGCTTCGCCATTTGAATCGTGAGTACATCTTAAAGCGTACTAAGGATATTGAAAAGCTTACAGAGGAAATCGCTGAGCTTGAAGCTATTTTAGCCAGCAAGAGCAGAGTTAAGACTATTATCGTCAAAGAGCTCAAAGAAGTGTCAACTAAATATGGTAAAGAGCGTAAGTGCCCTCTACTTCATATCGATGATGCTCAGGCTGATATTGATGTTAGTGAAGAAATACCTGATTATCCGGTTCATTTGTTCTTTACCCGAGATGGATATTTCAAGAAGATTACTCCTTTATCACTTCGAATGAGTGGAGAGCAAAAGCTCAAGGATAACGATGAAATTGTAACTACACTTGAAACTACGAATAATTCTGACCTCTTATTCTTTACTAACAAGTGTCAGGTGTATAAAGCAAAGGTTCATGAGTTTGCTGACACCAAGGCAAGCGTGTACGGAGATTATATTCCTGCGAAACTTTCTATGGATGAAGGGGAACAGGCTGTCTTTATGATTAATACAAAGGACTATGCTGGTTACCTTATGTTTGCTTTCGAAAATGGTAAGGTGGCAAAAGTGCCTCTTAACGCTTACTGGACGAAAACAAATCGTAAGAAGCTTATCAACGCGTACAGCGATAAGTCCCCTCTTGCAGGAATCGGATTCTGTAATGAGGATATGGAGTTTGTCCTTACTGCATCATCAGGTAGAAAACTTCTGCTTCATTCTGGAGCTATCAACGCAAAGACTTCAAAATCAACACAGGGCGTAGCGGTTATGAGACTTAAAAAGGGTCACCGTGTAATGACTATCGACCCGTATGTTGATGGAATGTTCTCAAAGCCATCCCGTTATCGTACCCGTACTCTTCCTGCACTTGGTGCATTACCAAGCGAAGAGGACGAAGCACAGCAACTTTCTATAATTTAATGTCAAATAATACTTGCAATATGTAAAATTGTGTGTTATTATAATCTAGTTATTAAAGACCTACTACTTTTTTCACGAAAGGAAGACGAATATGACAGTATGGGGCTACATCTTAGGTGCTCTTTTAATCGTTGCATCTTTGATTATGATTATCGTTATTATTCTTCAGGAAGGTAACCAGCAGGGTATCGGCGTTGTTTCCGGCGGTGCTGACACTTTCTTCGCTAAGAATAAGGCTCGTTCAATCGACGCAATGCTCGCTAAAGCAACTAAGTGGGTTGCTATCGGCTTCGTTGTTATTGTACTTGCTCTCAACATTATCGCTTATTTCTCAGCATAATTTTGAATAACATTTAATAAAATTGACTATCGGGCTTTTCCGATAGTCTTTTTTTATTTGGGGATAATTTATGATGAGGATTTTTGTGATTTCGTTTTTAACATTCTTGGTGTTTTCATTCTTTCATTTTCTTTGCAAAAATAAAAAGCCCTTCAAAAGGGCTTTTGTATCTATATTATGTGGTCCATTGTGTTTGATTATTTTGAATATTTTCACATCCGTGACAGGAGTTTTAGTGCCGATAAGTGAACTTTCTCTTGTAACATCAATGATGGGTGGAATCCCCGGTGTTGCTTTACTCGTTATCTCCGGCGTGATTCTTTAATCAAATACGGGAATTGAGGTCTTTCAAGGCGTCGGTAACCGCATCTTTGTTTCGTGTGAGCATAGCGATATTAACGTTATAGAAAAGTTGTGGATTTTTATGGAAGTTTTTTCTAATCATTCTTGCCATATTTATGTCAGGAACATAAAGTGTGAATTTAAGTAAATCCATATCGCCGCCTGAAATAGAACAATGGACATTGTATCCATTGTCAATCTTTTCGATAGTAACAATATTTTCTTTTTCGATACGCTCTTGTTCAAGCAAACCTAAAGCACATTCACACGCTTTTTCTTTAACAGTACGGGCGAGGGTGTCTTCAAGCTGTGTTGAAATCATTCTGCCTGCGTTTGTGATGAAGAATAGCTTTTTTTCATCGTCAACAAGCTCAATGTTTTTATTCTTAAAAAGGTCATCAAAACAAGCACTTGATTCAAAATAATTAGCTAGCCCTTTTTGTTGCAAAGCAGTAATGATGGTGTCCTTTTTCATTGGAACACCGACTTTGTGGAACATATAGCAGATAAGTGTTCTGATTTCTGTTTTACTTCTGACACCACCCAAGCTGATTCCTTCGTCAAATGTATCGAATGCCATATCAACACCACCAATTTTAGTATGTATTTATTATACCACAGTAAGGTGAAAAGTCAAAGAAATGTTGTGATAAAAATTTAACAATTATTTAACTTAACCAAATTGACGGATTTAACATAGAGTGATATAATTTGTGTCAAAGGAGATGAGAAAAATGTCGATTTTTTGGCTGGTATTTGCTATCATCATGGGTACTATTGAAGCGTGCACAGCACAGCTTGTGTCCATTTGGTTTGCTGTTGGTGCTGTCGGCGGATGTATCACATCGCTAATAACTGACAAGCTGTGGATTCAGATTACAGTAGCTGTAGTGCTAACTTTGGTTACTTTAATTGTAACAAGACCACTTGCGAAACGCGTAATAGATAGTAAGAAAACATATACTAACTCTGACCGCAATATTGGCAAAACTGCTGTTTGTATTGTTGATATTGATAATATAAGTTCAGTTGGTCAGGTGAAAATCGGTGGCGCTGTCTGGAGTGCTAAGAGTGCTGATGACTCTGTCATCAAGAAAGACAGCAAAGTTATTGTGAAATCAATTGAGGGCGCAAAGCTCGTCGTTGAAAATTTAGAAAAGTAATTTAAGAAAGGAAGGCTATTATGGGATTTTTCGTAATTTTAGCTTTATTAGTAATTTTGTTTATACTTGTTATAAGCAATATCAAGGTTGTACCACAGGCTCACGCTTTTGTAGTTGAACGTCTTGGCGCATATCATACTACATGGGACACAGGTCTTCACCTTAAGATTCCTTTTATTGATCGTATCTCTAAGAAGGTTTCTCTCAAAGAGCAGGTCGTTGACTTCCCACCACAGCCGGTTATCACACGTGATAACGTTACAATGCAGATTGATACTGTCGTTTACTATGAGATAACTGACCCTAAGCTTTACACATATGGTGTTGAGCGTCCACTTTCAGCTATCGAAAACTTGACAGCAACAACACTTCGAAACATCATTGGTGACCTTGAACTCGACAACACACTCACATCACGTGACACTATCAATGATAAAATCAGAATCATTCTTGACGAAGCTACAGATGCATGGGGTATCCGCGTTATCCGAGTTGAGCTCAAGAACATTCTTCCACCTAGAGAAATTCAGGATGCTATGGAAAAGCAGATGAAAGCTGAGCGTGAGCGTAGAGCCAGAATCCTCGATGCAGAGGGTGAAAAACGTTCTCAGATTCTCGTGGCTGAAGGTCTCAAAGAATCAGCAATTCTCAAGGCTGATGCTGTGAAAGAGTCAAAGATTCGTGAAGCAGAGGGTGAAGCTCAGGCAATTATGGCAGTCCAGAAAGCTTATGCTGATGCTCTCAAGATGCTCAATGAAGCAGCACCTTCTGATAAGGTTATCGCACTCAAGAGTCTTGAGTCACTCCAGAAAGTGGCTGACGGTAAGGCTACTAAGATTTTCATTCCATCTGATCTTCAGGGTCTCGCAACTATGGCAACAACTGTCAAAGAGGTATTCTCAACAGATAAACCTGCTGAGTAAACTTAGTTTATTAAAGCTTGTCTGAATTTTCAGACAAGCTTTTTTCGTTTTGGAAAATATATAAAACGCTTTTGTACATTTTGTTTAGATTGCTAATTTACATACAAACCTATTTATTGTAGAATGTAATTGTAATAGAAGTACAATAACTATTCATCGTTTATTTAAGGAGATGATTCTATGAAGAAATTATTGTGTATAGTATTATCATTGGTTATCCTCATGTCTGTGTCTTTATGTAGTTATAGCTTTTATGCTGCTGAGATTGAAGGCGAATATACTATTGATATGAGTTTTGTTGATAATGCAATTCTATTCGTTCTGACCAAAGAAGCCAGTCAATCTAACCCGATGTACACTATTGATGATTTCCCTGGTTTAGGTGTAGTTTTGGTCAGAAGAATCACTTCGGATATTGAGCCTGGAAAGAGCAAACAACATATATTTTATCTTGAACTTGACAAGCACGATAAGCAGAACGTGCTCGATGTTATCAAGGTTATCAGCAAGATGGATGGTATGTATGCAGTAGAACCTGACTACTATCTTACTCCACCTGATGATATGCATCGAACAGGAATGTATATTGATGCTTTTGAAGAGCAATACGATGTCACCGTGAGTAAAGATGAAAACACAGGCTATGTTGAACATTACAGATATTTCTCTGAAGATAATACAACCGAAACTCCTGACTGGGTGTTTGGTTATGCAAGGTGCACTATCAAGCCGACAAAAACAGTAACAGCACTGGATGATTATTATTTGCTTAATATGTATACGACCGAGCCTTTTGCTTCAGGCTATTTTGTGTATGTACCTGATGAAAACAAATTCTATGATATTTATGATGCGCAAAAAGCGGGAATCGAAAATCTTGAATTAGCTTTTAAGGAATGTATGCGTTATAACTGCTATAAAATCGGATTTATTGGCGATGTTGATTATGATGAAAAGCTAACCATAGTCGATGCTACATTTATCCAGCGAGCACTTGCCGGATTGTGCGAATTTTCTGTGAATGATGATGTAACAAAGTGGACTGTCGGTGGTGACAGTATAGGCTATATTTCCGACTATGACAGAGATGGTGTGCGTTCAATTATGGATGCAACAACAATCCAGCTAAAACTTGCTGACCTAACTTGAATCTGATAACAAAAAACCTCCTGTGGTGGATTACCCATCGCAGGAGGTTTCTTTCTTTAAGATTATTTTATTGAGATAACATCGTAGCCGGCATCTGTCACAGCTTTTGTGAGGATTTCGTCACTCACATCGCCTGTGATAGTAGCTGTGTTCTTTTCTAAGTCAACTGTTGCTGTAACACCTTCGATAGAATTGAGAGCTTTCTCAACGTGAGCCTGACAGCGTGGACACATCATTCCTTCAATAACCATTGTTTTCATATTGTTTGCCTCCTTTATATTATGTTTAGGTTTGAAAAATTTAAGTCTCAGAGCATTTGATACAACACAAATTGAGCTTAAGCTCATAGCAATTGTACCATACATCGGTTCCATCCTCAGTCCTAAAGCAGGGTAGAAGAGACCTGCCGCAATTGGAATGAATATCACATTGTAGATAAATGCCCAGAATAAATTTTGTTTGATATTTCTGAGAGTCGCTTTGCTCAGTTCAACAGCAGTGAGAACATCGCTCAAGTCACTTCTTGTGAGAATAACGTCGGCAGAATCAATAGCGATGTCAGTTCCTGCGCCAATAGCGATTCCGACATCAGCGCTCACAAGAGCAGGTGAGTCGTTGATTCCATCACCGACCATAATAGTAACTCCACTTGATTTGAGCTCTTTGACGATACGCTCTTTGTCATCTGGCATAAGCGAAGAGTATACATTAGTAACGCCTGTCTGTTTTTTTACAAACTGAGCTGACTCCTCGTTGTCACCGGTTAGCATATAAGTGTTGATACCCATTTTGTTAAGATTTTCAATTGCAAATTTACTATTTTCTTTTATCTTATCTGATATTAGAATTGCACCGAGAGTTTTGCTTTCATCGCTCACATAGAGCGTAGTGAAGCCATTGTTAGAGTTGACTTTTTCATTACTTATATTAGCGAAACTGTTGTTTCCAATTTTATAAGTAATTCCGTTGATTGTTCCCTTGATACCTTTTGAGACTATGTTCTCAAAGTCTTTGACATCATAATAATCTTCGCTTTTATATGCATCAATAACTGCCAAAGACAACGGATGATTTGACATTTTTTCGATACTTGCAGTGATTTTGAGTAACTCATTTTCTGTGATATCTGAGAAAAACTCAGTTTTATTGACCTGAGGCTTACCTTCGGTGATAGTACCAGTTTTGTCAAAAACGATATTTTTGGCTTTGCTGAGTATTTCGAGGGCCTGTGATGACTTGATGAGGATTGAGTTCTGAGCCGCAACACCTGTCGCAACCATAATAGCGGTTGGTGTGGCAAGACCAAGAGCACAAGGACAGGATATTACTAAAACTGCAATACCGAAAGATAAAGCTGTAGAAAAATTATCCTGAGTGAAATTCCAGATTAAAGTTGTGAGTATTGATAGAAAAATAATGGTTGGTACAAAAAACTTGCTGACCGTATCTGCCACCTTAGCGATAGGAGCTTTGGAAGCTGCCGCATCTTCGACCAAAGCGATAATCTTTGACAAGGTTGTGTCACCCTTAACTTTTTCAGCCTTGATTTCAACATAGCCGTTAGTAAGAATGGTTCCACAAAAAACCTGACTATCAACCTTCTTTTCAACAGGCATACTCTCACCAGTGAGAGCTGACTCGTCTGTGTAGCCTGTACCTGAGATAACTTTTCCATCTACTGAGATTTTGTATCCGCTTTTAACGATAACGATATCGTTTACTTCGACATCTTCAGTTGAAATCATAATTTCCTTGCCATCTCTTTTAACGAGTGTCATATCAGGGGATAGCTCAATAAGTTTTGAAATCGCCTGAGTCGTTTTAGCTTTGGAACGGGATTCAAAATACTTGCCTACCGATACGAAAGTCAGAATCATAGCTGCAGACTCAAAGTATAAGTTGTGTATATAATGTTCAACTGTGAAGATAGCGAACAAGCTGTAAATAACAGAAGCGGTAGAGCCAAGAGCTATCAGCGTATCCATATTAGGTGATAGCTTGAAAAGTCCCTTGAAACCATTCGTGAAATATTTGAAATTCAGAATGATAATTATAGCTGTCAGAATTATTTGGATAACAACGGAAATCCTAGGTTCAATATTTATCGAAAACATATGTCCCATACCAACTATCATAAGCGGTACGAGTAGTACAACAGACGAAATCAACTTGATAAGTTTTATATCTATTTTCTCAGTTTTGTTATCCTCGTTGTCGTCATGAACCTTAGCACCATATCCTATACTATGTATAGCATCTATGATATCAATCTCAGACACAGCGGTTTCATCAAATTCTGCAACCATTGAATTTTGTAAGAGATTGACATTAGCATGAACAAAATCCATTTTGTTTACTTTCTCCTCAATATGAGCCGAGCACGCGGAACACGACATACCAGTAATATCAAATTTTACTTTTTTCATATTCACCATCCAATCATATAATAGAGAGTTTACATATAATTTTATCATATTTGAGTGAGATGTCAACGAAAAAGGGTGCTGTGAATTTTTCACAACACCCTTCATTATTAGCTTGCTGATTTCATCTGGAGTCTTAGTTTGTCTGAAATCATCGCGATAAATTCGCTATTGGTAGGCTTGCCTCGACTACCCTGAATGGTATATCCAAAGTAAGAGTTAAGCACTTCAACATCACCTCTGTCCCAGGCAACTTCAATAGCGTGTCTTATTGCACGCTCTACTCTTGAACTTGTAGTTGAATATTTTTTGGCAACAGACGGATACAGCTGTTTTGTAACTGCGTTTATGATTTCAGGCTTTTCAATACTCATAATAATCGAATCTCTTAGATAGTGGTATCCTTTGATATGAGCAGGCACACCAATCTGGTGCAATATCTCAGTGACTTTCACTTCGAGTGAAAAATCATCCATTCCTGCTTTGATACCACCTTTTTGTGCTGCGGTGCTTCGTCTGAAAAGTCGAACAATGTTTTGTGCTAATTCATCAATGTTGAATGGCTTAAGCACAAAGTACATAGCACCACTACTCATAACCTCACGCTCTAACACAGGGGAGTCAAAGGAAGAATATACGATGAACATTGGGCTTGGGTGTAGTTCTTTTTGTTTGATAGCCCTCATAACGCCAATCGCGTCGACCCTCGTCATAAACAGGTCCATCATAACAATATCAGGGGATAGGGAACAAATTTTATCGATTAGTTCCTCGCCGTCTTTTGAGCAAAATGATGTTTTGATGTCGTGTCTTAAAAGAGCATTTTGTGTTTCAAAGTTATTCTCACTGTTGTCTTGAGTCATCAGAAGTTTCAGTTTTTCTGTCATTTTTACATCTCCCAATTTATGATTGTGATTGTATACTACCATAAATTGGTAAGAATAGCAAGAGGTAACATTGATTTTTTTCAAAAAAATGCGTTTGACTTATTTTTACACCATTATTTTTATACATTTTGTCAGTTTGACATCATATTTGAAATTGCAATACCGTATCCTTTCTCAGGCGAATTTATAAAAACATGGGTTACAGCACCCACGAGCTTTCCGTTTTGAAGGATAGGGGAGCCACTCATTCCTTGAATGATTCCTCCTGTTTTGTTTAAGAGTTCTTCATCAGTGACTTCGATTAGCATATTTTGACCATTTGTTTGCGAGAGGTTAAGCTTTGTTATTTTTACTTCGTACTCTCTTACTCCGTTTTCATCAATAGTAGAAAGGATTTTTGCATCACCTGTTTTGATTTCGTTATCATTTGCGACTATAGCTTTACGGTTGTTTTCTGTATAAGTGTAGCATCCGTAAACACCATAGCCATTGTTCTTTGTTATTTCCCCAACTGTTTTATCTTCAAAATATCCGTTGAGACCTCCGATAACGCCATCGCTCCCTTTTTGGTAACTACTGATGGTGGCTTGTGTGATTTTGCCGTTTCTTAGTGGCATCAAAAGTCCTGTGTCTTTGTCGCATATCCCGTGACCTAAAGCACCGAATGTTTTTGTGCTTTCATCAAAGTAAGTCACAGTACCTATTCCTGCTGTAGAATCTCTTATCCACATTCCGGCAACATAGTTGTTGTTTTCATCTTTGACAGGGAATAGTGTTTTACACAACTCTTTATTATTTCTTTTTATCGTGAGTCTAATTGGTTTTCCGTCACTTGTTTCTATGATATTCTTCAATTCTTCGTTACTCACGATGTTTTTATTATTTGCTTTTATAATCAAATCATTCGTTTTAATTCCGACAGTTTTTGCCGGTGAGTTTTCCTCACTAACTTCAATAACGATTACACCATTTGTAAAAAGCTTGAGTCCAAATGGTGTACCGCCGAGTATTACTTCCCTTTGATTTGTGTTTTGTGCATTAACATTAATAAAGGATATATTTATCAGCAATACTAAGAAAAAAGCAACTTTTTTTATATTTCCTTTTGCGACCAATTTATCACCTCACTCTTTTGTTGCCACTATTATTTTGAGCTTTGATATATCGTTTTAGTTTGGTAAAGAAAAGTCTGAAAAAATATATTACCTATGTATCATGAATTAAAGCTGAACTCTTGTTGAAAATTGGTTCTATTATGATATAATGTTATAAAATGCAACGAAAGCGTGGTGTGGTTATGAAAATTAATCTGAGCAAGAATGCGGCATTTATAATTGAAACTCTTGAAAAAAATGGTTTTGAATGTTTTGCAGTCGGAGGCTGTGTACGAGACAGCTTACTTTCGTTTGAAGTAAACGACTGGGATTTTACAACTAGTGCAACACCAGATGAAATAATAGATACGTTTTCTGATTACACTACTATAGATGTAGGTAAAAGATTTGGCACTATCTGCGTTGTGATAGACTGTGAGAATTTTGAAATTACAACCTATCGAACCGATGGCAAATACAGCGACACACGACATCCTGATTCGGTTTGTTTTTCAAAAAATATAAAAGATGATTTGTCTCGTCGTGATTTTACGATTAACGCTCTTGCGTATAATGACAGGGTTGGGCTTGTTGATGAGTTTGATGGTTTAACTGATTTGAAATACGGAGTTATCCGCTGTGTTGGTGAGCCTGATGTAAGATTTTCTGAAGATGCGTTGCGAATTATGCGTGCTCTTCGTTTTGCTTCGACTTACGGATTTTCCATTGAGCCTAATACATTTAAGTCTATTTTTAGTAATAAAGATAAACTTAACTGTGTTGCTTCTGAGCGAATCATAAAAGAGCTATCAAAATTGATTGTCGGTCCACATGCTGATTTTATTTTGAGAAGATACAAAGAAGTGATTTCTGAGTTTATCCCGGAAATCTCAGTTATGTTTAATTTTGACCAGAAATCTCTGCATCATAACAAAGACCTGTGGAAACATACGGTAAGTGCAGTAAAGCATACTCCTCAAGATGAGATAATGCGAACAGTCATGCTTTTGCACGATATCGGAAAACCGATGACCGTTTCAACTGACGAACAAGGACACAACCATTTTCATAATCATCCGAAATTGTCAGCAGAAATTGCATCAACAATCCTCAAACGTCTGAAATATCCATCAGCTTTTATCGGTACTGTCAGACAGCTTATTGAATACCACGATACAAGGTTAACTCCTGACCCTAAAGTTATCAAAAGATGTTTGAGGGATATCGGTGAGGATAATATGAGGATGTTGCTGAAAATTCAGCGTGCGGATATTTTAGCTCAGTCATCATATAAAAGGGAAGAGAAACTTTCGACTCTTTCTAAGGTTAGTGAAGAATTTGAACGAATTGTCAACAGCGATGAGTGTTATAGCCTGAATAATCTGTGCATAAACGGAAGAGATATCCTGAAATTCGGTGTCAAAAATGGTTCAGATGTTGGTGTGATTTTATCAAAGTGTCTTGATAAAGTTATCGATGGAACATTAGAAAATTCAAGGGACGAACTCCTGGTTTTTTCAGAACATATGCTTAAAAGTTTAGAAGGTATGCGCTAGGTTGCATACCTTCTTGCAATTTAAAATAACTTAAATTTCAAAAAATGAGCGTTTTTCAACTTAAAGTTATAGTTTTTTATTGAAAAATGCAAGTTGGTGTGTTAAAATGAAACTAATATTTGAGAGGTAATCAATATGGTTTCAAATTTACTTGTTAGAATTGATGCGTCGCGTGATAAATTTTCGAAAGGTCAGCGTCGTATTGCGAATTTTATAGAAGAACATTATGACGAAGCAGCTTTTATGACAGCCTCAAAGCTTGGAGAGATTGTTGGCGTGTCTGAGAGTACCGTTGTCCGTTTTGCAACTGAAATTGGCTACAGCGGTTATCCGTATCTGCAAAAAGCAATGCAGGAAATGATCAGGGACAAGCTGACTTCTATCGGGAGAATCGAAGTGACTGCGGGTCGAATCGGGGATAAGGATGTATTAGATAGCGTTCTTAATCAGGATATCGATAAAATCAAGCGAACTATCGAGGAAATTTCCCGTGACGATTTCAATAGGGCGGTTGATGCTATTATCAACGCTGAACATATTTATATCTTTGGAGTTAAGTCAGCTTCATATATAGCAAGCTTCTTCGGATATTATCTCGATTTGATGTTCGGTAATGTTATTATGCTCAATACTACGAGCAAGACTACGAATTATGAAAAGCTTTTCAGAATTTCTGAAAAAGATGTAATGATTGGAATCAGCTTCCCGCGTTACAGCACTATGGCTGTTGATGCGATGGATTTTGCTCACAAGCGAGGAGCTCATGTTGTAGCTATAACCGATAGTATGGTGTCTCCTCTTGTATCTAAAGCAGATTCTATTCTTATCGCTAGGTCTGATATTGCTTCTATCGTTGATTCGTTAGTTGCACCTTTGAGTTTGATCAACGCATTGATTGTTGCTATGGTTATTAAGAAAAAAGATGAAGTGAAAGAAACATTCTCAAAACTTGAGCAAGTGTGGCATGACCACAGCATCTATGCTTCAACCGTAAATGAGGAAAACGCTGATGAAAAATAATAAGGTTATTGTTATTGGTGGCGGACCAGCAGGTATGATGGCGGCAGGTGTTGCGGCTCAAAATGGAGCAGATGTTACTCTTTTTGAAAAACACGAGCGTGTCGGCCGAAAGCTTTTGATAACAGGAAAAGGTAGATGTAATATCACTAATTTTTGTGACAATGATGAGTTTATCAGTAATGTTCCAACAAACCCTCGTTTTCTTTATAGTGCTATTAACTCATTTTCAACTTATGATACTGTTGCTTTTTTTGAAGACCTAGGTGTCAGAACAAAGGTCGAGAGGGGAAACCGTGTTTTTCCTGTATCTGACAAGGCTGTGGAGGTTTGCGATGCTCTCCATAATTTTGTTCTTAATAGCGGGGTCAGAATCATTAATTCTACTGTCAAAGCACTTGTTTTGAAGGATGGAATTATAACCGGAGTGAAAACTTCAAATGGAGTTTTCAATTGTGACAGCGTTATTGTAGCAACAGGTGGAAAAAGTTATCCCAAAACAGGTTCAACAGGTGATGGATATATTTTTGCAAAAACTGTCGGACATACTATTGTCCCTCCAAAAGCATCTCTCGTACCATTGGTGAGCGATGATGAATTTTGCAAAAAACTTCAGGGACTTTCATTGAAGAATGTAGCTGTCAAAGTAGTTGATAATAATTCAAATAAAGAAATTTATTCTGATTTTGGTGAAATGCTATTCACTCATTTTGGTGTTTCAGGACCTACTATTTTATCAGCAAGTGCACATATGAAGGATTTGACACCTGATAAGTACAGCGTGCATATTGACTTGAAACCTGCTCTTGATTATGAGACTCTTGATAAACGTTTACTCAAAGATTTTTCGAAATTCATTAATAAAGATATCTGCAATTCTCTGAATGAGCTTATGCCGAAAAGTCTAATCCCAGTGTTACTTGAGTTGTGCTCAATTGATGAGCGTACAAAGTGTAACAGCATTACTGTAGCTCAGCGTAAAGCTATTGTTGATACGCTGAAGAATCTGACTGTAAATATCAGGAGTTTCAGACCAATTGAAGAAGCTATTATTACTTGTGGTGGAGTTAAGGTCAGTGAAATTGACCCGAAAACTATGCGCAGTAAAATCGTGCCGAACCTTTATTTTGCAGGTGAGGTTATAGATGTGGATGCCTATACAGGCGGTTTTAATTTACAAATTGCGTTTTCAAGCGGCTATTTAGCTGGCTTGAATTCTATATAAATTTAAAAGGAAGTAATTATTATGAATATTGCTATTGCTATTGATGGTCCTGCTGGTGCAGGCAAATCTACTATTGCAAAACTAGCCGCAAAAGAGCTACATTTTATTTATGTAGATACAGGCGCATTATATCGTGCTATCGGTCTTTGTGCTTATCGTAATTCAATCGGTTCAAAAGACGTTGATGCTATCCTTGAGATGCTCAAGGATATAAAGGTAGAACTTGCTTTCAACGATAATGGTGAACAGATTGTTTTACTTAACAAAGAAGATGTATCTTCCTTTATTCGCACACCTGAGATTTCGATGTACGCATCAGATGTTTCTGCTATTCCTGAGGTACGAGCATTTTTACTTGATTTACAGCGTAATATGGCAAAAACTAACAATATCATTATGGACGGTAGAGATATCGGTACTGTTGTTTTACCTGATGCAAAAATCAAGATTTTTCTCACAGCTTCTGCGCAGGTTCGAGCTAAACGCAGATATGATGAGCTTATTGAAAAGGGTATGGATGTGAAATTCGAGGATGTCTTGAGTGATGTTGAGACTCGTGACTATAACGACTCACATCGTGAAGTGGCTCCACTCAAACCAGCGCCTGATAGTGTTATCGTTGATACATCAGAGCTTAATCTCGAACAGTCCGTCGAGAAACTTATTTCAATTATGAAGGAGCGTATGTAAGGTGGGTTATAAACCAAAGTTTTATACAGCAATTAAAATAGTTGTTGCTCCGTTTCTCAAGATGATTTATCGTACAAAGTACATCAACCCTCATAATGTTCCGAAAGAGGGCGCATATATTTTTGCAGGTAATCATATCAGCGCAGTTGACCCGATTATTATGGCTATTGGTCAGAAACACAGAAATATCCAGTTTATGGCGAAAGCAGAGCTTTTCAAGAATCCGATACTCCGTTGGTTTTTTCTATCTATCGGAGCGTTTCCGGTTGATAGGGGTAATTCAGATCGCGGTGCCGTAAGACATTTTGAAGATATACTTTCTGATGGTAACCTCATGGGAATATTTCTTGAAGGTACTCGTTCAAAAACCGGTGAATTCTTAAGACCAAAAAGCGGCGCTGCTATGATAGCATTTGATACAAAAACACCGATTATTCCTGTTTGTCAGACTAAGATTAACGGAAGAAGAGTTTGCCACTTCGGTGAGCCTATGACTCTTGAGGAACTTGGTTTCACTACAGGAGGAGCACGAGAATACAGAGAAGCTTCTCGACGCATTATGGAGAAACTCAAAGAATTCAGAGAGCAGGATATGTTATGTCAATAACCGTAGCTAAAACCGCAGGTTTTTGTTTTGGAGTCAATCGAGCTGTAGAAATTGTAAATTCACTAGCTGATTCCAACAAAAATGTCTGCACACTAGGACCGATTATTCACAACAAAGAAATGGTTGAAGAACTAAGACAAAAGGGAGTCTGTTCTATTGATGATATAAACGAAGCTTCGTCATTTGACACTGTTGTCATCCGTTCTCATGGAGTACCAAAGTCCGTCAAGGATACATTGTCACAGTTTGTTTGTGATGTTGTAGATGCCACCTGTCCATTTGTTTCTAAGATTCATCGAATTGTTGCGAAAGCGGGAGAGAACAAAAAGACAGTTCTCATCGCAGGTGATAGAAATCACCCTGAAGTTATGGGTATTGTCGGACATTGTAACTCCGATTGTTTTACCTTCAAAGACGAGGGTGAGCTGAACGAATCTCTTGCTATAATGCGAAATAAGAATATTAAAGATATCTGCGTTGTCGCACAAACGACATTTGATATAAATCTATTCGAAAAATGTTTAAAAATTATAAAAAAAGTATATACAAACGCAGAAATTTTTGATACAATATGTAATGCTACGTCGGAACGACAACTTGAAGCAGCATCGCTTTCGAAATCATCTGATTGTATGATCGTTATAGGTGACAAACACAGCTCCAATACTTGCAAGCTTTTTTCTATTTGCAAGCGTAGTTGTGAGAACACCTTTCTGGTTGAAACTTCATCTGATCTCGACCTTGATGTTATTGCAAAATGTAAGTCCATCGGCGTGACAGCGGGTGCTTCTACACCTGCAAGGATAATAAAGGAGGTACTGGATAAA
The DNA here is from genome assembly GCA_045124035.1 of Ruminococcus sp. Lineage (GTDB taxonomy): Bacteria > Bacillota > Clostridia > Oscillospirales > Acutalibacteraceae > Ruminococcoides. The sequence goes on along the minus strand of JBGVLC010000009.1, from coordinate 71,610 downwards.
ATGAGCGAAGTTATCAAATCCAGCGAAACAAACGAATTCGAGAATTTTGAGGAGATGTTAGAAGAATCTCTCAAAAGTTTAAATACAAATGAAAGGGTTATGGGCACTGTTGTTGGCATTGCGCCAAACGAGGTATTCGTTGATGTAGGCAGAAAACAGGCAGGTTTTATTCCATTTGATGAGCTTTCTGCAACACCAATCAACTCACCTGAAGACGTAGTTAAGATCGGTGATGAGCTTGAGCTCCTCATTATGAAGACTAACGACCAGGAAGGCACAATCATGCTTTCTAAGCGTAGAGTAGACGCTAAGAAGGGTTGGGAAATTCTCGAGAAGGCTTATGAGGAGAAGGAAATCCTCACTGGCGTTGTTACAGAAGTTATCAACGGTGGCGTTATCGTTGTTGCTAGCAACACAAGAGTATTCATCCCTGCTTCACAGGCTACACTCAGCCGTGAAGAGAGCCTTGATTTCCTCAAGGGTCAGGAAGTTTCTTTCAGACTCATAGAGGTTTCACAGCGTGGCAGAAGAAGAAAGGTTATCGGTTCTATCAAGTCAGTTCTCAAGGATGAGGCTGCAGAACTCAGAACAGCTTTCTGGGAAGGCGCAGAAGTTGGTAAGACATACACAGGTACTGTTAAGACTCTCACAAACTACGGTGCTTTCGTTGACCTCGGCGGCGTTTCAGGTATGATTCACATTTCAGAGCTTTCATGGCTCAGAATTAAGCACCCAAGCGAAGTTGTAAGCGTTGGCGATACAGTTGAAGTTTACATCAAGGATATCAACGACGAGACAAAGAAGATTTCTCTCGGTTACAAGAAGACAGAGGACAACCCATGGGCTATCCTCGAGAAAGATTATCCTGTTGGCACAGTTGTTAACGCTACTATCGTTGGTATGACAACATTCGGTGCTTTCGCTAACATCATCCCTGGCATTGATGGTCTTATCCACATTTCTCAGATCTCTAACAAGAGAATTGAGAAACCACAGGACGAGCTCAAGGTAGGCGAAGTTGTTGAAGCTAAGATCACAGCTATCGACTTCGAGAAGAAGAGAGTTAGCCTTTCAATCAGAGAGCTTCTCCCTGATGCAGCTCCAGTTGCTGTTGAAGAGGAAGCTGAAGAGGCTGTAGAAGCTGAATAATTTAAATTGACTTTAAGTGGGCATCCTTTTGGATGCCCATTTGCATAGGTGATATTATGTTTGAACAAATTAAATGCGACACAAATGCTGTTTTTACTGAACTTATCGATGTTGCAAAATTGAAAAAGGGTAGCATTATTGTTCTTGGTTGCTCAACTTCCGAAGTAACTGGTGACACTATCGGTACTCATTCAAGTATGGATATAGCAAAGGCTATCTATGACGGTATGTTTGATATGCTCAAAGATAAGGGTATATATCTTGCAGTGCAGTGTTGTGAACATCTTAACCGTGCTCTTGTTATTGAAGAAGAACTTGCGAATAAGCTTAACCTTGATATTGTCAATGTGGTTCCACAGCCAAAAGCAGGAGGAAGCAGCGCGACAACTGCTTATTCAATGATGACTTCACCTGTTATGGTTGAGCATATTAAAGCTGACGCGGGTGTAGATATTGGTGGTACTCTAATAGGTATGCATCTCAAGGAAACTGCTGTTCCACTACGACTTAAACAGAGAACAATCGGTAACGCGTATGTTGCAACAGCTAGAACAAGACCGAGGTTCATCGGTGGAGAGCGTGCTGTTTATAATCAGGAATTATTGTGAGGTAACTTATGACTGCAAGAGAACAATTTATTGAGATTTTTACTGAACATGTTCATCGTAAAGGCGCAGCTGAGCTTCTTGAATGGATCAAGAAGACTGACTTTTTCACTGCTCCAGCAAGCACCAAATTTCATTGTGCTTGTGAAAGCGGTCTTGTTATGCACTCTGTCAGCGTTTTCAATACACTCATGGAAAAGCACTTCGATGAGACTACCGATAATATTGAAAGCTATGCTATATGCGCTTTGCTACATGATTTGTGTAAAGCTCAGTTTTATAAGGTTTCTACAAGGAATGTAAAAAACGAAGAAACAGGTCAGTGGGAAAAAGTACCTTTTTATGCTATTGAAGACAGTTTTCCTTATGGTCACGGCGAGAAGTCTGTATTTCTTATTGAACGTTTTATGCGTCTTAAGATTGAGGAGGCTATGGCAATACGATGGCATATGGGAGGATTTGACGAAGGTGGCGGGTTTGCGATTTCTCAGGCATATGAACGCTATCCTCTTGCTGTTAAATTGCATTTAGCTGACCTTGAGAGCACATACTTAAGAGAGAAGGGCACTAGTGCCGTTAATAAATAACTTGGTGATTTTATGAATTTTGTTGATGCTAAGGCTAGGGTAGAAGAGCTTACCTCTTTGCTCAATTATCACAACGATAGATACTATAATCTTGATAGTCCTGAGATTTCCGACTATGAATATGATATGCTCTTAAGGGAACTGGAGAATATTGAGGCTGAGTTTCCTCAGCTTTTAAGCCCTTTTTCGCCAACCCAGAAAGTCGGCGGAGAAAGAGGAGAGAAGTTCTCAGAGGTTGAACATAAGGTGATTATGGAAAGTCTCCATGACTCTTTTTCCAGTGACGAAGTTCGAGATTTTGACCGAAGAGTTAAGTCTGTTGTGACTGATGTATGTTATGTGGTTGAGCCTAAAATTGACGGACTTTCTGTTTCTTGTGAATATAAGAATGGCGTGTTTGTTCGTGGTTCAACTCGTGGTGATGGTCAGTTTGGTGAAGATGTTACCGAAAATCTTATGACGATAAAAAGTTTGCCGAAACGTATTGAGAATGCTCCAGAGTTTCTTGAAGTCCGTGGCGAAGTTTATATGTCAAATGATACATTCAGCAAACTGGTTGCACAGCAGGAGAATAACGGCGAAAAACCGTTCAAAAATCCGCGTAATGCTGCTGCGGGTTCTCTAAGACAGAAGGATGCTAAAATTACGGAAAAACGTAGCCTTGATATTTTTATTTTCAATATTCAACAGGCTGAGGGTGTAGAGCTCAAAACTCATTCTCAGTCACTTGATTATCTGAAAGATCTTGGCTTTCCTGTGACATCACACAAAGTGTGTGTTGATATCGAGGAAGTTTTAACCTGTATAGATGTTATTGATAAATCACGAGGAGAGTTGCCTTGTGATATTGATGGTGCTGTTATTAAGGTTAACGATTTTGCTCAGAGAACTGCACTCGGAAGTACCGCAAAATTCCCGAAATGGGCTGAAGCGTACAAATATCCACCTGAAGAAAAGGAAACCGAGCTCTTAGATATAGAGATTAATGTAGGTCGAACAGGTGCGTTGACTCCTGTTGGAATCTTTGCTCCAGTACTACTGGCTGGAACAACTGTTAGTCGCGCAACACTTCACAACGAGGACTTTATCAGAGAAAAGAACATTCACATCGGTGATGTGGTTGTTATCAGAAAAGCAGGAGAGATTATTCCGGAAGTTCTTTCTGTTTCTCAGGTTCGTTCTCTTTGTGACCCTTATACTTTTCCTGATACTTGTCCGTCATGTGGCAGTAAGGTGGTCCGTGAAAAAGACGAAGCCGCTGTTCGTTGTACAAACACTGACTGTCCTGCGCAACTTTTGCGTCATCTTATCCATTTTGTGTCCCGTGATGCGATGGATATCGACGGACTCGGTCCAGCAGTACTTGAACAACTTCTTTCATGCGGACTTATTAAATCTTTCGTTGATTTATATAACTTGCGTGCTATCGATGTTGCTTCATTGGAGCGTATGGGCGAGAAATCGGCTTTGAATTTAGTAAATGCTATTGAAAAGTCTAAGTCAGCAGAGATTTACCGTTTGATTTATGCTTTAGGCATCCGCCATATTGGCCAGAAAAACGCAAAGGTTTTGTGTGAGCATTTCTTGTCTGTTGATGCTATCTTTGGTGCAACCGTTGAAGAAATCGGTTCTATCGAGGGCTTTGGCGATGTTATGGCTCAATCTGTGTATGATTATTTCTCACTTCCTCAGACCCGTACTCTTATTGATAATCTCAAAGAATGTGGCGTGTTGATGTCTCCACTAGAGAAAACGGAAAAGGCTGGTGCCTTTTTGAACAAAACTTTTGTTTTGACAGGAACTCTGCCTACTATGACCAGAAATGAGGCTAAGAAAATTATCGAGGATAATGGAGGAAAAACAAGCTCGTCCGTGTCTAAGAAAACTGATTTTGTCTTAGCTGGTGAAGATGCAGGAAGCAAACTCACAAAGGCTCAGTCATTAGGTTTAACTATCATTTCAGAAGAAGAATTACTTGCTATGTTAAGTGAATAATATATTGTCAACCCCGATGTTTATCATCGGGGTTATATTTTTGTACTAGCTCTCATAAGCTATACAAAAGGCAGGTTATCTAAATGGAAAGAAAAAGTAACAGTTTCAAAAACGCAACAAAAGTTTTACCCGAAAATCTTTATGCTTTACTCAGCAAAGTACCGGAGTATATTGCAGACAAAGTTCAGGAAATATGTTTGAGGGTAAATCGACCGTTTTGTGTGGAATGTAAAGGTAAACGATATTATTTTACCAATAACAATTGTGTGACTGATACAATATTTGATAACTCAATCGTTGTTGTATCAAGGCAGAATATATTCGAAACTTTTCAAAATATATGCAACTATTCAGTATATTCTCGCCAACATGAAATCAATAACGGTTATATTACACTCAAGGGCGGACATAGAGCAGGGATATGCGGAACAGCTGTTTTGTCTTCCGATAAAATAAAAAATATCAAGGATATAACAAGCATAAATATCCGTGTTGCCAAAGAAGTAAAAGGCTGCAGCGAAGATATATTCAATAAGCTAGATGTAACCCAAGGAGTTCTTATTATAGGTGCACCTTGTAGTGGTAAAACAACCATTATCCGAGATTTAGCACGAAGATTGTCATTTGATAAAAAAGTCAGCCTTATCGATGAGAGAGGTGAGTTGGCATCTACTGTAAATGGAGTGTTCCAGAACGACATAGGTATGTGTGATGTTTTTGATTCCTACATAAAAAGCGATGCTATCAACCATGCTGTCCGCACAATGTCTCCTGATATTATCGTATGCGATGAGATTTCGACTTCTTGTGATGTGTCAGCATTGAAGTTTGGAGTCAACAGCGGTGTGAGTTTTATTGCAACACTCCACGCAGATAGTATCGAAACTTTTTTTAATAAACCAATATCCAAGGAGATTGTATCTACAAATGCATTTTCAAAGATAGTTGTGCTTGATAGCAGAGATAAGGCAGGACAAGTCAAGTGTATTCATTGTTTAGACGAGCTTACGGGTGGTGTCGATGCTTAAGTTCTTACTGCTATTTGTTGTAGTTTGTTCATCAGGTTTACTCGGTTTTTCTTTTTCACAAAAACTTTTCGAAAGAAAGAGAGTGCTGGAGTCTTTCTCTCTTCTCATCAAAAACAGTGCCACAAAAATCAGATACACCACATCACCTCTGTCGGTGATATTCTCTGATAATTTTATGGGATACAATTTTGTCGAAGATATACCATTCGCAAGTCAATGGAAAACTATGCTGAAGAGTTATTTAAAGTTGCTTGATCTAAAAGATATAGAGGTGCTTACTGAATTCGGCGAGTGTATTGGAACAAGTGATGTGACAGGCGAGATGAATAATATAGAGTTGTATCTGTCGCTTTTGAACGAATGTGTTCGAAATGCTGAGCAGGATATAAAAAACAAGTCCAGACTTTATAAAACTTTAGGTCTGAGCTTAGGGATTGTTATTTCGATTTTACTTGTATGAGGTATAAGATGGATGTAGATATGATTTTCAAAATCGCGGCTATAGGAATTATCGTTGCAATTTTAAACCAGTTGCTGGTCAGAAGTGGAAGGGAAGAGCAAGCTTTGCTCACGACTATCGCTGGACTTATTGTTGCTTTGATGATTATAATAACCCAGATAAGTGATTTGTTCTCGACTATTAAAAATACATTTGGATTGTAAAATATGAATATTATTTCTATTTGTGCTCTTTCGATAGTTGCAACTGTGCTGATTCTTACCATAAAGCGACACAATAGCGAGTTAGCCATTCTGATTTCAATATCTTCAGCAGTAATAATACTCCTTTCTGTGATTGAATATGTGCTATTCAGTATCGATACTGTCAGCGAAATTCTTGCAAGTGCTAATATAAGCAGTGAGTACATAATGATTTTACTCAAAGTTATGGGTATCTGCTTTGTGACCGAGTTCACTTGTGACAGCGTAAAGGAGGCTGGGCTAATATCCCTGAGTTCAAATATAGCCCTTGCAGGAAAAATTCTGGTGCTCATCACAGCTATGCCGATGTTCAAAAATGTACTGAATGTTGTTTCTGCTCTTAGTGGAGGTGAAACGATTGGGTAGGAAAATTTTGATTGTTCTTATGGTAACGGTTTTGTTATCTATGTTAAGTTCGCTTACTGCCCAGGCTCAGGATATCGGTAGAATAGAAAACAGTATTGACGAGTTGTATAACTCATTATCAGAAACAGTAAGACAGGATTTGAAGACAATCGGAGCTGAAAATGCTGATTTACTTAGCCTTAACGATGTATCTTTTCAAAAAGTAATGTCGCTGATTATGAGCAAATTCTCAAATGAAAGCAAAGGGACATTTGCTTCGTCAGCAGTTGTGATGTCAATTTTGCTTTTGAATGCTTTTTTGTCTGGTTTCAGAGATTCACTGAAACAGTCTTCAATGCAAGAGGTTTTATCTATCATATCTACTTTATGTATCACTACATCCCTTGTTATTCCTGTTATGGATTTGATAAATACAACAGTGAATACCATTCGTGATGCATCTGATTTTATGTTGTTGTATATTCCTGTGATGGTAGCACTTCTAACTTTTACAGGACAAGCTGTGACAGGTGCCAGCTATTATTCATCGATGGTACTTGCGTGCCAGGGCGTTTCACAGCTTTCAACCAAGATAATCTCGCCACTACTTAGTGTGTATCTATCGTTTTGTGTGTCATCATCAATCACAAATCGGGTTAACCTGAAAGGTTTTTGTGATATGTTTTCAAAAGTTATAAAGTGGCTTGTGTCATTTGCTATGACAATATTTTCAGCGTTGATGACTATCAAGAGTATGATAACCACAGCGTATGATTCGGTTACAGCAAGAGCTGTACGTTTTACTATGTCGTCATTTATACCGATAGTAGGAGCCGCACTCTCTGAGTCATACAAAACTATTCAGGGTAGTATCAATCTACTGCGTAGCGGAGCAGGAGTTTTTGTGATTCTTGCTATCTGTGTTGTGTTTCTGCCGTGTATTTTGAGATGTTTTGTGTGGCTAATATCTGTGAATTTTTGTAAATCAATTGCACAGGTGATTGGTATAACCTCACCTGTTGAATTGCTCAGTTCTGTTTCATCTGTGATTTCTACTGTATTTGCGATATCTGTATGTGTTATGGCTATGTTCATTATTTCAACAGCTCTTCTGATAACTATTGGAGGTGGTGCGACATAGATTTGTTGTGTAATATATCAAAGGTAATTTGTGTTTGCTGTGTTGTTTGCTCGATTATGTCTACTGTAGCCCCTCTTCATAATATGAAAAAGATTGCAGATTTAGTGTTGGGTCTTTTTCTTGTCTGTTCAGCAGTATTACCTGTTATTGGACTATTATCTTATGCCGATTACCATACAGATTTGAAAATGGAAGAAACAATATCAGTGGAGGATTATGAAGACAGTTACAATGAACTGATTTTGAACTCAACAGCTGAAAATCTGGTCAAAGCTACAGACAATCTGTTGCTGAGTGAGGATATAAAAGCTGAGAATATTAAAATAGGAATCAAAAAGAACGATGACAATAGCATATACATCAGCACTCTCATCATATACATTACTAAAGATTATGAGAACAGAATACAGGATATCCAAAAAATTATAGGCAGTAATATGTCAAAGGAACCGGTGGTAATTTGTGAATAAAAAATTTGACTTTAAAAATATTTTGAATAACCCCAAATTCACGAAAATTGCGTTTATAGTTGGAGTTTCTGCAATTGCGTTGATTTTCTTATCATCTTTCTTTGATTCTTCGCTTGCATTTTCAAAAGTGGATAATGATAAATATTGTGAAGCTCTTGAAAACAATCTGCTCGGTATTGTGACACAAATTGAGGGAGTAGGGGATGCAAAAATATTCTTGACTATGGATAATGACGGTGAGAATGTTTATCTCAACAATTCTGACACAAAAACCAAGAGTGTCACACCTGTTGTGCGTGGCGTTGTGATTGTTTGTGATGGTGGAGATGATGCGATAGTAGTGGGGCGGGTGATGTCTGCTGTGACAAAATCGCTTGGTATTCCTGCGAACAAAGTGTGTGTTACTAAACTAACTGAATATGGAGGATAAATAATGAAATTTCAAAAAAGACATATAGTGCTTTGTGCACTTATTCTGGCTTTAGCAGCTGCTGTTTTTATCAATTGGCAGTACAATCCTGAAAGTTCTGATCTGATTAGCTCTGTTTCGAAAGAACTTGGGGCTGCAACTTATGTTAATGCTGATTCTGCCAGCAATGATGAGGTTGTTGGCGTCTCAAAGCAAACCACAAAAGCCGATGAGTTTTTCGCAAAAGCTGAGGTTGAACGCCAGCAGACATATGATGATGCTGTAGAGCTTGCTCAACAGACGCTGAAGCTTAGTGATGCTTCGGATGAAGCTAAAGCAGTAGCGGTTGAACAGCTCAACAAGTTAGAAGATAATATGATCACTCAGATAAATATTGAGGGAATATTAAAGGGGAAGGGCTTTTCGAAATGTCTTTGCTACATATCTGATAGTAACTGCACTGTAACAGTTCTGAAAAAGGATATGAAAGAAAACTCACCTCTAATTATAAAAGATGCTGTGCTCTCACAACTTGATATTGATTTTAACAGTATAACAATAGTTGAAACATAAAAATCCCCCTATGGTGAAATTTACCATAGGGGGATTTGCTTGTTCTTAGTCGCAACAAGTTGGAATTGCATTCTTCTCAACTGCACCATGAAGTCTGTCGTAGCTTTCTGCATCTACGATTACAAGCGCTGAGTGCGGTCTGATTTCCATTTTGTTGTCAAATTCTCTGATAGCTTCGCTTGAAGCTGAGTCATGATCAACGATAACATACCATCTGTGTGGCAGTTCATATTTTGACTTGAGCTCGAAGTTACACTTCTCAGATGTGTTGTTTATAGCAATAGCCATATATTTATACTCGGATTCATCAGCATCTATATTAGCCATAGTACCTGTAATAACCTTACCGTTATATGTCATATAAGTTTTGTGAACTGCTTCCTCGCTTGAGTCTGTGAGGAGCGAGAATTTCTTTCTGATAGCAATGAGACCCTTGTAATAGTCAACAAGCTCTTTATACTTGATAGTTCTGGTCCAATCAATAGAGTTCACTGAGTCAGGAGATTTGTAACTGTTGTGGTCGCCATACTTTGTTCTTGCAAACTCTTCACCTGCCAGCATGAATGGAATACCAAGTGCCATCATAACAAATGTAGCACTGAGTTTATTCTGGTCAATGATTTTGTCGTCAAGAGTATCAAAATCGTGAATATAGTTTGATTTTAGTAATTTATCCCATAGTGTAAGGTTGTCATGAGCAGATGCGTATGCGATGCACTGTGAAGGACGTTTTGCCCATTTACCGAAAGTATCACTTGAAGCTCCCTGGAATCCTGACAACACTTTATAAGTGTCATAGTTAGAACCCTGAATGTAGCCCTTTGTATCATCATCTGAACCGCCTTTGATGCCGTTTCTCATGTCATCATTGAACATAGCGATTCTACTGGATAGTTTCTTTGCGTTTTGTTTTGAACAGCAATCCTCACCGGAAATACCATTGTCGCCGTTATCAGCTGTCCAAGGCTCACCGTACATAAGGATTCTTCTGTCGATTTTATCGAGCTCTTCTCGTATTTCGTTCATAGTATCAACATCATGACAAGCCATAAGGTCAAATCTGAAACCATCGATGTGATATTCTTCAACCCAGTAACGTAGTGAATCAATCATAAACTTACGGAACATAAGCTTTTCACTTGCAGTAACGTTACCACAGCCTGAGCTGTTTAAGTATTTGTGACCCTGTTTTCTGAAATAGTAGTCAGGTACAGTTTTCTCAAAGCAAGAGTCACCACCTGAATACATATGGTTGTAAACAACGTCCATAACAACGCCGATGCCCGCCTCGTGTAGCGACTTAACCATTTCTTTGAACTCTTTGATTCTTACCTCACCGTGATAAGGGTCAGTAGAATATGAACCCTCAGGAACATTGTAGTTGACCGGGTCGTAACCCCAGTTGTACTGTACACCTGTAACTTCGTCAACAGAACCAAAGTCAAAAACAGGGTTTAGCTGAACGTGTGTGATACCAAGACTTTTCAGATAATTCAGACAAGTTGGTGCGTTAGTGCATGGTATGGTTGTATCTTTTTCAGTGAAAGCAAGATATGTTCCTCTGTTCTGTTTTGAAATACCGCTTGTGTTTGATGAGGAAAAGTCTCTGACATGTACTTCCCAGACGATAGCGTTAGTTTGCTCTTTGACAAAAATATGTTTGTCGTTCTCCCAACCTTCTGGGTTAGTACGCTTCAAATCAACAACCATAGAGCGTTTTGAGTTAACGCCTGTTGCTTTTGAGTAAACATCCTGAGTTTCGTTGCTGTTGCTACCATTTTGAACAACATATGTGTAGTATATACCATGCAGGTCGCCTTCGACAGTTTTCTCCCAGACACCTGTGTTTTCATCATATACCATTTTCTTTATAGCTATAACTGCAGCACCATCTTCTTCAGAAGAGCCTGTTGCGTACATTTTAAGAAGTACGGAACTTGCTGCCGGAGCCCAAACTTTGAATGTGGTGGATTCCTTGGAGTAAGTAAAACCTAAGTCGTTTTTATCATAGGTTTTGTAGATTTCATCTTTGTTGGAGTAATATTTTGTTACCATAATTGTCTCCCCAATGTGTATTTTGCTTGGTTGCAATCGTATCTATTTTATCATTTTTCTCACAAATTTCAACTAAAAAATACTTTAAAGTGATAAAATACTGAAATTTTCTTATTTTAATTCGATATTGGAACAAAATGCTTGTAAATTTTTCGAAAAGATGTTATTATCTATACAACTAAGCTGAAATTTAGGAGTGTGTATAGATTGAAAACTCTGAAAAATGTGTTCAACCACATTTTTATTGATGGCTTATCTGGTATGGCGATGGGCCTTTTTGCAACACTTATTGTCGGAACTATCCTGAATCAGGTTGGAGGTTTGATAACTGGTGTTGTTGGAACGTACATCATATATGTTGCATCAATAGCGAAAGCGCTTATGGGTGCCGGAATTGGTGTCAGTGTTGCCGCTAAGTTTAAATATAGTCCACTTGTTACAGTATCTGCAGGTGTTGTCGGTTTTATTGGTGCTTTTTCGGCGTCTATTGTTAACGGCTCGTTTTTCACTGAGAGTGGTGGTATTGCTGTTAGTGGTGTTGGTGATCCGCTTTGTGCTTTTATCTCAGCTTTTATCGCTATTGAGGTTGGTAATCTTATTTCTGGCAAAACTAAGCTTGATATATTGCTAACCCCGATTGTGACAATAGGAGTTGGAACGGTGGTAGCTTTGGTGTGTGGACCGTATATTTCATATGTTACTACTGTGCTTGGTGAACTTATTCAATATGCGACTAGCCAGCATCCGTTTGTTATGGGTATGCTTATTGCTGTGCTTATGGGCGTTTTTCTTACTTTGCCTATAAGTTCAGCGGCAATTGCAGTTATCATTGGCCTTTCAGGGATTGCAGGCGGTGCGGCTGTTGTTGGTTGTTCAGCTCAGATGGTCGGTTTTGCTGTTGCGTCATTTAGGGAAAATGGTTTTGGTGGTTTGATTTCGCAAGGGATAGGTACTTCGATGATTCAAATGCCTAATATCGTACGCAAACCTATCATATGGCTTCCTCCTATTATAGCAAGTGCTGTTTTGGGACCTGTTTCAACCTGCGTTTTACAGATGACCTGTGATGCGTCTGGTGCCGGTATGGGCACATCCGGACTTGTCGGTCAGCTCGTTACATATTCTACTATGGTGAGTTCAGGTGTTTCACCTGTTGTGACCATAATTGAAATTCTTATTATGCACGTTATTGCTCCTGCTGTTTTGACTTTGGTCATCAGCGAGGGCATGAGAAAATTAAACATCATCAAATTCGGTGATATGAAGCTTGATTATTAAGTTAGGAGAAATTATCATGAAAAAGAACAGAACATCTATTATTCTACTCACATCCGTGATTCTTGTGCTTGTAACCATAACTGCTGTTTTGAGTGGCTGTGGTGGAGTTGACAAAGAGTATGAGTATAATACAGAAATTATTGCTAACGAAAACGCTCCTGTGAACGGTTCTCCTGAGATTGATAAACTCACAGGATATGTCGAAGATAAAGAACAGGATTTTGTTGAGCTTCCATATGCTATTGAAGATACGTCACTCGAAGTTATCTCTATCGGTAGTTATACAGGACCATATGTTGAAAATGGCGCTACTGAGGAAGTTGAAGATGTGCTCGCTATTGTTGTAAAGAATACTTCCGATAAAGTTGTTTCATATTCATCGATTACAGTTGAGTACGCTGAGGGTACTGCTTGTTCTTTTAGCCCTACTAACATCCCTTCTAATCAGTCAGCCCTTGTGTTTACAAATATGGAAACAGTACCATACAAAGATGTTACTTCTTTTGTTCGTACAGACTCTATGGAAGTTCTGGCTGATAGCCTTCCAATGCTCGAAGATAAAGTTGGTATCGACTTCAAAGATGGTAAGTTTATCGTAACTAACCTCACAAATGAAAATCTCGGTGATGTTTACATCAGATACAAGACAATTTCTGATGGTAACGCATACCTTGGTGGTATTACATACTCGGTAGTAGTGAGTAACGTGGAGCCTTATGAGACTTATAAAGTTGATGCTGAGAACTATGATGTTGAAAATAGTATGATTATTGCAGTTGAAAACGTAACACCATAAACTTTTATAATACATTTTATTCGAAAAGACGGCACATTGTGTCGTCTTTTTAGTTTACAAAAACAGCTGTGTGTGTTATACTGTATAAGTAAAAATATATTACAGAGGTACTATTATGTGTGAAGTTGAGAACAATGTTCAAAATGAAACTTTAGAAGCGAATTCTATTTCAAGATATAAGAAGCGTGAACAGGCTTTTATCCTGAGTTTTGAGACTCTTTTCTCTGATACTGAGATTGATGAGCTTGCTGACAACGCAGTTGATTCAAATGACGAATATATGAGCGATTATGCTATTATGTGCGCTAAGGGTATCGTTGAGAATAGCGAAGTTATCGATAAGCATATTTCTGATAACCTGAAAAAGGGCTGGAAACTCAACCGAATTTCCAAGGTTTCATATGCAATTATGCGTCTTGCTGTTTTTGAGATGCTTTTTGTTGCTGATGTTCCTGTATCGGTTTCTATCAACGAAGCTGTTGAACTTGCTAAGAAGTATTCGGTATCATCTGAGAGTTCTTTTGTAAACGGAGTTCTCGGCTCGGTCGCTAAGTCTATCGATGAGTAAGTATATCGGTATTGATACCAGCAACTATACAACCAGCGTTTGTCTTTTTGATTCTGACAGTAACACTGTTATTCAAAAGAGAAAGCTGTTGCCGGTATCAAAAGGAGAACTCGGACTGCGTCAGTCTGACGCTGTGTTTCATCATACTCAGCAATTGCCAACGCTTTTTGAAGAGTTGTTTGATGAAGCTTCTGTGAAGCCGAGTGATATAAAAGCTGTTGGTGCTTCGTTTACTCCCCGTAAAATTGAGGGGTCATATATGCCATGCTTTACTGTTGGTAGTGGTGTGGCGAGAGTTCTGTCAGCATCTTTGAATGTGCCGTTGTACGAACTGTCGCATCAGCAGGGACATATTGCCGCCGCGTTATATTCAACCGGCAGGCTCGATTTGCTTAACAAACGTTTTCTTGCTTTTCATGTCAGCGGTGGTACTACCGATGCGCTACTTGTGAATGATGAGGTTACAAACGATATTTTACCTGTCAAGCTTGTCGGGAAAACTTTAGATCTCAATGCAGGTCAGCTTGTTGACAGGGTCGGGCTTATGCTCGATTGCACATTTCCATGCGGTAAAGAGCTTGAGAGTTTGGCTCTTTCATATAATGAGAAAATCAAGGCGAATCCTACTATCAAAGGTAACGATTGTTGTCTTAGCGGTGTTGAAAATATCTGTAAGAAAGCATTTGATACAACACAGGATAAGTCATATGTTTCTGCACTTTGTTTGAAACACATCGAAGAGACACTTTATAAAATGACTGAAAATATTATTTCACAGTATGGTGAAATGCCTGTGATTTTCGCAGGTGGAGTTATGTCGAATTCTATCATAAGGAAGAATCTGACAAGTCGACTTGATTGCACATTTTGTGAGCCTGAATTTTCTACCGACAATGCTTGCGGTATCGCTGTGCTCACTTCAATATTGAATAAATAGGTTGATACTATGATGTATACACCCAAGATTTTATCTGTATCACAATTGAATTTTTATCTGAAATCTCTCCTCGACAATGATGATAAGCTCAAGTTTCTCTTCCTTGAAGGAGAGATTTCTAACCTTACCGACCATTACAGCAGCGGTCACATTTACTTTTCTCTCAAAGATGAAAAGAGTGTTGTTCGTGCTGTAATGTTCTCTTATGCCGCAAAAAATCTCAAATTCAGACCCAAAGACGGCATGAAAGTTATCATTCGCGGAAGAGTTACCATATACGAGCCAACTGGTCAATATCAGGTATACGTTGAAGATATGGTTCCTGATGGAGTGGGTGCGCTGTCGTTGCAGTTTGAACAGCTCAAGGAGAAGCTTGAAAAAGAAGGTCTCTTTTCAAAGGAGTACAAAAAACCTATCCCTGAGTTTCCGAATACTGTCGGCGTTATTACTTCTCCGACAGGTGCCGCTGTCCGAGATATAACCAATATTCTGAGCAGACGCTTTCCTTGTGCTGAAATTGTGATGTGTCCTGTTTTAGTGCAAGGTGAAGGAGCTGCACCACAGCTGACTAAAGCTATCAATATGTTTTCACAGTACGGTATCGCTGATGTTATCATTATCGGTAGAGGCGGTGGCTCTCAGGAAGATTTGTGGGCTTTCAATGATGAAGCGTTAGCCAGAGCTATTTTTGATTGTAAGACGCCTGTTATTTCTGCGGTTGGTCACGAAACCGACTTTACGATATGTGATTTTGTATCTGATTTGAGAGCACCTACTCCGTCCGCTGCGGCTGAGCTTGCTGTACCTGACAGAGTTGAGTTGTTGCAGAACTTAGGTTCTCAGCGTCAATATATTGATGCTCTTATGGATAAGAAGATTTCTGCTCTGAGTAGTACACTTGAGAATAGTGCACATCTGATGAGTGCTCTATCTCCGAAGCAAAATATCGAGATATACAAACATAACTTGTCTGTTATATCGGAGAGAATGGTTTCTGTATCTGAAAAGATATTTGAGAGTAAAAGTAATACTTTAGTAAAAACTGCTTCTAAACTTGAAATGCTCAATCCGATTAGCGTTTTGTTGCGTGGCTATTCATATGTTACAAATGAAAACAAAAATCCTGTGAAATCTGTAAATGATGTGAAAACAGGAGATGTGGTTAACATACAAGTGTCAGACGGAAGTTTTGATGCTGTTATAAAATAAATTTATAAAGGAACTAAAATGGCTTTCACACACCTACATGTCCATTCAGAATACAGTTTGCTTGATGGAGCTTGTCGAATCGACAGGCTTGTTAGTGCTGCGAAGAATTTGGGCCAAAATTCGCTTGCTATAACTGACCACGGTGTTATGTATGGTGTGATTGATTTTTATCGTGCGTGTAAAAAGCAAGGGATAAAACCTATTTTAGGTTGTGAGGTGTATGTCGCACCTCGTACCCGTTTTGATAAGAGTTTTGATTTCGACAAGGAATATTATCACCTTGTGCTTTTGTGCGAAAATAATATCGGATATCAGAATCTTATCAAACTTGTCTCAAAAGGTTTTGTTGATGGTTTCTATAACAAACCACGAGTAGATATGGAACTTCTCGAAAAATACCACGAAGGTCTTATTTGTCTTTCTGCCTGTCTTGCTGGTGAAGTTTCGAAAACTTTGCTGAATTTTGATTATAATACTGCGCTTAATGTTGCAAGAAAGTATCAGAAGATATTCGGCAAAGAAAATTATTTTATTGAGCTTCAAAGTCATGGTATCCACGAACAGGATGTAACAAATCCGCAACTTGTGAAAATTGCGAACGAAATTGGAGCTCCTTTGGTTGTGACTAACGATTGCCATTATATTGAGAAGAAAGACAGCAAAACACACTCGATTCTTCTTTGCATCCAGACTAATCACACGGTCGATGATGAAGACAAAATGGAGTTCCAGACCGAGGAGTTTTATCTCAAAAGTGAAGATGAGATGCGTTCTCTTTTTCCTGATTTAAGTGAAGCTTTTGACAACACTCAGATTATTGCTGACAGATGTAATGTTGAAATCGAGTTCGGCGTTCGCAAACTTCCTGATTACAAAGTGCCTGATAACGAGGACCACTTTGAGTATTTCAAAAGACTTTGTGTAGATGGATTGTATAAGCATTATGGTGCAAATCCATCACAGTCCCTATTCGACAGACTCAACTATGAGCTTTCTGTTATAAAATCTATGGGTTTTGTCGACTACTTCCTGATAGTAGCTGATTTTGTGAACTATGCTAAAAGTCAGGATATCCCTGTTGGTCCGGGTCGAGGCTCTGGTGCTGGTTCTCTGTGTGCTTATTGTATTGGTATCACAGGTATCGATCCTATCAAATATAATCTTATTTTTGAACGCTTTTTGAATCCTGAACGAGTCAGTATGCCTGACTTTGATATTGACTTCTGCAAAGAACGCAGGGGTGAGGTTATCGATTATGTTATTCGTAAGTATGGTGCTGACCATGTAGCTCAGATTGTCGCTTTCGGTACAATGGCGGCGCGTGGTTCTGTTCGAGATGTCGGCAGAGCGCTCAATATGCCTTATGCACAGGTTGACTCGGTTGCAAAACTTATTCCTACCGACCTGAATATGACTATTGAAAAAGCTCTGAAAATCAGCAAAGAGCTTAAGAATAATTACGATACTGATTCTGATGTGCATAACCTCATTGATGTTGCGATGAGTATTGAGGGTATGCCACGTCATATCACGATTCATGCAGCGGGTGTAGTTATTACCGACAAACCGGTCAGCGCTTATGTTCCTCTTTCAAAATCTGATGATGCTATTGTCACACAGTTCACTATGACAACGCTTGAAGAACTCGGACTTTTGAAGATGGACTTCTTAGGTTTGCGTAACCTTACTGTTATCCATGATGCAGTCGAGATGATAAAAGAGTTCGAGCCTGATTTTGACATCAACAAAATACCTGAAGACGATAAAGCGGTCTTTAATATGATGTCAAGTGGAAACTCTGATGGCGTTTTTCAGTTTGAGAGTCAGGGTATGAAAAATGTACTGACACAGCTCAAACCAACTTCTATCGAGGACCTTATTGCGGTTATATCTCTCTATCGTCCTGGTCCGATGGATTCTATCCCTACTTATATAAATAACAGACATAACCCGTCACAGATTAAGTATGAACATCCGTTGCTGAAAGATATCCTCAATGTAACCAACGGCTGTATCGTTTATCAGGAGCAGGTTATGCAGATATTCAGAACGCTTGCAGGATACTCACTCGGGCGTGCTGACATTGTCCGTCGTGCTATGAGTAAGAAAAAGCATGATGTTATGGAAAAAGAAAAGCAAATATTCCTTTATGGTCTTGTTGATGGTAACGGTAATGTAGAGGTTGATGGTTGTCTACGAAGGGGAGTGGACGAAAAAACTGCTTTGTCTATATTCTCCCAGATGGAATCTTTTGCATCTTATGCGTTCAACAAGTCTCATGCTGCGGCTTATGCGAATGTCGCGTACCAGACAGCATACCTGAAATGTCACTATAAGAAGCAGTATATGGCAGCTCTTTTGTCTAGCGTGCTTGATAACCAGAATAAAATGGCGACTTATATTTCAGAATGTCAGCGTATATCAGTTTTGGTTTTGCCACCACACGTCAATGAATCTGAAAGTTCCTTTACTGTTTCTAATGGAAATATACGTTTTGGTCTTACAGCTATCAGAAACTTGGGCAAGAATTTCATCAACGCTCTTGTGAACGAGAGAAAACTCAACGGAGACTTCAAGTCGTTTTATGATTTTTGTAAGCGTATGAATGGTAGCGGTCTTAATTCAAGAGCGCTTGAGAGTCTTATCAAATGCGGTGCGCTTGATAATCTTTCTGCCAATCGACGCCAGATGCTTTCTGCTATGAAAACTGTGATGGAAGACCTTGAGTTTGAGCGCAGACGAAATGCGGGTGGACAGATGTCTTTTTTTGAAATGGATGAGGTTAAATCAACCGTGTCTGTTGAAATTCCACCGATGCAGGAGTTCAGCTTGATGGAGCTTCTTTATATGGAAAAAGAAATGGCAGGAATGTATCTTTCAGGTCATCCGATTGATTCATATAAGGATTTCGCAAATGTTGTCAAAGCTGATAGTATTGCTGATATCCTTAGTGGTGAGGATAAAAGGTATATTGATTCATCTAGTGTACATCTGGTGTGTATTGTTACTAAGAATAAAAGTCAAATAACAAAGTCGAACCAAATGATGGCTTTTGTAACCGTTGAAGACAGATATTCTACAGCTGAACTTATAATTTTTCCGAAGATACTTTCTCAGTGCTCGTCATCGCTTTATGTTGGTGCAGTAGTCGAAGTCTTTGGTAAGCTTAACTTCAAAGAGGACGAGGAACCTAGGATTATTGTTGACAAGGTTAGTTTGTTACCTCCGGCTGAAAATCTCAGGGACTTTGTAAAGACTAAAAAAGAAAATATAGATCAAAGTACAACTGAACAAAAAGAACAAGTTTCATCAAAGAACGGTAAACTGTATCTGAGACTTGAGAATCTTGAGTGTCAGAAATACAGAAAAGTTAAGAATCTTCTTGAACTGTTCCCAGGGCAGACTCAGGTTGTGCTGTATCTCACCGATTCTAACAAGCGACTTTTAGCACCGAAAACACTGTGGGTAAATCTAAATGACACCCTATATAGCGAGCTTTGTCGTGTTTTGGGTGATTCGAATGTCGCTTTGAAATAAAAAATGGTATCTTTTTGCAGTATTTTCTTTTTATACTTGATTATTTCTATTTTTATGTATATAATATTATGAGAATTTAGTGGAGGGATTTATAATGGCTAAATCTATCGCAGTATTAACAAGTGGCGGTGACGCACCTGGTATGAATGCCGCTGTTCGTTCAGTAGTACGAGCTGCTATCTACAGAGGTATGGATGTTGTTGGCGTTTACCGTGGATATAATGGTCTTCTTAATAAAGATGTAAGCAAACTTGATCTTCGTTCTGTTTCTGACTGTATTAATCGTGGTGGTACTATTCTTTATACTGCTCGTTCAGAAGAGATGAAAACTGACGAAGGTATGGCTAGAGCTGCTCAGAATTGTCGTGAGCTTGGTATTGATGGTCTCGTTGTTATTGGCGGTGATGGTTCATTCCAGGGCGCGAGAAAGCTTTCTTTAGCTGGTATTCCTTGTGTTGGTATTCCTGGTACTATTGATAACGATATTTCATGTTCTGAGTATACTATCGGTTTTGATACAGCTATGAACACAGCTATGGAAATGGTTGATAAAATCCGTGATACAGCTCAGTCACACGACAGATGTTCTGTTGTTGAGGTTATGGGTCGTCGTTGCGGTGATATCGCTTTACAGACAGGTATCGCTTGCGGTGCTACTGCTATCCTTGTTCCTGAAAAGGATTTTGACATCGAGCGTGATGTTATCGCTAAGATTTATGACCAGAAGTCAACTGGTAAGAAGCACTTCATCATCGTTGTAGCTGAGGGTGTTGGCGGTGTTGAGGATCTCGCTAAGTACATCGAGAAGCGTACAGGTATCGAAACTCGTGCAACTATTCTCGGTCACGTTCAGCGTGGTGGTTCTCCAACACTTAGAGACAGGGTTATCGCTACTGCTATGGGTGCAGAGGCTGTAAAGTTGCTTGAAAAGGGTATTGGCAACCGCGTTATCGCTCTCAAGAATGGCAGAACTGTTGACTATGACATCCTTGAAGCTCTTGAAATGAAGAGAGATTTCGATGACGAACTCTACCAGATTGCTATGGAAGTTTCTATCTAACTATATTAAGATAAAGGCACAATGTTTTTGCGTTGTGCCTTTTTGAATAAGGAAAAGCTTATGATTAACTATTTTTATAACATTACCTTGAAATCTGATGAATGTGATTTTTATTCAGATGTTCTCACAAGCGTACGAAAGGACTATTATTTGAGTCAGGAAAAGCAAAAGGGAAAGCTGACTCAGAATAGTAGTTGGGATACGATGTTCTACGAGTTTTCTATCGAAAAGGATAGAACGATGAAGTGGTTTGTCAGCGATAATGAGCTTGTGTATTCTGATGTTAAAAATCTTGAGGATTCCAAGTATTCTATCAATTATTATAACAATACAGGTCTTTACAAAAGATTGATTTTCAGTAAGTTGCATACACTGCTTCGTGTTGAATACTATGATATGACAACATCGGGTTCGGCATACTGTTCAATAGAACCGAGAAAAAGCGATTCTGGTCTTTGTTTGCTTTTGACTAACCGTGGTGTATGTGTTCCTGTCATTTTGTATCCGATGCCTGATGTTGATGACGAGTATATTCTCGACAAAATTGAAGAAGAATTCAACGATTATAGTGCTATAGCTTCTACCAATGATGGAGTTATCAGATTTTTGAGTCAGGGTCAGCTTGATTCGTTTGAAGCTTTTGTTGACAGAGCTCAGGCATTGAAGCTTACCGAAAATGCTCCTGTCAGCTTTATCGACAAAGGTGATGCAGTTTTAGCTAGCAAGCTTAATCCAAAAGATTTCAACCTTAAACGCAACTTGTCTCAGGTTATTGATATTTCACAGGCTCAGGAGTTTTCTTACGATGTTGAAGATATTCTTCTCGGCGAAGAGGAAGAATATATCGAAACTGAGGTCGATTTTGCTCCGGAAGCTGATACTGTTATTGAAGCTGAGGTTGTTACAGAAGCTGTTCCTGAATGTATGCCTGAGATTATCGATGATGTAATTGCTGATGTTGATGTCGAATTCGAACCAGAGACGGTTGAGGTTGTAGAAAAACCTACAGAACCTAAGGTTGAAGATTTGCAGGATAACGAATCAGAAACAATAATTGAAGAAACTGTTTGTGAAGACTTCGAAATCTCAACTTTTGAAACTCCTGATAAGGTTATTGAAAATGGTTCGAATAAATATCTTTATTTCGGTGAACTTGATGAAAATAATCTGAGAAATGGTTTCGGCAGAACTGCTACCGAGAATGGTCATACTGCCTATGAGGGTAGCTATCGCGGGAACAAACGAAATGGACAGGGTTCATACTATTACAAGGATGGTATGCTATGTTATTTTGGTGAGTGGAAAGATAATAAACGCGATGGCTTTGGTGTCGGAGTGAGTTCTTTTGATAAGAGTGTTCATGTTGGCAAATTCAAGGATAACAAACCTCAGGGAGACGGAGTGAGAGTTGATAGCGATGGTAATGTTAAGTTCCTTACTAAAACGTTGTCAAACGGAATCCAAGTTGTTTTTAAATTTGATGGTGACAAAATAGATGTTCTTAAATACAATGAGAACGGAGAGCTTGTCAGCGAAAATTCATCAAATCTTAATTATTTTTAATATAAAGTAATATTTTCCTGCATAATGTCAATACTATTACCGTTCCGTTTGGAGCGGTAATTTTTTTTGAGGTGATTTTATGAACAAGTTTTTTGCTATCTTTGTGTGTATTTTGATGTTGTGTTTTGCTTTATGCGGTTGTGGAGGTAACGGTTCTGTATCTAATATGGCTTCGGATGCTGTATCGAGTGTAGAATCTGGCGTGAATAATATGATTGATTCTACTGACGGAGAGGTCGATGATCAGGATGGTGTTATTGGAAATGAAAATGGCAGTGAAAACAATACAATGACAGAATCATCAACAACTGACAGTACAATCAACAATAACAACGATAATGGTACTGATGGAAATAATGATAATACCAACGCAGGCGATAGCACAGATGCACTAATGTAAAAAAGCACAGGTTGTACCTGTGCTTTACATATTATACGACTTTTTCCAAATCAGTCTTAAGTCGTCTTATAATTTTCTTTTCAAGTCTCGAGATATATGATTGTGATATTCCTAATAAATCGGCGACCTGTTTTTGGGTATGTTCCTTGTTGCCGTTGAGACCAAAACGCAACTCCATTATCATCGATTCCCTTGTATTAAGTTTTGATACTGCTTCAAGAAGCAGGTTGCATTCGAGCTCCTGTTCGATATCTCTGTTGATGATATCCGCATCACTTCCGAGAACATCGCATAATAACAGCTCGTTTCCATCCCAGTCAGTATTGAGGGGTTCTTCAATTGATACTTCATTTTTTCTTTGCGATGCCTTTCTGAGGAACATCAGTATTTCATTTTCGATGCATCTTGAAGCGTATGTAGCGAATTTAATGTTTCTTGATGGGGAAAAGGTGTTTACAGCTTTTATAAGACCTATTGTTCCGATAGATATTAGGTCTTCAATATTGATGCTGGTGTTTTCGAACTTTTTTGCTATATACACAACAAGTCTAAGATTATGCACGATGAGTTGCTCTTTTGCTTTATGGTCACCTTTTTCCAGCTTTTCCATAATTGCATTTTCTTCATCAATAGATAAAGGCGGGGGTAGGGTTGCACCAGAACTTATGTAGAAAACATTTTTTCTGGATATCTTTAGTTTGATTAATCGTAAGAAATATAAGATTTTGTTCATTTGATCACCTTAATATATTTGAATTTATTATAGCTTTTATTGTTTTGTTGATTTCTTTCTGATAAACACCTATATATATTTCTTTATCTATAGGACATTTATCTATGAATACTTGATCAGCCTTTATGCCTGGTATCGTAGAGCTTATTCCCAACGCGTTGTATGGAATGATTCTGTTACATTTTCTTAATGTTTCGGTGTTTAATATTGAACTTTCAGTGATGATAACTGGTGAGTTTGAAAACGGTTCTGTAACCGTACAGCCTGTATCGATTTTTCCAATACATGAGAATTCATTATTATCTATTATTATTTTCAGGTTAACGATTGTGTTGCTGAGATTTTCTCCGAATAGTCTCTGTATAAGTATACAGAGATAGTAAACAGCAATGCTTATTACTATTAATGATACAGGTTTTACATTGAAGTATATATTATCGTTGATAATAGCCATCTTGTTTGGCTTGAATGTTGAATATATAAAAATCATAGCACCACAGAAGAATATGCTGACTATATATGTAATAACTATGTTTTTAATTAGAGATAAAAAACCAATATATTTGAATGCGACTAAACACATAATAGTAGCGCAAACCAGCTTAATTATAAAAGAAATGACCGTTGCCTGCTCTTTCATAAATACAGTCAGTGAGAAAAATGAGCAAATAAGAGATGAAATAATTATTCTGATTGTATTAGCTTCAATATGTAAGAATTTCTTTGTGATAATCAGGATACAATAATTAATAATAGTGTTCGTAAATATAAGCACATCAATATATATAACCACAAAACCATCTCCAATGCACATAGTATCTCATACTATGAGGATGATAAGTGTCTAAGTAAAGGGGTGCGAAAATGCTGTTTTCTTTAATAATTGGTATTTTTATCGGAGTTTTAATCGGTATAGCCATAATGGTGTTGATGATAAGCTCAAAAGATTGATAAGGTTTTCTTTCGGAAATAAAAAGTTAGTCCTTTGTATGTTTATGCGACAAATTTTTCACATATATATATGTATATTAAAGTGCAAGGAGGATTTTTATGTCCTGTAGATTAGCTGAGCTCAGACATAAGGAAGTAATAAATTCCTGTGATGGCACACGACTCGGTTTTGTGGACGATTTGGAGGTTGATACACACAGTTCGAAGGTTGTAGCGGTTATTGTATACGGCAGACCACGGTTTTTTGGTATATTTGGTAGGTCGTCAGATTGCATAATTCCGTGGAATAACATAACTTTAATAGGGGAAGATACGATTTTAGTTGACTTCAAGGTGCAAAAAACAACAAATGCCGCAAAAAAAGGTAATAGATTTGTTACATTTTGTCATTAAAAATCTTTGTGCTACTTAGCAAATTGCACTACAAATTATTGTTCAATATGTACATTTTAACCTAAAAATAATGCGATAATAGAATTAAAACACAATTATGGTGCTTTTAGAGAATTAAAACACAAAAGTTACAAACTTGCAATTTGTGGGCGTTTGTGATTAAATAGCACTTGAAATGGTATGAGTTTGCAAATATTTCCATATTCATTTCACATCGGAATACCGATGTAGACTACTTAAAGGAGGAGATAATATGAGAAAATTAAAGACAATTTATCTGAGAGTTCTCATAATGGCATTGTGTGCATTCTTTGCGTTATCAGTGTCTGTTCTTACACCTGAAGTAGAAGCTGCAAGCGAGACCCCGATAACAGAAACCAAAAAAACAGAAACTAATACATACAATAAGGATGACGCTGATGCCTTAGCGCTCGCTCGAGCTATTGCTATTGATGAAGCAAAGCTTGAAGCTGAGAGCATTGTCGAGGAACTCCAGATTGAAGCAATTGAGGAGACCAAGACACAGGAAACTCAGACACAACAGGAGGTTGTGGTTTATGAGGAGCCTGCAACAGAGGAACAGACACAGTCATCAAGCAGCTCTACAGACTCATCAAGTAGCGGTGGTTCTTATGTATCAGGCTCAAGCGGTTCAGGATACCTTCTTGATATCGCAAACCCTGACCCTAACTACACTAGCTACGCTATTCACCTTAGTGACGCTGATCGCGATTTAGCTGAGCGTATCGTTATGGGTGAAGCAGGTTCGATGGGTTACACAGGTATGGCAATCGTAGCACAGTGTCTCAGAGACGCATTTGTAATGGGCGGTCATTCTGACATTGCAACTGTTATCTCTAAGTATGGCTACTATGGCTCAACATCTATCAAGCCTAGTCAGACATGCAAAGATGTAATTAACTATATCTTCGACCAGGGCGGAGCCGCTGTTCAGCACAGAACTCTTGTGTTCTACTCGACTGATTATTGCTCAAGTCCATGGCACGAAGCTCAGGAATTTGTTTGCCAGTACGGCTCAGTCAGATTCTTTAACTATTAATTACGAAAATTTAACCAAAAAATAAGGAAATCAAGCACAAAAGTGCTTGATTTTTTTATTTTATATGATATAATATTTAGGCATTACGCACGTCAGGGTTATCGGCTCAGTGACACATCACTGTGTTTGTCCCGAAAAATTCAAGGCTCTGACGGAGGTTTTAACCTGAGGAGGAAAATAAAATGGCAGTAGTTTCTATGAAACAGCTCCTGGAGGCCGGCGTACATTTCGGTCACCAGACAAGAAGATGGAACCCTAAGATGGCTCCATACATTTTCACAGAGCGCAACGGTATCTACATCATCGACTTGCAGAAGACTGTTGTAAAGCTCGAAGAGGCATACAACTTTGTACGTGACCTTTCTGTAGAGGGCAAGAGCGTTCTCTTTGTTGGTACAAAGAAGCAGGCTATGGAGTCTGTAAAGGAAGAGGCTCAGCGTGCTGGTGCTTACTATGTAAACGCTAGATGGCTCGGCGGTATGCTCACAAACTTCACAACTATCCGTAGAAGAATCGCTAGACTCAAGCAGCTCCGCGCTATGGAGACAGACGGTACATTTGATCTCCTTCCAAAGAAGGAAGTTATCAAGCTCAACCTTGAGATCGAGAAGCTCGAGAAGTTCCTCGGTGGTATCAAGGATATGGAGCAGATCCCTGGTTGTCTCTTTATCGTAGATCCAAGAAAAGAGAAGATTGCTGTTGCTGAGGCTAAGAAGCTCGGTATCCCAGTTGTTGCTATCGTTGATACAAACTGTGATCCTGATGATGTTGACTACGTTATCCCTGGTAACGATGACGCTATCCGCGCAGTAAAACTCATCTGTGGCGCTATGGCTAACGCTATTATCGAAGGCAGAGAGGGCCAGATGGGCGCTGCTGCTAGAGATGAAGAGGCTGAGGAACTCGTAGAGGAGTAATTCTTCTATAACTATAATTAACACACATTACGAAAGGATTGATATACATGGCATTTACAGCTCAGGACGTAAAAGCTCTTCGTGAGAAGACAGGTTGCGGTATGATGGACTGCAAAAAGGCTCTTACAGAGGCTAATGGCGATATGGAAGCTGCTATCGATTTCTTAAGAGAGCAGGGTCTTGCTAAGCAGGCTAAGAAAGCTTCTAGAATCGCAGCTGAAGGCGTAGCTTTCGCTATCACAAACGACGACAACACAGCAGGTGTAGTTATCGAAATCAATGCTGAGACAGACTTCGTTGCTAAGAACGCTGACTTCATGGCATTTGTTAACACATGTGCTCTTACAGTTTTAGAGAACAACCCAGCTGACGTTGAGGCACTTGCTGCTCTTAAGGCAGTTGGTACTGAAATGACAGTAGCAGAGCTTCTTCAGGAGAAGGTTCTTACTATTGGTGAGAACATCCAGATCCGTAGATTTGAGAAGTTCGAGGGTCCAACAGTAGGTTACGTTCACGCTGGTGGTAAGATTGGCGTTATCGTTAACTTCGAGACAACTGTTGATACAGCTAGCGCTGACTTCGTTGCTTATGGTAAGGATGTAGCTATGCAGATCGCTGCTCTTAACACACCATACCTCAACGAGTCTGATGTTCCTGCTGAGACAATTGAACACGAGAAGGAAATCCTCGTTGCTCAGATGAAGCAGGATCCTAAGATGGCTAACAAGCCAGAGCAGGTTCTCACAAAGATCGTAGAAGGCAAGATTGGTAAGTTCTACAAGGAGAACTGCCTTGTTGACCAGGAGTTCGTTAAGGATAGCTCTATGACTGTTGCTAAGTACACAGAGTCTGTTGCTAAGAAGCTCGGCGGCGACATCAAGATTGTTAAGTTCACTCGTTTTGAGAAGGGCGAAGGCATCGAGAAGCGTCAGGACGACTTTGCAGCAGAAGTTGCTAGCATGGTAAAATAATTTTACACAACCTTTAGGGGCGGTTTTTACCGCCCCTTTTTTGTTTGAAAAAGACTTTTATTATTCAAAAAATTAGTTCTTGATTAATTTGTTAATAATATATTAAAACGGATATAAACTTACCTTATTTTTCTTTACAAACAGCCCAAAATGTAGTATAATTTTCTTAATTATAAGACAACTATGGGGTGATATGATGAATTCTAAATACAAAAGAATTTTACTCAAACTTTCAGGCGAATCTTTAGCAGGCGAAACTAAGCACGGTATCAACTTTGATACGGTTCAATCTTTTTGTGAACCTATCAAAAAACTCGTTGAAGACGGCGTAGAAGTAGCTATCGTTGTTGGTGGTGGTAACTTCTGGCGTGGTCGTTCAAGCGGTGAAATGGATAGAACCCGTGCTGATCATATGGGTATGCTTGCTACAACTATCAACGCTTTGGGTGTTGCTGATGCACTTGAACAGCTTGGTGTTGATGTTCGTGTTCAGACAGCTATCGGTATGCGTGCTATTGCTGAGCCATACATCCGCAATAAAGCTATCCGTCATCTTGAAAAGGGAAGAGTAGTTATTTTCGGTTGCGGTACAGGTAATCCGTTCTTCTCAACTGATACAGCTGCTGCTTTACGTGCTGCTGAAATCGAAGCTCAGATCATCTTGAAGGCTACTATGGTTGACGGAGTTTATGATTCTGATCCAAAAACAAATCCGGATGCTAAACGTTATACTAAGATTTCTTTCCATGATGTACTTGAGAAAGATCTCAAGGTTATGGATTCAACAGCTGCTGCTATCTGTAAGGATAACAACATCGGACTTTTAGTATTCAGCGTTGATGATCCTGCGAACATTTACAACGCAGTTTGTGACGAAACTATCGGTACATTAGTCGGTAATTTCTGATTTTATTCATAATTTAATTTTAACAATAATATCTCAAATATAGGGAGGACCCATCATGAAAGCAACATTAAATAAATCTGAAGAGCGTATGCAGAGACGCATTGACCATCTCGACGCAGAGTTCAAATCTATCCGTGCAGGCAGAGCTAACCCTGCTGTTTTAGATAAAGTAACAGTTGATTACTATTCAACACCAACACCAATCAATCAGCTTGCTGCTGTTTCAGTTACAGAAGCAAGAACTCTTACAATTCAGCCTTGGGATGCTTCAGTGTTAAGAATGATTGAAAAAGCTATCCAGATGTCTGAGATTGGTATTAACCCACAGAACGATGGCAAGTGTATCCGTCTTATCTTCCCACCACTCACAGAGGATAAGCGTAAGGAAATTGCTAAGGAAATCGCTTCTATTGCTGAAGATACAAAAGTTCAGATCCGTAACGTCAGAAGAGATACAATCGACAAGCTCAAGGCTTTGAAGAAAGACGGTGAGCTTACTGAAGATGATCTCAAGCAGGGCGAGAAGAAAACTCAGGAACAGACTGATAAGTTCATCAAGGTTATTGACCAGATGGCTGACAAGAAAAAGAAAGAGATTATGGAAATCTGATATGGCTATTTTCAAAAAAGCTAAAGATAATTTAACCATAAAAGATATTATATTACCCGAGCACATCGGAATTATTATGGACGGTAACGGCAGATGGGCGAAAAAACGCGGTCTGCCTCGCACCGCCGGTCATACTCAGGGCGCGCAAACTTTTCGAAAAATTGCGCGCTACTGTTCCGATATAGGGATAAAATATCTCACCGTCTATGCATTTTCAACCGAAAACTGGAAGCGTCCAAAAGACGAAGTTAATGCTATTATGAAGCTCTTTAGAGAGTATATGATTGAAGCTATCAACGACTTTCAGGATGATAGCATTGTGGTCAGATTTATCGGTGACAGAACTGTATTTCCTCCTGATATGCTCGAGCTTATCGAAAGAAATGAACAGGATTCGAAAGACAGAGACGGTATGGTTCTGAATATCGCGATGAATTATGGCGGTAGAGACGAGATTGTTCATGCTGTCAAGAACATCGCTCAGGATATCAAGGAAGGCAAAATTGATGTTGATAGTATCAATGCTGATTTGATATCTCAGAACATTTACACAGCGGGTCAGCCTGACCCTGATTTGATTATCCGCCCAAGTGGCGAGTATCGCACATCAAACTTCCTTTTGTGGCAGTCAGCATATTCTGAGTACTGCATTATGGATGATGTGCTTTGGCCTGATTTCAAGAGTGAAGACCTTGATAAGGCTCTTATTGAGTACGCTAAGCGTAACAGACGCTTTGGCGGAATCTGATTTTATCGAAAGTTTAAGGTGACATATAATGGCAGTTCGACTTATTACCTCGGCTGTAGGCATAGTGTTGTGTATAGGACTTATGCTCATCGGGGAAAGTAACCCTATAGTGATAACTGTTGCGATTGCTTTGGTTACTGGTTTGATGTGTGGTGAGCTTCTCACCGTAAAAGGTTTGCACAAAGATTTAAAACTTGCTGTTCCAAGTGTGCTTTTTGGTGTTTTGATGCCACTGCTTAGTTCAACAAACTTTGTTTTTGTTCCCCTTTATTTGTTTGCTATCTGTGTTTTCATAACTTCTGTGTTGTGCCACGATACTATCAAAGCGGACGATACAATGTTTGTGTTCGGTGGTTGCACGCTGATAACTTTGTCAATGACTGCATTTACTTTGACATCTTGTGGTGTGAACGGTTTGGCTCCATTATTTATGAACGCTGATTCTACCAGAGCTTATACAGCGTTCTTCATAGTTTTGACTCTTGCAGTTCCATGGTTAGCTGATAGCGGTGCTTATTTTGCAGGCGTATTTTTAGGTAAACACAAGCTATGTCCAACAATTAGTCCTAAGAAAACTGTTGAAGGAGCTATAGGTGGTCTTATTTGTGGCTGTCTTGGTTCAGTTCTTGTTGGATTTGTCTTTATGTGGATTTACAAAGATGTCACCATAAACTTTATTCCGCTTATTATTATCGGGTTGATTAACCCTGTTGTTTCAATTTTTGGTGATCTAACTTTTTCTATAATCAAGCGTTCTTGTGGCGTGAAAGACTTTGGTTCGATTATGCCTGGTCACGGCGGTATGCTTGACCGATTTGATAGCATTATCCTTTGTGCACCGCTAGTATTCTTGATGTCACAGTATTTCACCATTATTTCTTAAAGAGGTTTATTATGGTAAATAAACTATCAATTTTAGGGTCAACCGGCTCTATCGGTACCCAGACACTTGATGTAGCTCGTAAACTTAATTTAGAAGTCACAGCTCTTTGTGCTCACAGCAACGTAAAGCTTTTGGAAGAACAGATTCGCGAGTTCAAACCTGAAATCGTAGCTGTATTTGATGAGATCAAAGCTCAGGAGCTCAAAAGTAATATAAAAGACTTAAGCACAAAAGTATATTCAGGTATGGAAGGACTTCTTTTGTGTGCTACCCACGATAACTGTGACTTGGTTGTCAACTCTGTCGTTGGTATGGTTGGATTGAAACCAACATTAGCTTCTATTGAGGCTAAAAAGAACATCGCTTTTGCCAACAAAGAAACATTGGTTGCAGGTGGCGCGCTTGTTATGGATGCCGCTAAGCGTAATGGCGTAACGCTTTTTCCTGTGGATAGTGAACATTCAGCTATTTTTCAGTGTTTACAGGCTGCACCTGTTGAAAAATCACTAAAGAAAATTTTGCTTACCGCATCTGGTGGTCCTTTCTTTGGAAAAACTTATGAAGAACTAAAAAATGTCACAGTAGCTCAGGCACTCAACCATCCTAACTGGTCTATGGGTGCAAAAATCACCATCGACTCAGCTACTATGATGAACAAAGGTCTTGAAATTATCGAAGCTGCCTGGCTTTTTGACATACCTGTAGATAATATTGAAGTCGTGGTTCATAGAGAGAGTATCATTCACTCTATGATTGAATTTGTAGATAACAGCGTTCTGGCTCAGCTCGGACTTCCAGATATGCGAATTCCGATTCAGTACGCTATCACATATCCGAAAAGATTCGAGTCACCTGTTGAGTCACTTGATTTCTCAAAGATTTCGAGTATGACTTTTGCGCAGCCTGATTATGAAACTTTCAAATGCCTTTCAGCTTGTAAAAAAGCCATGGCTAAAGGTGGCGTTATTCCTGCTGTAGCGAACGGTGCGAATGAAATCGCCAACAAACTTTTCAGAGAAAACAAAATCAGTTTTCTCGAAATCGGAGAGATTGTATCTTCTGCTGTTGATACTTTCGAAGCAAAGGAAGCTCGCACTCTCCAAGACGTACTACTCGCAGATAAAGAAGCTCGAGAGTATGTTTATAACTTAGCTAAATAACTGGAGATGATTTTATCACAACTGTTGCACTTATTTTAATTGCGGTTGTTTTATTCGAACTAATAATTTTTTTTCATGAGGGTGGACATTTTATCGCTGCTAAAAAAAGTGGCGTAAAAGTTAACGAGTTTGCACTTGGCATGGGACCAAAGCTCTTCTCTTTCACAAAGGGTGAGACAACTTACTCTTTCCGTCTTTTTCCGATAGGCGGTTATTGTGCTATGGAGGGTGAGGATGAAGAGAGCGATAGCCCTCGTTCTTTCCAGAAAGCAAGTGTTTACAAGCGTATGATTATTGTAGTTGCGGGCGCAGTTATGAACATTTTGTTCGGTTTTGTGCTTATGATGATCACATTGTTACCTAGCGAAGCATTCAATTCAACTATTGTTGCTTCATTTGCGCCTTACTCATTCACAGCAGTAACAGGTTTGGAAAAGGGCGACGAAATCGTTGAGCTCAATGATTATAAAATCAATACAGCGTCTGATTTCAGCTTTGCAACATACACTATGCCTGTGAAAGAAGTTGATGGCAAAACCCTTGAGATTTACAAGGAGGATTGCCTTTTCGAACTTCGTAACCACTGTGCTACTCTTTCCCAAAGCATCACTCAGGATGAGTTGAATTCGATTTATGAAATCTGGCTCGAAGGTTCAGAAAAGATTTTTGATGCTAAAGATAAGGAAACATCATACGAAATTATGTGTAACTATCTTGATAAAATCAATGATAGCCTCAAACTCGATAGGGTAGACTCGTACCCTGAAATTGAAGAAAAAGCTCACAGAAAACGTTTTGTGACTGATATGACAGTTATAAGAAACGGTGAAGAAGTTGAACTAGCTGATGTTCATTTTTTCACTTATCTTAATGGTGAGACAAACGAGCCGGCTCTTTCAATTGACTTTTATGTTGAGCCTGTAGAAAAAACTTTTCTTAATCTTATGAAACAGACATTCAACGATACTGTTGCTGTGACTCGTATGGTGTGGGCTTCTTTTGTCGGTTTAGCTAAGGGTCAGTTTGGTATCAACGAAGTCTCAGGACCTGTTGGTCTTGCATCTGCACTTACAGATGTTGCTGGTGAGAGCCTGAAAGTTAGCTTTGTTAATGCTGTTATGAGCATTGTTTATGTTATGACAGTTATTACTATCAACCTTGGTGTTGTGAATATGTTGCCATTCCCAGCACTTGACGGTGGACGTTTTGTTATGCTTTTGATTGAAGCGATTTTCAAAAAGCGCGTGCCACAGCGTGTGGAAAGTATTATCAATGGTTTAGGTTTAGCGTTGTTGTTATTACTGATGGCGGCTATTACTTTAAAAGATGTATGGGTGCTTATATTCGGAGGATAATATGAGTAAAATTCAAGTTAAAGCAGGAAATGTACTGATAGGAAATGGGGCAGAGGTTACTATCCAATCTATGCTCAATACTCGTGCTGATGATATACAGGCAAGTGTAGAACAGGCAGTGAGGCTTGAGAAAGCAGGCTGTCAGATTATTCGAGCTGCTGTACCTGATATGGATGCTGTGCGCCTTATCCCTGCACTCAAAGAGGCAGTTTCCATTCCTGTTGTAGCTGATATTCATTTTGATTATAGACTTGCACTTGAATGTGTATCTGCAGGAGTTGATAAAATTCGTATCAATCCCGGTAATATTGGCGATGAAGATCGTGTTAGGCAGGTTGCTATCGCGTGTAAGAATAAGAATATACCTATTCGTATTGGTGTGAATTCAGGTTCACTCGAGAAAGAGATTCTTAAAAAGTACGGTCATCCAACTGCTCAAGCGTTGTGTGATAGTGCTCTTTATCACGCGTCATTGCTCGAAAAATTTGACTTTAACGATATTGTATTGTCAATGAAGAGTAGTGATGTGAAAACTATGGTTGAAGCGTATGAACTTGCTAACGAGCGTTGTGATTATCCTCTACACCTTGGTGTTACTGAGGCGGGTACTACTCGTATGGGTATCATAAAGTCATCAGCAGGTATCGGTTCACTTTTACTTCACGGTATTGGTGATACTATCCGTATTTCACTTACTGCTGATCCAGTTGAAGAGATATATGCTGCAAAAGATTTACTCAAAGCTATCGGTGTAAGAAAAGATGGCATCACTTTTGTTTCTTGTCCAACCTGCGGTCGTACCAAAATCGACCTCATCGGTCTTGCGAATGAAGCTCAAGAACGACTCAAGGATTGCAACAAGAATATCAAAGTTGCGATTATGGGTTGTGTTGTTAATGGTCCTGGTGAAGCTAAAGAAGCTGACATCGGCATAGCAGGCGGCAACAAAGAAGGCCTTGTATTCAAAAAAGGTGAAATTTTGTACAAAGTATCTGAGGATAAACTCATCGATGCTTTGATTGATGAAATAGATAAAATGTAAAATGAAAGGTTTAAGATGAATAAGTTAGGTTCGTTGTTCAATCAACATCTTAGCGCTCCGCTTGATACTATAGTAAGCGGTGCTACTGTGTATGATGTGAAAATTCAAAAAGAAAAACGAATAATTGATATTTACGCTGATTTTGATTCACTCGTAACAGCACAAGATATTTTTAAAGCTCAACGTTTGATTAAAAGTTCGGTTATGCAATTTTCAAAGGTGACTATCCATCCAAGATTTGATTCATCTCTCTTTGATGTTGCTTATTTCAAAGAGATTGTCGAATTCTTGAAGGTTGAAACTCCTAGCCTTAATGGTACGCTTAACGGAGCAACTCTTTATAAAAATGAAGATGTTCTTACTGTAAAACTAACCCATGGTGGTTTATCGCTGTTAAAAGCTAAGGATTTTTCTCATCTTCTTACTGATATTATTCGAAAATTGTTTTCGCTTTCTTTTGAAGTTGAATACAGCGGCGTTACCGAAATTGATGGTAATTCCGAAGAATATATCGAAAATCTGAATAATGTCGAGAAGAAAATTAGTCGAGAAAAGCTTGAAGAGCTTTCTCAGATGTACGAGTACGAAGAAAAATCACAGGAGAGTGCAACTTCTACTCCAAAATCCGTTGAAAAGCGTGTTGGTGTTTATATTACCCCACAGATTATTCCAGAAACTATGCGTCCTCTTTATGGTCGTGTAACTAAGGGGAAAATAATTCCTATAGAGAAAATAGCTTATGATACAGGCAGAGCTACTGTTTGGGGCGATGTTTTTGCTCTTGAATGGAAAGAAACTCGTTCAGGTGACAAGAATATCATCACATTTGATATTACAGACTATACAGGTTCAACTACTGTAAAAGTATTCAATGGCAAGAATGAATGTAAAGTACTCGAGGGTATTAAAAAGGGTTCAACAATCATCTGTTCTGGTGATATTGAGTTTGATAAATATGCCGGTGAGCTGGTTCTCAATGCACGCTCTATTTCTACTGTAGATAAGGTAAAAATAGGGGACAACGCGCCTAAAAAGCGTGTTGAACTTCATCTACATACAAATATGTCTGCGCTCGATGGTGTTACTGACGCAGGTTCACTTGTCAAGCGTGCAGCTCAGTTCGGTCACTCCGCTATTGCTATCACTGACCACGGCGTTGCTCAGGCTTTCCCGGAAGCCATGAACGCAGCTGAAGCTATCAACCGCGATGAAAAGAAAATCAAGGTTATCTATGGTGTTGAAGCTTATTTTATGGATGACCTCGTTGAGTCAGTCGAGGGTAGCAAGAATGTTTCTCTTGACGATACATTTATTTGCTTTGATATCGAGACCACAGGTCTTTCTGCGAAAACTGAAAAGATTACTGAAATCGGTGCTGTTAAGATCAGCGGAGGACAAGTTGTTGATACATTCTCAACATTTGTTAATCCTGAGAAACCTATTCCACAGAAAATCGTGGAACTCACAGGTATCACCGATGCTATGGTGAAAGATGCACCATCCCAGAGCGATGCTGTGCGTGCTTTCCTTGATTTCTGTGGTGATAATATTCTTGTTGCTCATAACGCTCCTTTTGATACATCTTTTATCAAAGTTGCGTGCCAGAATATGGGTATCGAGTATAACTATACATCTCTCGATACTGTTGCTATCTGCAGAGCTATTTTGCCTGATATCAAAAACTGCAAACTTGATACAGTTGCAAAGTATCTGCGACTTCCTGACTTCAATCATCACAGGGCTGTCGATGATGCTGATGTACTGTCCAAGATTTTCATCAGTCTTTGTGACAGACTGAAAGACGATTATAACATCACTTGTACTAAAGATATTAATACACAAATAGCTGGTGGCGATTTCAAGAAGCTGCCAACCTATCACCAGATAATTCTCGTGAAGAATAAAACTGGCCTAAAGAACCTGTACAGACTTATTTCGATGTCTCATCTAAAGTATTATTATCGTAGACCTCGAATTCCTAAGTCTGAACTTGTTAAATACCGTGAAGGCTTGATTATCGGTTCAGCTTGTGAAGCTGGCGAACTTTATAGAGCAATTATGATGGGCAAACCTTGGGGAGAGCTCAAGGGGATAGCGTCATTCTATGATTATCTCGAAATTCAGCCTAACGGTAATAATATGTTTATGGTGCGTAATGGCAAGGTGCAAAGCGTATCCGAGCTTGAAAAAATCAACCGCACTATTATCAAACTAGGTGAAGAACTCGGTATTCCTGTTGTTGCAACGGGTGACGTTCACTTTATGGAACCTTTCGACAGTGACTACAGAAAAGTTCTTATGGCTGGACAAGGTTTCTCTGACGCTGATGAACAGGCTCCATTATATTTTAGAACAACAGCCGAAATGCTTGATGAATTTTCTTATCTTGGAGAAGAAAAGGCACACGAGGTGGTTGTTGACAATCCTTGCAAAATTGCTGATTCCTGTGAATGGGTGAGACCTATTCCAGAGGGCAACTTCCCACCATTTATTGATGGTGCTCAGGAACAGCTTATTTCTATTACTTGGGAGCGAGCTAAAGCTAAATACGGCGACCCACTCCCAGAAATCGTAAAAGCCAGACTTGACAAAGAGCTTAACTCTATCACCACATACGGTTTCTCTGTTCTCTATATGACAGCTCAGAAGCTTGTTGCAAAAAGTGAGGAGTACGGCTACCTTGTAGGTTCACGAGGAAGTGTAGGTTCTTCGTTCGTTGCAACTATGTCTGGTATCTCAGAGGTTAACCCTCTTTGTCCTCACTATATATGCCCAGAATGTAAGTATAGTGAATTTATTACTGATGGTTCGTATGGTTCAGGTTTTGACCTGCCTCCGAAGAAATGTCCTGTTTGTGGTGCTGAGCTTGATCGTGATGGCCACGAAATTCCGTTTGAAACATTCCTTGGATTCAAAGGTGACAAGGTTCCTGATATCGACCTTAACTTTAGCGGTGAGGTTCAGTCGCGTGTTCATAGATATACAGAAGAACTCTTCGGTAAAGACAACGTCTTCAAGGCGGGAACTATTTCTACTATCGCTGAAAAGACAGGTATTGGCTTTGTAAAGAAATACTGTGAAGAGCGTGGAGTTTCGATGCATAAAGCGGAAATTTCGCGACTCGCTAATGGTTTCACAGGTGTTAAGCGTACTACAGGTCAGCACCCTGGCGGTATGGTAGTTGTGCCTCGAGGTATGGAAGTGTATGATTTCTGTCCTGTTCAGCATCCTGCTGATGATACAGGCTCAGATAATATAACAACTCACTTCGATTTCCACTCTATCCACGATACAATCTGTAAGCTTGACGAGCTCGGTCACGATGTTCCGACCATCTATCATTATCTTGAAGAATATACAGGTATCCCTGTTATGCAGGTTTCGATGAGTGACCCTGATGTTATGTCGCTGTTTACTTCTACACAGGCTTTAGGGGTTACACCTGAGGACATAGATGCTGAGACCGGAACGTTCTCAATGCCTGAGCTTGGTACTCCGTTTGTACGTCAGATGCTTGTCGACGCTCAGCCTAAGACGTTTACTGACCTTCTGCAGATTTCTGGTCTTTCTCATGGTACTGATGTATGGATTGGTAACGCGTATGATCTTATCAAAGATGGTACATGTACTATCTCCGAAGTTATCGGTACTCGAGATTCTATTATGACATATCTGATGCACAAAGGACTTGAACCGGGTATGGCGTTCAAGATTATGGAAATTGTACGTAAAGGTAAGGCTACAAAACTTTTGACAGAAGAACATATCAACGCGATGAAAGAACACGATGTCCCTCAGTGGTATATTGATTCTTGTATGAAAATCAAATATATGTTCCCGAAGGCTCACGCTGCAGCATATATGATTGCGGCTCTTCGACTTGGATGGTACAAGGTTCACAAACCGCTTGAATACTATGCCGCTTACTTCACTGTACGAAATGATAACTTCGATGGTGCAACCCTTATTCGCGGTAAACAAGCTGTCAAAGAAAAAATTCGTAGTATCAATCAGAAAGGCTTTGATGCAAGTGCGAAAGAAAAGCAGGAAGTTCCAAATCTTCAGATTATGAACGAAATGCTTTGTCGTGGTATTGAGGTTCTTCCTGTAGATGTTTATAAATCCGATTCAAAACGCTTTATGGTTGAAGATGGAAAAATCAGACTTCCGTTCTGTTCTCTGTCCGGTATCGGTGAAGCGGCGGCTGAAAGTTTGTCTGAGGTTGGTAAAACAACTGAATATCTTTCTATTGAAGATATGATTCAGAAAACAAAAGTCAATAAGTCGGTTATCGAAATCCTGCGTGAATGTGGAGCTTTAGAAGGTATTCCTGAGAGCTCCCAGATGTCGCTGTTTTAGATAGGAGGGATATATTGAACAAACAATTTAAATTTCTTAAAATTTTTGCATTGATTACATATACATTGTTTGTTGCTTTTTTGCTTATCAACATCAAGCAGGTGGGAGTTGTTCTTAGTAACGCGTTAGGTGTATTTATGCCGTTTATTTACGGTTTTGTTCTTGCTTATATCCTGAGTTTCCCTTATAATTTCTTCTATAACAAATGTTTTCACAAGATTGGTGTTAAACGCAAAAAGCTAAAAGGACTCAGAAAGCCGTTAGCACTATTGTTGTCATACATCCTGTGTTTTGGCATTGTCTCACTGTTAGTTGGCTTCCTTGTACCTGAGTTGTCGAAGAGTATCAAGAATCTTGTTGAGGATATCCCTGTGTATGCCGCATCTATCCAGAAAACTGCTAACGATTTTGTTGTTATGATTGAAAGACAGTTTGGTTATGATTTGTATGATGCGAATACATATAACGAGATTATGAACCTCCTTACAGGAAAAGATACTCAGCAAGTGCTTACTAATTTCATAGATGAAGCATTTCCGGCGGCTTTGAACTTTGCTGGTGTATTTACAACCGGACTTTATAACTGGATTATAGGTATTGTTGTATCGATTTATATGCTTGCATCAAAGGATAAGTTGTGTAGTCAGTGCAGAGCACTTACAGTAGCTTTTTTACCTGTGAAAACGAGCAAAAAAGTTTTGAACATTACAGACTTGTGTAATAAGAAATGTGGTAAGTTTATTATCGGTAAGATTATCGATTCAGCTATCATTGGACTTATTTGTTATATTGGAATGATGATATTCAAGTTTGAATATGCGCTTTTGATTTCTGTTATCGTAGGTGTGACGAATATCATTCCTTTCTTTGGTCCTTTTATCGGTGCTGTTCCATGTGCATTTCTGTTATTGCTTATTGATCCGCTACAGTGTTTCTGGTTCGTAATTTTTATTATTTTGCTGCAGCAGTTTGATGGAAACATTCTTGGTCCGAAGATTCTTGGAGATACTGTTGGTATCTCAGGATTCTGGATTTTATTCTCGGTTATTATCGGTGGCGGTTTGTTTGGTTTACCGGGTATGCTTTTGGGTGTTCCTGTTTTTGCAGTCGTTTACACATTAATTGATGAAGCTGTAACAAATCGACTCAAGAAAAAGAGCTCAACATATGCACTCAATCAACTATCAAGAGAACTTGATGATTTAACCGATGTGATCGTTGAACAAAGTAACAATTCTGAGTCTGAAGACTTGGATGCTAATATTTAAAAACATAGGAGGTACAAAATGTTTTCAAAAAGAATCCTAAGCTTAGTTCTTTGCATTTTGATGCTTGCAACATCTCTTGTTATTCCTGCAACTGCAGCAGTAACAGAAAATGTCGCAACATCATCCGACAATGTAACTGGCTACAACCTTCCAGCAAGAGTGAATGATGGTAACATTCTTCACGCTTTTAACTGGAAACTCAAAGAAGTAACACAGTACGCACAGGAAATTGCTGAAGCTGGTTACACAGCTGTACAGGTTTCACCAATCCAGTGCACAAAAGACACAACAAACGATGGCGCTTATGCTAACGACTGGTGGTGTTTCTATCAGCCAACAGATATGGCTATCGGTAACGAGCTTGGTAACGAAGCTGATCTCAGAGAGATGTGTGCAACACTTGATAAGTACGGTATCAAAGTTATTGTAGATATCGTAGCTAACCATGTTCAGAATAGCACTAACAAAACTGAGGCTGCTAATGTTAACAAGACTCTCAAGAGCTTCTTGAGAAAACCATCAGGTACACAGAACACACCTTATAACGATGGTACTCGTGCTGGTCAGACTCAGACAGACCTTAACTCTCAGCTCCCTGACCTTGACACAAGCAACAAGGATTATCAGAATTATCTCATCAATTACCTCAATACACTTTTGGATTGCGGTGTAAAGGGTTTCCGTTTCGATGCTGCTAAGCATATTGAAACTCCTGAGGATGGTAACGCAGCTTCTGACTTCTGGCCAACAGTTACAGGTGCTATCCGTGAGAAAAACCCTAACGCTTACATTTATGGTGAGATTTTAGGCCTCAATGGTTTGCTTCCTGTTACAGCTTACACAAAGTATATGAGCGTAACTGACTCTGCTTATGGTGGCGTAGTTCGTTCTGCTATCAAGAGCAAAAGAGCCGCTTCTCTTCCAAGCTACGGCTTTGTTGGTTCTGAGACAGAGGATAACGTTATCTGGCTTGAATCACACGATACATTTACAACAAATCCTGCAGACTCAGCTTCTTCAAACAAGCTCACAATTCCTCAGCAGATTGTTGGTTGGGCTGTTGTAGGTGCTCGTAAAGATGCTCCTGCTCTTTATCTTGTTCGTACAGAGTGCGAAGAGCTTGATGTTAATCCATCACTCGTTTCTATCAAGTATGATGCACTTATAGGCGCTCCTGGTGCCGCTGATACATGGAAGAATCCAGCTGTTAAAGCTGTTAACCAGTTCAAGAACGAGTTCGTTGGTCAGTCTGAGACTACATACACAAACGGTTCTGTATTCTTTGTTCAGCGTGGTACAACAGGTATGGTTATTTCTAACCTTGCTGCTGCATCAACAGCTATTTCACAGAAGTGTTCAATGGCTGATGGTACATACATCGATCAGGTTACAGGAAACACATTCAAGGTTGCTAATGGTACTCTTACAGGTACAGTAGGTGACAGCGGTGTTGCTGTTGTATACAACCCTAAGAAGATTGCTCCAGTAGCAAAAGTTAAACTCAACGATACTGTTTTAGGTGCTGATACACTCAACGGCTATACAACTAAGACAGCTAACCTTATGATTACACTCGAAAACGCTACAAGCGGTACTGTTAAGGTTTCTAATCTCCCAGAGAAGAGTGTAGATAAAGATGGTCAGCTTATCGTATTGAATGATTCTATAAAGTGCGGTGATGGTATCAACGTTACTGTTACTGCTACAAATGGCACTCAGACAACTACTGAGACATATAAGATTTATAAGAAGGATATCAACGAGACTAAGCGTGTTTACTTTGATAATACTGTTACACAGTGGCCAAAGGTTCATGTCTTCTGTAAGACTGGTCTCGACAGATCTACAAAGCTTTCTAACTTCCCTGGTTATGCTATGACTCAGGATGCATCTAACTCTAACCTTTACTATTGTGATGTTCCTGCTGAGACAAATATCGTTAAATTCTCTGAGGGCGCAGTATCAGGTCATATCGGTCACTCAGCTACAGTTTGTGGTGGCTTCTGTGGTCGTACAATGCCACCAACAGTTATTTATTATGGCACAGCTAACTCAGCTGCTAACCGTGAGTCTGGTGGTTATGAGCTCACAGGTTCTATGATTTTTGAGAAGCTTGAATTCAAGGATTATGGCGAGTATCCAGTTGCAACACTTTCATCAAGCGACATCACATATTCTAACGAAGCTCCTACAGAGCCTGAAAAGGTTGAGCCAACAGTTAAGCCTGGTAACCTTATCTTAGGTGACGCTGATCTTGATGGCGATGTTACTGTACTTGATGCATCAAATATCCAGATGCATATTGCTCAGCTTCTCACACTTTCAACTGATGGTTTACGTTGTGCTGAGGTAGATAAAGACACTAAAGTTACTGTACTCGATGCAACAAACATTCAGCTCTACAAAGCTCAGCTTGCATGTGCAGATGGCATTGGTGAGCCTATTGGTGGCGGTGGTTCAACTGAGGACCCAACAACACCAGCAGTTGAGAAGATTACTATCACTCTCAACGATACAGATGCGTTCGAGGGCGGTGAAATTTACGCTTTCGTATATGATGACAGCGGTTCATCAAATGATTCATGGCCTGGTCAGAAGATGACAAAGAATGGTTCAAACTACACACTTGAAGTTGACAAGACATTAACTAAAGTTAAGTTCGTTGGCCTTTATGGTGAGCTTTCTGAGTCAGCTACTCCTGCTACTATTGAATCAAATGAGTTCGAAGTTTCAACAACACCTTATACTCTCGAAACTGTTGAAATTACATGTAACAGCAAGTGGACAACAGCTTACATTCACCTTTGGAACGAAGACCAGTCTAACCCTGTTTCAACACAGTGGCCTGGCGTTAAGATGAACGGTACATCAGGCAACTATACATTCAACATTCCTAAGGAGTCAGCATACACAGCATATAAGTTTAACAACAATGCTGGTAGCGAAAGTAACACTTACTATCTTGTTGCTCCTGAAACAACAGCAGTATATTTCACAGACGTATATGGCTGGAAAAACATCAATGCTCACTGCTGGAAAACTGGTGGCGGTAGCACAGCTTGGCCAGGTTTAGCAATGGAGCTTGTTGAGACAAACGCACAGGGACAGAAGGTTTATAAGATTGATCTTCCAATTGGTGCTTATAACAACATTATCTTCAATAACAACGCTGGTAAACAGACAGCTACATTACAGCTTACAGGCGAACCTAACGAAGGTTTCTATCCACTCAAAAATTCTACAAACACTAACTGCGGAACATATATCTACGGTCAGTAATAAGATTTTATAAGGAAATCCCCCGACAACAACTTGTCGGGGGATTCTTGCATAAAAATACCCTTTCAAAAACTGAAAGGGTAAGGTTGACTTTTAATCAATTTGAAAATATACTATATAGCGTACTGCTTGAGTGTATCAATGAGTTCATCTGGGATATTACCACCGAGTTCAACCTCGATAGGTTTTGTGATATCAAGTGATATAATACCAATGATAGAATGTCCGTCGATGGCGTAGTCACCGCTTTTGAGGATGATATTGGTATCCATATATTTTCCCATTTTATCGACGAATTCTCTTGCTGTATCCAAATCTTTAATCATAATTGTGCTAGTATACATAACAGACCTCCGCAAAATGTTATCATTAGTCGAAATATGTATATATATTAGCACTTATGTATTATTTTATCAATATTATTTTTACCCAAAATTTTACGAATTTAGGTGTTTAATTTGACTTTTAATATTATTACTCTTGGTTGCAAGGTTAATCAGTATGAGTCTCAACTCATGTTTGAATATATGTGTGAGGCAGGATTCGTACCTTGTGACGATATGAAGGCTGATATAACAATCATCAACTCATGTACAGTTACTTCAACAAGCGATTCTAAGAACAGAAAAGTTATAAATCGTACACGACGCGAAAATCCTGATGCTGTTATCGTTCTTACAGGTTGTATGCCTCAGGCTTTTGCTAATGAGCTCCACCTTTTCAAAGAGTGTGATATAGTGCTCGGAAATGTTTTGAGAAGCGAAGTTGTTCCGTGTATCAAAGAGTTTCTCGTGAATAGACAACAGATTATCAGAATCGATGAGCACAAAAAAGGCGAAGAGTTTGAGAAAATGCGTGTCAACAAGTTTTTAGAGAGAACCAGAGCATTCGTTAAAATCGAAGACGGATGCAATCGCTTTTGCTCATACTGTATCATTCCTTATGCGCGAGGCAGAGTTCGTTCCAAGTCTCTTGTTGACTTGAAAGCCGAGGTTGAGGTTCTCTCACATAAGGGCTATAACGAGATTGTTCTCGTTGGAATAAACCTTTCAGCTTATGGTGATGATACGGGAGCAACTCTTGCTGACGCAGTTGAGTGTGTTTGTTCTGTACCGGGAATAGAGCGCGTCAGACTCAGTTCTCTTGAACCAGAACTTATGACAAAAGATGTGCTGGAAAGATTATCAAAACTACCACAATTCTGTCCGCATTTCCACCTCTCACTTCAAAGCGGCTGTGATTTGACACTAAAGCGTATGCATCGCCACTACACAAGTAATGAGTATGCTCAGATAGTATCGAATATCCGCAGAATATTCGATAACCCGTCTATTACCACGGACATAATGGTAGGATTTGCTGGTGAGACAGAGGATGAGTTCAACAGCAGTCTTAATTTTGCAGATGAAATTGGGTTTGCTAAAGTTCATGTTTTCTCTTATTCTCGCAGGAAAGGTACTCTTGCAGATAAAATGCCTGACCAGGTAGACCCAAAAATTAAAAATATACGCAGTAAACTTATGATTGAGCATACTGACAAAAAAAGAAATGAATTTCTTCAATCACAGGTTGGTAGGGTAGAAGAAGTCCTTTTTGAGATTAAGAACCGAAAAGGTTATTATGAAGGATACACTAAAAATTATACCCCAGTTTATCTTGAATCCGACATTGATGTAATTGGTAAAATAGT
The DNA here is from genome assembly GCA_045124035.1 of Ruminococcus sp. Classification (GTDB taxonomy): domain Bacteria; phylum Bacillota; class Clostridia; order Oscillospirales; family Acutalibacteraceae; genus Ruminococcoides. Next base: position 26,877 of record JBGVLC010000009.1, on the reverse strand, counting down.
TAATGTGAAAATCACAGAAGCTTGTGATGATTACTGTATTGGTATTATTCAGTGATTCCTGTCAGATAATTTGCGACATTTGCTATTTCGGGAGCATTTTCTTCGCTTAGAAAGCTCTCATAACTGTATAGCATGAATCCGTCGAGGTTTTTCTTTTCACAAATCTGAATCTGAGTTTTAAGGATATCATCGTTATCAAGCCACGTGCCTTCATCTTCATCACTTCCGCCTTTGTATCCTGCAAGTCCAATATATAGTTTTAAATCTTTGTGCATTTCAAGATTTAACCATTCATCAAGGCTATCTTCAAATGATAGAGCAGGGTTATCAAGACTGAAATATATTTGAGGGCATATATAATCAATGTATCCTTTTTCTTTACACCAGGTTTTCACATCAGCAAAAAGTGCTTCGTTGTTCCTTAAATTACCCTGAGGCGAGATTCCAAATATCACTTCATCCTTTGTGTTGTGAATAGCTTTGTAAACACCTTCTATCAGGTTGTTTACATACTCTTTTCGCCATTCGTCTTTTGATAATGGTTTGTTTTGATTTTCTTTATATAATTCATATGTTTCGTTATCAAAGTCGTCAGCACCTTCAGGATAAAAGTAATCATCGAATTGAATTCCATCAATATCATAGTTTTCAACTATCTCTTTGACTCCGTTAATGATAAGCTTCTGAGCTTTTTCGTTTGATGGATCGAGGTATATATTGTCATCGTGTTCAAACCCAATACTATTGTCGATATAGTATGGATTGTACTCGCTTAGTTTTTCTGGAGTCTCGGATGTTTTAACTCGGTATGGATTTATCCACGCGTGTATGCTGACTTCGTTTTTATGACACAGGTCACACATTATCTCAAGTGGATCGAATTTTGGGGCAGTACCTTGTTCACCTGTTAGTATATGCGACCAAGGATAAAATTGTGATTCATACAACGCATCCGAAAACGGTCTCACTTGAAATATAATTGTGTTAAATCCGTTTTCTTTTGTTTTATTTATGATTGATTGTATCTTTTCTGTGAATACATCTTCAGTACAATCAGTATTTTGCATATCCAGTGTTATGTAACTAACCCACACACCTTTTATGTCGCTTGATAATTCATCAACAGTTGCTGTAGTAGCGGTTGGTTTAATATCGTTATTATCCCTTACTATAGCTATAGAAGCTACGAGAATGATAATGGATAGTATAAAAGGTGCATATCTTATTTTTCTCAAAAGATCACTTCCAAGGTTTTTTATTATGTTATATGAATTTTTACTTATTTATTTAGTTTGTATTAATATCATTGCTATTATTATCACTGTAGTTGATAAGATAGCTGCAATAAAAGGTTACTGGCGCATAAGTGAGAAAGCGCTTTTGAGTGTTTCGGCGCTTGGTGGTAGCTTTGCAATGTTATCAACTATGCTTGTCATCAGACACAAAACCAGAAAACCTAAGTTTATGCTTCTGATTCCTTTGATGATAGTTATTCAAATAGCACTTATTGTTTTTGTTATGGTGAAGCTATGAATATAGAATATAATTCTAATAGAGAAAAAACACTTACGTTCACGGTACCATCTGAATACGATGGATCTGACGCAAAGACATTCCTTCGTAAATTTTGTAAGTTGTCATCAAGAACTCTTTCAAAACTTAAGCGTACCAATCTCGGAATAACAAGAGACGGTGAACTTCTCAAAACTACTCATATCTTATCTGCAGGTGATGAAGTTGTTCTTGCTATGCCTGACGATGTGAATGAAATCTTGCCTGTTGAAGGTGAGCTTGATATATTGTTTGAAGACGAGTATATTCTTGTTGTGAACAAGCCGTTTTATATGCCTGTTCATCCAACGAAGATTCATCAGGAGGATACTCTTGCAAATATAGTCAGTTACTATATGAACCAAAAAGGGGAGAAGTATACTTTCAGAGCGATTAATCGCCTTGATAGAGATACTTCGGGTTGCTTACTTATTGCAAAAGATAGATATACCGCTAACTCTTTACCCAAAACAGTAACAAAAGAATATGTTGCTGTTTGTGAGGGGGAGATACAAAGTAGCGGTACTGTTGACCGTCCTATCAGGGTTATGGAAGGACGCTCAATTCAGCGTGTTGTGAGTGATGACGGCATGCCTTCAGTTACACATTATTTTCCACTTGAAGTGAAAAATTTCCACACTCTAACACGCTTTGTTCTCGAAACAGGTCGTACACATCAAATCCGATGTCATATGAGTAGTCTTGGCCATCCGCTTGCAGGTGATGATATGTACGGCGGTTCGCTTGAATTTATAACTCGTCAGGCTCTCCATTGTCGCGAGATGACGTTTACTCATCCTATAACAAATGAGTTTGTCAGAGTCAGCTGTGATATACCTGATGATATTATGTCAGTTCTTCGATAATTATTTAATGTGAAGTTTTTCTTTGGTGTTTACTCCTTTAACGGCTCCAATAACCGAGAACAGGATTATAACTATAGCCTTTATAAGTGTTATTATTGATACTTCACTGCTTATGCAAAAACCTGCTATTAGTAACGCAACGAAAATGATGAATCCGTTGCCTAGTCCGAGTATAAGCCCTTGGCTTTTATTGATTCTACCAGCTACATATCCTCCGAATAATACACCTATTCCATCAATCGCCAACATCAGATACGACAAATATTCATAAGGCAAGAGTGATACTGATTTGAGAATAATTGTAGTGATGCATAATAGAATTATTATCATAGCGACGCTTGATATTATTCCGAGTATTAATGATTTTATAAAATCTTTGTTATTGAATTGTAAATCTGAAAAATAACGCAAAAAAATCACCTCTGATACATAAGTATTCAGAGGTGAACTTTTTTATTATTGAATATTTTGTTTATTCTGCGTTTTTGTCTTTTTTAGCTTTCTTATCAGCTTTTGTATCAACAGGCTTCTTGTTGTCTACGCTAGAGATGCCCCACTTCTTGATTTTGAGCTTAGCTCTGTCTGTGCCGGTCTCGATGATGTACGCATCTTCATCATCTTTAATTGCTACGATTTTGCCAACGATACCGCCGATAGTTGTAACATCATCACCAATAGTGATGCTTTTCTTCATCTCTTCTTCAGCTTTTCTCTTTTTTGAGTTAGGTCTGATAAGGAAGAAGTACATAGCTGCGAAAAGAGCAACATAAATAATGATTATACCCATTGGAGAGTTGAAAAATTTTTCCATATTATAAATCCTCGTTTCTAAAAAATTCAAATAACATTATATCAGTAATATAAGTAAAAAGCAAGTGGAAGAGAAACTTTAAATTCGTTTTGAGAGTATTTCTCTATATTTATTATAAAATTGAGTGAAAGTGCCGTTATCGAGCTCTTCTCTGATTCTTTCCATAAGATGGTTATAGAAATGCAGATTATGCATAACAGCAAGTCTCATGCCAAGCATTTCATTTGCTTTCATCAGATGGCGAATGTATGCTCTGCTGAAATTACTGCAAGAAGGACAAGTGCATTTTGGGTCGATAGGTGACTCATCAAGCTCATATTTCTTATTGTTGATATTGATGATTCCATCCCAAGTGAACAGGTGTCCGTGACGTGCATTTCTGCTAGGCATAACGCAATCGAATAAATCAACACCTCTGTAAACAGCCTCAAGAATATTAACAGGGGTACCTACACCCATAAGGTATCTTGGTCTGTCCTTTGGAGCAAAAGGCTCAACAGCCTCAATGATTTCGTACATTACGTCTGCAGTTTCACCGACAGCAAGTCCACCTATAGCGTAACCAGGCAGGTCGAACTCGCTGATAGTTTTCATATGTTCAACTCTGAGGTCTTTGTAAACACCACCCTGATTGATACCAAAAAGCATTTGTTCTTTGTTGATGGTATCATCAAGACTGTTAAGTCTGTCCATTTCATTCTTACAACGCTTTAGCCATCTTGTTGTTCTGTGGATTGAATCTTTTGTGTAATTGTATGGGGAAGGGTTAGCTACGCATTCATCAAATGCCATAGCTATAGTCGAACCGAGGTTTGACTGAATCTGCATACTTTCTTCAGGACCCATAAATATCTTTCGGCCATCAATGTGCGAATTGAAATAAACGCCCTCTTCTTTGATGTTTCGAAGTTTAGCCAGCGAGAAGACTTGAAACCCACCGCTGTCTGTCAGAATAACACCATCCCAGTTTGTCATTTTGTGAAGACCACCGAGTCTTTTGACAGTTTCGTCACCAGGTCTGAGATGTAAGTGGTAGGTGTTTGAAAGCATAACCTGTGTGTTGATGCTTTTTAGGTCGAGTGCGGATAAACCGCCTTTTATAGCGCCGCATGTAGCAACATTCATAAACGCAGGTAGCTGTACAGTTCCATGTGGAGTAACAAACTCACCGCGTCGTGCAGAACCTTCCTGCTTGATTAATTTATACATATTTTACCTCTAAACTATCATCATACTATCGCCAAAAGAGAAGAAACGATATTTTTCTTCAACAGCGACTTTGTATGCATTCATTGTGTTTTCATATCCGCAAAATGCTGATACAAGCATAATAAGTGTGCTCTCAGGCAGGTGAAAGTTGGTTACAAGTCCATCAAGTACCTTGAATTTGAATCCCGGATAAATAAAAATATCGGTAAAACCATCGCATGGAATAATCTCTCCATACTTATCTGCAACACTTTCGAGAGTTCTGCAGGATGTTGTTCCTACAGCGATAACACGCTTTCCGCTTTCTTTTGTTTCTTTGATAAGCTGTGCGGTTTTTTCTGGCACTTCATAGTGCTCAGAGTGCATTTTGTGTTCTGTAATATTATCAACTTTTACAGGTCTGAAAGTTCCAAGACCAACATGCAAAGTAACATAACCGATGTTGACACCTTTAGCTTTGATTTTTTCCAGAAGTTCATTGGTGAAATGCAAACCTGCTGTAGGAGCAGCTGCTGAGCCTATTTCGTTTGAATAAACTGTCTGGTATCTTTCTTTATCCTGAAGCTTTTCTGTGATATATGGGGGAAGAGGCATCTGACCGATTTTATTGAGAGCTGTATAGATGCTTTCTTCACATTCGAAATCAATGATACGATTTCCTTCTTCTGTAACATATCTGACGGTACCGGTCATAATTCCGTCACCAAATATGAATTTAGTTCCGATTTTTGCTTTTTTACCAGGCTTTGCGAGAGTTTCCCAAGTGTTATTTTCCACTTGTCTTAGCATAAGGAACTCAACCAAAGCTCCTGTATCAGCTTTGTTACCGAATATTCTGGCTGGCAAAACTCTTGAGTCGTTGAGAATAAGACAGTCACCCTCGTTGAGCTCGTCAATAATGTTGTAAAAGTGTTTGTGGTTAATGCTACCGCAAGATTTATTGAGGACCATCATTTTTGAGCTGTCTCTAGGCTCAAGTGGTGTTTGCGCAATAAGCTCCTTTGGCAGATCATAATAAAAATCAACAGTTTTCATTTTGATTACCTTTCAAAATTATGTATAATGAAAATTCTTGTCAAATGATTTGACAAAGATATTTACTGGTGGTATAGTATAAGATAAGAAAAAATGTGAATTTAAGTGTATCTCAACATAGTATATAATATATTATTATTGAGAAAAACACAACCGTTTTTTGAAAATCGGAGGAATTATTATGAAACAGTACAAAGTTGGTATTATTGGCGCTACAGGTATGGTAGGCCAGAGATTCGCACTTCTCTTAGAGAACCACCCATGGTTCGAAGTAACAGCTCTTGCTGCAAGCCCACGTTCAGCAGGCAAAACATACGAAGAGTGCGTAAAAGACAGATGGGCTATGACATCACCAATCCCTGAAAAGATGAAAGATATGATTATCATGGATGCAAGCGATGTTGAGACAGTTGCTTCAAAGGTTGACTTTGTATTCTGCGCAGTAGATATGAAGAAAGACGAAATCAAGGCACTTGAGGAAGCTTATGCAAAAGCTGAGTGTCCTGTTATGTCTAACAACTCTGCACATCGTATGACTGATGATGTTCCTATGATTATCCCTGAGATTAACTCTGATCATGCTAAGATTATCGAAGCTCAGCGCAAGCGTCTTGGTACACAGCGTGGTTTCATCTCAGTTAAGTCTAACTGCTCACTTCAGAGCTACGTTCCTGCTATTCACCCACTCAAGGAGAAATATAATGTAACTAAGGTTCTTGCTTGTACATATCAGGCTATTTCTGGTGCAGGTAAAACTTTTGAGCGTTGGCCAGAAATGGTTGATAACGTAATCCCATATATCGGTGGCGAGGAAGAGAAGAGTGAAAAAGAGCCACTCAAGATTTGGGGTACTATCGAGGGCGATAAGATTGTTCCTACAACTGACATCAACATTACTTCACAGTGTATTCGTGTTCCAGTATCTGATGGTCACTCTGCTGCTGTATTTATGTCATTCGGTTGTGAGAACAAGCCAACTGTTGAAGAAGTTATCAATGATTGGAACAATTATGTTGGTCGTGCACAGGAACTTGAGCTTCCAAGCGCACCAAAGCAGTTCTTGCACTACTTCACAGAGCCTGATCGTCCACAGATCAAATCTGAGCGTAATCTCGAGAATGGTATGGCTGTTTCTATCGGCAGACTCAGAGAAGATTCTCAGTATGATATGAAATTTGTATGTATGTCACATAACACACTCAGAGGTGCTGCCGGCGGTGCTGTACTTATGGCTGAGCTTCTTTGTGCTGAAGGCTATCTTGACTAATCAATTGGAGGCCCAATATGAGTAAACCAATTTTCACAGGTTCGGGCGTTGCCCTTATCACACCTATGAGAGCTGACGGTTCGGTAAACTATGATGTTCTCGGTCAGCTCGTTGAATTCCAGATTGAAAACGGAACTGATGCTATTATCGCTTGTGGTACAACAGGTGAGGCTGCTACTTTATCAGTCAAAGAGCATTGCGAAGTTCTTTCTTTCGTATCAGAAAAAGTTAACGGCAGAATTCCTGTTATCGCAGGTACAGGTAGTAACGACACAAGCACAGCTATCGAACTTTCAAAATCTGCTCAGATTTCAGGTGCCGATGCGATTTTATCTGTTACACCATATTATAACAAAACTTCACAGACAGGTCTTATCCGTCATTTCAATACTATTGCTGATAGCGTTGATATCCCAATGATTTTATACAACGTACCATCACGTACAGGTTGTAACATCCAGCCAAAGACATACGCTGAACTTTGCAAGCACGAGAATATTGTAGCTACAAAGGAAGCAAACGGCGATATTTCTTCTGTTTCACAGACTCGTTCACTTTGCGGTGATAAGCTTGATATTTATTCAGGTAACGACGACCAGACTGTTCCATTTATGTCACTTGGCGGTTTAGGTGTTATCTCTGTGTTTGCTAACATTTGTCCAAAGGAAATGCACCAGATTTGTCAGCTTTGTCTTGATAATAACTTTGTTGAGGCGGCAAAGATGAATTTCCACTATGTGGAGCTTATGGATATTATGTTCTCTGATGTTAACCCTATCCCTGTTAAGACTGCTATGAATCTCATCGGTTTTGATGCAGGTGAGTGCAGATTACCACTTGTACCTATGAGCTACAAGGGTTATCATGACCTCAAGGATTGTCTCAATAAGTATAATCTTATCGGCAAATATTCTAAATGATTTTTACAGGGCGTTTGATACGCCCTGTTTTGCTAATGAAAGGGGAAGTCAAAATGACCAATATTATTCTTAATGGTTGTAACGGTAAAATGGGTGCAGCAGTAACCAAGGCTGTCTCAGAGCGTGAAGATTGTTCAATTATTGCAGGTGTTGACCTGTATGGTGATAATGTTAACTATAAGGTGTATCGTTCTTTTTCTGATTTAGATGTGAGCGCTGATGTTATCATCGACTTTTCAAATCCGTCTGTATTGGATGATTTGCTTACCTATGCTAAGAGCAACAAAACACCTATTATTCTTTGTACAACTGGTTTCTCAGAGGCTCAGGTTGAAAAAATCAAAGAAGCATCAAAAGATGTAGCCATTTTTTATTCAGGTAATATGTCTCTTGGTATCAATCTGATTATCGAACTTTCTAAGAAAGCTGCGGCTGTTTTCTCTAATAATTTTGATGTTGAAATCATCGAGAAACATCATAACCAGAAAATTGATGCACCAAGTGGTACAGCTTTGATGATTGCTGATGCTATCGCTGATGTGCTCCCTGATTCACAGTATGTTTATGACCGCCATAGTTATCGTCAGAAACGTGCTAAAAATGAAATCGGTATCCACGCTGTCCGTGGTGGCACTATCGTTGGTGAACACGAAGTTATATTTGCCGGTCACGATGAAATTCTTTCATTGAAGCATCAGGCACTTTCTAAGGAAGTATTTGCTGTTGGTGCTGTTAATGCCGCTGTTTATCTTAAATCGAAAGATAATGGTATGTATGATATGGGCGACCTTTTGTCAGAAACTTAATAGTTAATAATAACACCTCTGTATTTTTGTACATATTATAGTAATAAAAATACAGAGGTGTAAATTTTATGGAAAAACAATTATTACTTGTTCCGTCTGTTACCTATGCTATGAAGGCTAAAAACATTCTGGACAGATATAAAATCAAATCAAATATTGAACGAACGCCGAAAAACCATCAAGTTTATTCGTGCGGTTATTGTCTATTTGTCCCTGAAAATGTGAAGGGGGCATATGATATATTGCTGCGGCATGGTATCAAAATTATAGGTGCTGTTGCGCGTGAGAGTTTATGATTTATCTGGATAACAGCGCTACAACATTTCCTAAGCCAAAGTTGGTTATGATGTCGGTTAATGAAGCTCTAAGTAATTTTAGTGCGAATCCCGGCAGAAGCGGGCATAATATGTCCCTAAGATGTGCAAAGCAGGTGTTTTTGGCACGAGAAACTGTATGTAGATTTTTCAATGTTGACGATGAAAGTAAAGTTGTTTTCACGTCTTCGTGCACAACTTCACTGAATATGGTGATAAAAGGAGTGTTAAAACCTGGTGACCATTGTGTTATTTCTTGTCTTGAGCACAATTCCGTATTACGTCCGCTGGAAAAGCTTAAAGATAAAAATATATCTTATTCAGTAGCTAAGGTATATCCTGAGGATAATAATAAAACTCTTGATAGCTTCAGAAGTTGTATAAATGAAAGGACTAAGCTTATAGTATGCACACACGCATCAAATGTATTTGGAATCAGACTACCTGTTGAGCGTATTTGTGCCCTTGCACACAGTTATGGGATTCTTTTCTGTCTTGATGCTGCGCAAAGCGCAGGGGTACTTGATGTGAATGTAGCGGAGTATAACTTTGATTATGTTTGCTGTGCGGGGCATAAGGGACTGTATGGTCCAATGGGCATTGGTGTGCTTATTATCAATAGCGATGTACTTCCTGATACGATTATTGAAGGTGGTACAGGAAGTGAATCTCAAAATTACAACCAACCCGACTTCACTCCTGACCGATATGAAAGTGGAACCTTGAATATTCCAGGTATATGTGGACTCAAAAAGGGAATAGAGATTGTAGAAAAGATTGGTGTAAACAATATCTATAACAAAGAGATGAATCTAATTATGATGTTGTATCACAACTTGAAGATGAATAAAAAAGTCACTTTATATGCAGATATTACTACGTTGAATTGTGTGCCGGTCTTGTCTTTCTCGATAAAAGGAAAAGATAGCGAACAGGTCGCTAAATATTTGAACGATAATTATGGTATAGCAGTTAGAGCTGGTCTTCATTGTGCTCCTCTTGCACACAAATTTATGAATACAGAAGACGAAGGTGTTGTGAGAGTTTCTCCATCACTGTTCACTACAGAAAAAGATATAAAAACACTGATTTTTGCTGTAAATAATTTAAAAATATAAGTATAATAAAGTTGAAATGATAAAAGATGTATGTTAAAATTAAAGAAAGTGTGTGAAGGAGGATGTTATGGGCTTCATCTCCAGTTGGATTACTACTGTCGGTGCTATTTTGAAAACATTTCGATTTACCGACGCTGTTGATATATTTTTGGTAGCTATTATTATATTCGGTCTATTCAAATTGTTAAGACAAACAAGAGCCGCCCAACTCGTAAAAGGTTTGGCTGTGCTTGTTGTTGGATATTCTCTGTCTGTTATTTTTGATTTAACGATGGTGAATGTTATCCTTACAACTCTTTTTGAGTTTGCGGCTATCATTCTGGTTATAGTCTTTCAACCAGAGCTTCGCCGTGCGCTCGAGCATCTGGGCAGAAGCAATATATCAAATAGTTCTATTTTCGCGTCAATCAGCAATAAGAATACTGATGTTGTCACTTTGTGGACAAAAGCGATAAGCGATGTTTGTGATGCAGCTACAGTCTTCAGTCATTCTAAGACTGGTGCGCTTATTGTTATGGAGCGCCGCACTATGCTTTCTGAAATTTCAGCAAGTGGTACAGAGCTTAACAGCGACACTTCAGTAGCACTTCTTGGCAACATCTTTTTTAATAAAGCCCCGCTTCATGATGGCGCTTGTATCATCCGAAATGGTAAAATATTATCAGCAGGATGTATTTTACCTCTTACTCAGAACACTCGCCTTAATGCTGCACTAGGCACTCGACACAGAGCAGCTATTGGAATGAGCGAAGAATCTGATGCAGTAGTAGTTGTTGTGTCGGAAGAAACTGGTATCATTTCTGTGGCAGTAGGCGGAAAACTTATCAGAGAGCTTGATAGAAAAGAGCTATACGATAAGCTTACTGAGCTCATTATTCCTTCGGATAACGAGAAACAGGATCTGTTTACTGTGTTATTCAAAAACAGAAAGGAGAAGGAAAATGAAGAGTAATTCAAAACGTGGTCTCCTTTCAAACGATTTCACTTTATTTATTATTTCAATTGTTTTAGCGTTTGTTATTTGGTTTGTTATAAATGCTAATTCTCAGACTGAAAGCAATGTAACTATTTCTAATATCCCTATCACTATTGAGCTTTCTCAGGATGCCATTGAAGATGGTATGCAGGTTTTTGATGGTGCTGATACAACTGCTTCTGTTGAAGTTTCAGGCAACCGCATAACTGTAGGTTCCCTCAGTGCATCCGATATTCAGGTAGTAGCACTTCAGTCAAATTCGATTATTGCTCCAGGTAGTCATACTCTGGAATTATCAGCTAAGAAAGTTGGTGTCAAAACCAACTATAACTTTGCTTCGAATGTTTCACCATCCACAGTTACTGTATATGTCGACAAATTAAAAGAGAAGAATTTTGATATTATCGACCATATAGTATATAAGGTTGAAGAAGGCTATTACGCTAATACTTCATTATCTGAAAGTACAGTCAAGCTTTCTGGTCCTGAAACTGAGATTTCGGCTATCGACTCTGTTGTTGTTCAAGGTACTTTAGAAGGTAAAACAAATGCGACAACAACCAACGAGTTTGAACTTGTTTATTTAGATAAGGATGGAAATGAGCTTGATATAAAAATGTCGCAATCGGATATAGGTACCGTGGATGTTAGCGTAACTCCTATTCCTACTACAGAGATCAATCTGGAACTTGATGTAGTTGATGCTCCTGCCAAGTATCCGAAAGTAAAGCTTTCTCCAAGCACTATCAAAATCGCCGCTGAACAAAGTGTTATTGACAGCATCGAAGATGGTGTAGTTAATATTGGTACGCTCGATTTTTCAACATTACTAAACAAGAAAAATATCATTGAATACGATATTACACTTCCGATAGGATGCAAGAATCTCAGTGATACCACAGTAGCTAAGGCTAGTATCGATTTGTCTGATTATAAACAGACAAATGTTGATATCACGGGATTCAGAAGTGAAAACGTGAACCTTTCTCAGTATAATGTTGTATACAATAATAGCAGTATGAATATTGTTGTGTGTGGGGAAGAAGAGCTGATTTCAGAAATTACTTCAGCTAACATTATTGCTAAGGTTGACTTCACAGGTAAGCTTGAGGATTTTGATAAGAAGAGTATTTCGCTTGAACTACCTGTCAAATTTGAGTTTACAAATGCGTATAAGAACTGTTGGGTTTATGGTGATTATACTGTTAATGTAAATGTGACAAAGAAATAATGCAACAAAAAAGCACGGTTTTAACCGTGCTTTTTACTTTAGTAAATATTATATGTGTATTTGTATCTGTTACTTTTTAAAACTCCGGATGATTTGACATCATCTTTGTGGGTATATACGCTTTGAACAAGTCCAATGGATATAAGTACAGATAAAACGGAAGAACCACCACTGCTGAAAAATGGTAATGTAATACCAATAACAGGCATCAATGATAAAACCATTCCGATGTTAATGATGGTCTGAGAAGCTATCATAGAGAACACACCAATGCAAATATACTTACCGATATCATCTCTTGCAATAGTTGAGTTGATAAGTATTTTGACTATTATAAGGAGTAATATGAGGAGTAATAGCATACATCCCACAAACCCCAGTTCTTCTCCGGCAACAGTAAAAATGAAGTCGTTCTCTTGTTCTGGTACTATGGCTGTTGCAACTCTTGGTCCGTTGTTAAGGCCATGACCATTAAGACCTCCGGAGGCTATAGAAACCTTGCCTTGGTATTGTTGCCAACCATAATTTGTGAGTGCGTTTCCATCAATGTCAAAAACAGCCAGAAATCGGTTTTTGTGTTCATCATTCAAAACATAGTTCCAGATTAACGGAATTCCTGCACACAATAACAGTAACATTATTAGAAAATAACGTAACTGTAGCCCTGCTACAAACACCATAAAAATGAACATAAAAACAAAAACAAGAGCTGTGCCATCATCACCTTGCATATGTACCAATAGTATAGGTACAGCTATGTGAGGTACAAGTGACAAAACACCGAACAAAGTGTGCATTTTATCATTTTCACTCAGAACCTGCAGATGCTTGGTGAAGGTGATAATGAATACAATTTTAACTATTTCGGATGGTTGAAAGGTGAAACCGCCTGGCAGACTTATCCACGCAGTATCATCGGTACCGCTTACATTGATACCGATAAATAGTACAAGGGTCAATAAAAATATACCGAATATTGCAAATAGCCACCATGCTTTGAGAATGTTTTCGTAATCTACCATAGATATTATTACTGCAAGAATATAACCTATCACAACAGCGATGAGCTGTGATTGAAGATAGTTATAGTCACCGGCTCTTTGCATACTGTTAATGAGAAGTATGCTGTATGATACAGCGGCGATAGTGAGTATCCATAGCAGTTTATCGGTTTTTGAAAAGAAATTTTTGATTGTTTTAGTAAACGAATTCAATGTCACACCGTCCACAATTGATAAACTTTAAGTGTATTATATTAAATTAAAGGTTTGATATCAAGTTTATTAACATATATGTAATTTATAATGAAAGAAAATTTTCGTATTTTTCTATATAGCATTATTTTGTGTCGGATTTCGTGATAAAATATTCGAGTAAATATCATAGGAAGAGAAATATATGATTAAATTTTATTCTAAAAGTGTTAAAGAAACTGAAGAACTCGGAAAGAGAATAGCATCAGTTCTGAAAGGTGACGAGGTTTTAGCTATGTTTGGCGACCTTGGTGCAGGCAAGACTGCTTTCACAAGAGGTGTTGCCTCAGGTTTATCTTTTGATGAGGGAGTCAGTAGTCCTACATTTGCTATTGTTAACGAGTATAATGGAAAATTTAATATATATCATTTTGATATGTATAGAATCACAGATGAAGAAGACCTGTATTCAACGGGTTATTATGATTATCTCGGTAATGGTGTTTTGATTATCGAATGGAGCGAGAATATTGAGTACGCTCTTGATGCTAACACTATACGAATCAAAATCGAGAAGTCTGATGATGAAAATGTAAGAATATTTACTATTGAGGGGCTTGATGAGTATGAAAATATTATCGCTTGATGCATCGGCAACATCTGCTTCTATATGTATATACGATATCGATGAAAATAAGTTAATCGGAGAGTTTAATATCAACACAAAGCTTACTCACAGCCAAACTCTTGTTCCTATGATTGACGCGTTGTTAACTTCGACTAAATTGGTGTTAGATGATATTGATTTCTTCGCCGTTAACACAGGTCCCGGTTCTTTTACCGGTATTCGTATAGCTGTCTCTGTTATCAAAGGTATGGCTATGGCACTTGACAAGCCATGCGTGAGTGTTTCCACGCTTGAGTCTATGGCTTATAACTTTGTTGATTTTGAAAATACGATTGTTTGTGCTTGTATGGATGCTCGCAGAAATCAAGTTTATAACGCATTGTTCAGAGTCAATAAAACAGCAGTTGAGCGTCTGTGTGAGGATAGAGCTGTAAATGCTCTTGAACTGCTTGATGAGCTGAATGGCTTTAGTGAGCGTGTTGTTCTTGTTGGCGATGGGGCACAGCTTGTTTTTGACCAGAGAAGTGGTTTATCAAATATTGAGCTGTCTGTTTCTACAAAACGATATCAGACTGCGTCATCAGTAGCACTTTGTGCCCTTAATAATATAAACAATGGTGAAACTTTATCAAGTTTTGCTTTAATGCCTACATATCTCAGACCATCACAGGCTGAGCGAGAAAGATTAAATAAAGAAAAGGAATGAGTATTATGAAAGTAGTATTAGGTTGTGACCACGGCGGTCTTAATATCAAGAATGCAATTATCGATTATCTCAAGGAGAATAATTTTGAATATACCGATTTTGGTTGTTATACTGAAGAGAGCGTTGATTATCCTGTTTACGCTTATAAAGTAGCTGATTCTGTGAAAGATAATGCTGATACACTCGGTATCCTTTGTTGCGGTACTGGTATCGGTATTTCTATGGCGGCTAATAAAGTTAAAGGCATCAGAGCAGCTGTTTGCACAAATGAGTTTATGGCTGAAATGACACGCCGTCACAACAATTCTAACATCATTTGTATGGGTGGCAGAATTATTGATGAAGCTACAGCGGTGAAGCTTGCTGATATTTTCCTCAATACTGAGTTTGAGGGAGATAGACACACTAAGCGTGTCGATATGATTACTGCTATCGAAGAGGGTACATTCACACTTTAATTTGATTTAGTACGCAATGAAAGAGGGTTGTATTATGAGCCAAATCACTATATTTGACCATCCACTTATCCAGCATAAACTCGCAATTCTTCGTGATAAGAGCACAGGCAGCAAGCAGTTCAGAGAGCTTGTTTCCGAGATTGCTATGCTTATGTGTTATGAAGCTACACGCGATTTAGAGCTAGAAGAGGTTGAAATTACTACACCTATATGTAAAACTACAGCAAAAAAACTTGCAGGACGCAAGCTAGCTTTTGTGCCAATTCTCAGAGCAGGTTGTGGTATGCTTGATGCTATGCTGAATATGGTTCCAGCTGCAAAAGTAGGTCATATTGGCTTGTATAGAGATGAAGAGACACATCAGCCTGTTGAATACTATAACAAACTTCCGTCAGATATTAACGAGCGTGATGTGTTTGTTCTAGATCCGATGCTTGCTACAGGCGGAAGTGCAGTTGATGCTATTTCTATTATCAAGCGTTCTAATCCACGCTCAATCAAGTTTCTTTGTATTATTGCAGCACCAGAGGGTATCGAGGTGCTTGCTCAGGCGCACCCTGATGTGCAGATTTTCTGCGCTTCAAAAGATAGCCATTTAAACGAGAAATGCTACATCGTACCTGGTCTTGGTGATGCAGGCGATAGAATATTCGGTACAAAATAAAACAAGGCACCAGTGCATACTGGTGCCTTAAATCATTCTCATAAAATAAAAACTCTCAAATCTTTCGATCTGAGAGTTTGGTGCCGGTGGTGGGACTCGAACCCACACGCCATTGCTGACAACAGATTTTGAGTCTGTCTCGTCTGCCAGTTCCGACACACCGGCCTAACGAGATTTATTATACACTATATTTTTTAAGAAATCAAGAATTAAAAGTGCGTTTTTAACAAAATATATTTCTTGTATAACAAATTATTGAAAAAAATCGTGAAAATGTATAAAACGACAAATTAACATCAATTTTTTATTGATATTAAGAAGTCAGTATGATAAAATAATACGTTGTAAGAAAACTTACCAGAAGGAAGGAATCAAAATGCAGAACAATGAACGTAGAGTTGGTACAGTATCAAGAGGTATCCGTTGTCCGATTATCCGTGAGGGTGATAACCTTGCTGCTATTGTTACTGACAGCGTGCTTGAGGCCGCTGAACATGAAGGCTTCGAGTTGAGAGATAAAGATGTAATTTCTGTTACCGAGTCAATCGTAGCAAGAGCACAGGGTAACTATGCTCATGTTAACGATATCGCAGCTGATGTGAAAGCCAAACTTGGCGGCGGTACTGTTGGTGTTATCTTCCCAATTCTGTCCAGAAACAGATTTGCTATCTGTCTTAAAGGCATAGCTATGGGTTGTAAGAAAGTTGTCCTTATGCTTAGCTATCCATCAGATGAAGTTGGTAACGAGCTTGTTTCTATCGATAAAATAGACGAAGCTGGCATTAACCCATACAGTGATGTTTTATCTCTTGAGCGTTACAGAGAACTCTTCGGCGAAAATCTTCATCCATTTACAGGTGTAGACTATGTTGCTTATTATGGAGACCTTGTTAAGGAGTGTGGAGCAGAGGTTGAAATTATCTTTGCTAACCAGCCAAAAGCTATTTTGCCATATGCTGACTGTATCATTAACTGTGATATTCACACTCGTGCTCGTACAAAGCGTATCTTGAAAGATGCTGGAGCGAAAGTTGTTTGTAGTCTTGATGATATCCTCAATGCTTCTGTTAACGGCAGTGGTTGTAACGAGAAGTATGGTCTTCTTGGTTCAAATAAATCTACAGAAGATAAAATCAAGCTTTTCCCAAGAGATTGTCAGCAGCTTGTTCTTGATATCCAGAAGAACATTTTGGATAAAACTGGCAAGAATGTTGAAGTTATGGTTTACGGTGATGGTGCTTTCAAAGACCCTCAGGGTAAAATCTGGGAACTTGCTGACCCTGTTGTTTCTCCTGCATTTACATCAGGTTTAGTTGGTACACCTAACGAACTTAAGCTCAAATATCTTGCTGATAATGATTTCAAAGACCTTAGCGGTGATGAGCTCAAGGAAGCTATTTCTAAGAGTATTCGTGAAAAAGATGGTAACCTCGTTGGCAATATGGCTTCACAAGGTACAACACCTCGTCAGCTTACTGACCTTATCGGTTCGCTTTGTGACCTTACAAGTGGTTCAGGTGACAAGGGCACACCGATTGTTCTCGTTCAGGGTTATTTTGACAACTATACTAACTAATAGATAGATTGAATATACAGATAGGAGAGATAATAATGAGTAACGTACGTCCAGATTCAATGGAAAGAATCACTACACCTGAGCTTGCGCAGCAGTTTATTGCTGAGCAGGTGGCTGAGGTTCAGGCACAGGTTGGCGATAAGAAAGTTCTTTTGGCACTTTCTGGTGGTGTTGATAGTTCTGTTGTTGCAGCACTTTTGATTAAAGCTATCGGCAAACAGCTTGTTTGCGTACATGTTAATCACGGTTTAATGCGTAAAGGTGAGAGCGAAGAAGTTATCGAAGTTTTCCAGAAAGGCTTGGATGCTAACTTGGTTTATGTTGATGCAACAGACCGCTTCTTAGGATTACTTGAAGGTGTTGCTGAGCCTGAGAAAAAGCGTAAGATTATTGGCGGAGAATTCATCAAGGTGTTTGATGAAGAAGCTAGAAAACTTGAGGGTATTTCTTTCCTCGCTCAGGGTACTATTTATCCTGATATTCTTGAGAGTGACGGCGTGAAAGCTCACCATAATGTTGGTGGTCTCCCTGAGGATATGCAGTTTGAGCTCGTTGAGCCTGTCAAACTTCTTTATAAGGACGAAGTAAGAGTTGTTGGTAAGGCCCTTGGTCTTCCATCATCAATGGTTGACCGTCAGCCATTCCCAGGTCCTGGTCTTGGTGTTCGTTGTCTCGGTGCTATTACAAGAGACAGACTCCACGCATTAAGAGAAGCAGATGCTATTTTACGCGAAGAGTTTGATAAGAACGGTCTCGCTACAAAGGTATGGCAGTATTTTATTGCTGTTCCAGATATGAAGAGCGTTGGCGTTAAAGATGATAAGAGATATGAAGGCTGGCCAGCTATCATCCGTGCAGTAAACACAAAAG
This sequence comes from Ruminococcus sp., assembly GCA_045124035.1. GTDB lineage: Bacteria > Bacillota > Clostridia > Oscillospirales > Acutalibacteraceae > Ruminococcoides. The sequence continues at coordinate 8,678 of JBGVLC010000009.1, read as the reverse complement.
ATGCTATGACAGCTACTATCGAAGAAATCCCTTATGAGATTCTTCACCACATCACAGACAGAATTACACACGAAGTTGATGGTATCAACCGTGTACTGTTAGACCTTACTCCAAAGCCAATCGGCACAATTGAGTGGGAATAATACCAAAAACGCCGAAAACCCGCATAAACACTGGGTTTTTGAGGATTGAAAAGTCCTCGTGGCAACGTTTTGGCAACATCTTGTAATTATTCATAAATAAAATTAGAGCTATTAGATTTTAGTTGAAATCTAATAGCTCTTTTTTATTCCACTTGATTAGTTGGTTTCAAAAACTTTCAGTCCAAGAAAAGTTTCTTCTGCAAGTTTATATGCCGCAAGTTTTTCATCCCATTCATTGCGAACACGGGATTTTTTGAGAACCTCATCTAATGAGAAGTCGTCAAAATAGCCAATTTTCATATCAGAGAAGTATTCTCTACAATAATGTTCAAATAAATCTTTTATTATGTCTGTGGTATTACCATCTTCATCATATTCATAATGTCGATTTTCAATAATTTTTGATAAGTCATCTCGTAAATATAACAGCTCTGATGGTATATCGTAATCAACTACTTCATCGTCGATTACTATGGGGATGGGCTTTGTGTTTATTCCATTTTTTTCGAGCTTATAACAAAAGTACGAAAACAAACTTTCGGCACAAACAGATGAATAACTATATGAACATACGCTCTTATATGCTGATAGAAAGTTTGTTAATGATGTTCGTTCTTTTTTGCTAAGATATTTTGAATCGTGATCTTTAGAAGCATCTTCTATTAGTTTGTAATTCTTCCAAGAACGAGGTTCTGAAATGATTCGCCTAATTGGGAATAACACATTTAATCTCAATGCATTTCTGTTGCCTTTTCTGAAATAAGCTGCAGAAATCCACCAAGAAATTAGTCCGGATAAGAGCACAGTTACTAAAGTAAATATGTGCTCACCAGTAAACAACCAAGCAAAGAAATCTCCCATATATATCCCTCCTTGATTAGTCTTTTAGTTTATCCTTGAAGGCTTCCACCATCGCATCGCTGAAGGCTTGCGAAGGAACTTTCGCCCACGTTTGTGTAGTGTCGTACTTAGGATAGTTATAACGCCACTCGTCGTAGGTGTCCTTGCTGATCTCTCCCGCCTTGCATTTGTCAGCTTGTTCTTTCCAAGCGGTAAGGATGTTCAAGAGTTCTTCGGTGTTGCGACCTCTGTTGTTTTTGATTTTAAGACAAATCTCGCCGTCTGCTTCTTCGATGGTCAGACCGTAAATGTCCTCAAGGGCAAACAAAGTATGTGCTAACCCTATGTAACTGTCAATGTCGGGAACGGAAAGTGCTTGAGGGGCAACTTCCAAAGCATTTGCCAATGCCACCGTAATATCCTCTTTGGGTGTTCTTGTGCCGGACTCATACTGAGCCAAACGAATGTCGGCAGTCTTTTCGGGAAAACCGATCGCCGTACCAAGTAGCTTCTGTGTCATACCACGCAGATTGCGGATAAACCTAATTCTCTCTCCGATAGCCATAGTTTTTACTCCTTTGCGATTACTGTAAACACAGTATAACATATATGCTATGGATATGTCAAGATAACAAAAGCAAAAAAGTTTAATATTTTCTATTGACTTTAACGCAGATGTTTAGTATAATGAGGTTACGATACTTAAACAAGTGCGTTTAAGTTCCGCTAAAACTGAATGACCGTCCAAGCGAGATACTACGCCAAGACTTCCATTATGGGAACGAGCGAGCAAACGCCGCTGAAAAAGCAGGGGCAGGAACGGCACTTGGGTAGAACGGCGGAAACCCCAATAAATAAGGAAGGAGGAAATGCAAATGGCAAATAAAATGTTTTTAACTGTTGAGGAAGTGGCAGCCGAAATGGGTGTGTCTAAATCCTACGCCTACAAGATTGTCAAGCGGCTCAATGATGAGCTTGCGGCAAAAAACTTTTTAACCGTAGCAGGAAAAATCAACAAGCAATACTTTTATGAGCGAACTTGCTATGGCACAGCCGAAAATGAAAGGAAGTGATGTAAATGGCTGTTTATAAGGAACCGAAAACAAACACGTGGCGAGCCGTGTACCGTTATAAAGATTGGACAGGCGAGACACGGCAAACCCAAAAGCGTGGCTTTGCCACAAGGCGTGATGCTCTTACTTGGGAGCGAGAGCAGATGCTGTATGAGCAAGCCGACCTCGATATGACCTTTGCGAGCTTCGTGGACACTTATACGGTAGATATGATAAACCGCATTAAAGAAAACACTTGGCAAACAAAAGAGCATATCATTCGCACGAAGATCCTACCGTATTTTTCAAAACGCAAGATCAAGGATATTCAGCCGAAGGATATTATCGCTTGGCAGAATGAAATGATTAAGGGTAACGATAAAAACGGCAAGAAATACTCCCCCGTGTACCTTAAAACGCTCCACAATCAGCTCAGCGCCATTTTCAATCACGCCGTTAAGTTCTATGGCTTGAAAGAAAACCCCGCCGCCAAGGTCGGCAATATGGGCAAGGCACGAAGCCGAGAAATGCTCTTTTGGACAGAGGAAGAATATCAGAAATTCGCCTTTGCGATTATGGACAAGCCGCTGTCTTATTACGCATTTGAAATGCTGTATTGGTGCGGTATCCGTGAGGGCGAACTGTTAGCCTTAACTCCGGCAGACCTCGATTTTGAGCGTGGTACTGTCACAATCAACAAGTCTTATCAGCGTATTGACGGTAGGGATGTTGTTACCGAGCCGAAAACACCGAAAAGCAACCGTGTGATTAAAATGCCCGATTTTCTTGTAGAAGAAATGAAGGAATACAAGCAATCCCTTTATAAAATCGGTGATAAGGAAAGGCTGTTCCCGATCACAAAGAACTATCTGCATCGTGAAATGACAAGAGGTGCGGAAGCCGCAGGGGTAAAGCGTATTCGCATCCACGACCTCAGACACAGCCATATTTCCCTCTTGATTGAGATGGGATACTCGGCGGTGGCGATTGCAGACCGTGTCGGACACGAAAGCATCAATATCACCTACAACTATGCTCATCTGTTCCCGTCCACACAGACGGATATGGCAGATAAGCTCAGCAACTTCAGAAAGGAGCAGACGCAAAATGTCAGCTAAAAATTTAGACAAGCACAACCGCTTCAGATGTATCACAGTAGGGTTTCGGGTATCACCGGAGGAACACGAACTGATTAACCGTGTTGTTGCCCTTTCGGGACTTACCAAGCAAGAATACTGCTACCAAAAATGCCTTGACCGTGAAATCGTTGTGCAAGGTAATCCAAGAGTGTTCAGGGCACTCAAACTTGAACTTGCCGCCGTCCTTGATGAACTGAAGCGCATCGAAGCGGGCGGCGGTGTAAACCCCGATTTAATGGAACTAATCGACCAAATTAACACAACGCTATATGGATTGAAAGGAGATGGCGGCGTTGGCGTATAAAACCGAAAAGACTGTTCCTAATGTATCTGTTGGCGCAGATACGGAACAGCCTTCTCAAAAATGTACTGCAAACATTATAACCGACTTCTCCTTCAATTTCAATAGTTTTGATGAAAATTGAAAGGAGGTAATGCCTATGGCAGAACTTAAAATCATCAGTATGGATGAGGTTGCCGTCGAGGAAGTTGAATGGCTGTGGTATCCCTATATCCCATACGGGAAACTGACAATCATTCACGGTGACGGTGGCGAAGGTAAAACGACCTTGATTTTACGGTTGGCGGCGCTGTTGTCGAGGGGAGAAAAACTCCCCTGCGACGATACCACACGTGAGCCGATTAAAATCATCTATCAGACTGCAGAGGATGGACTTGGTGATACCATCAAGCCCCGCCTGCTTGCAGGCAATGCGGACTGCTCACAGATTAAGGTGATAGACGAATCCGAAGCGGCGCTTACAATGCTTGACGAGCGTGTAGAAAAGGCTATTGCTGAAACGGGAGCAAGGGTAATCATCTTAGATCCGATGCAGGCGTATATCGGCGCTAAGGTCGATATGAACCGAGCGAACGAAGTCAGAAATATTCTCTCTCAGCTCGGCAGGATCGCAGAGAAATATCGCTGTGCGATTATCCTTGTAGGGCATTTGAACAAGGCACAGGGGAACAAATCCAATTATAGAGGTCTTGGCTCTATTGACTTTCAGGCAACGGCTCGAAGCGTCCTTGTAGTCGGCAGAGTAAAGGACAAATCGGAGGTGCGTGTGGCAGCACATCAAAAGTCCTCACTTGCACCGGAGGGTAAACCTATCGCTTTTGAACTGAGCGAAGCAAACGGATTTCGTTGGCTCGGTCATTATGATATTACGATTGACGATCTTCTCTGCGGTGTCAGCCGTGAGAAGAAATCCGATATAGCAGAACGACTCATTACTGACTGCCTATCCGAAGGTAAATATCCGCAACAGACCTTGCTACAAAAAGCACAGAGTTTGGGTATCTCCAAACGAGTGCTTGACGGAGCAAAGAAAAATTTAGACGTGCGGTCTGTTAAGGTAGGCAGTCAGTGGTATTGGGAACTACCCGAAGAAAAAGTAGTAGGCAACTTTTAAGGTTGCAACATTGCAAAGGTGCGGGACTTTCGCAATCTTGCAATGTTCTTTTTCGGGTGGTAGTGAGCAATACGAAAGTTTCGGGGAGTGTGCAGAGAGTGCCTTTTCAAAGGCGGCTCTTTGCCCCTCGGAGAGCCCACGACATCTTTGCAGCAGAATTGCTGAAAGTGTCATAGTGGGTTACACACTTTGAAAAAGTTGTGTAACAGCGGCTCTCCAAAATTTCGCTTATGGAAAGGAAGTGAGAAGATGGCGAAGGAAAATTTTAGTGTCGCTCGTGTGGAAACCCGAACGAGAGCATCTGTCGGCAAGTTTGAGCGACACATTGAACGCAAAAACGAGAGTTATGAAAATATGAACGTTGACCTCTCACGTACTCCGATGAACGTTAGCTTTAAGGGTTGCGGTGAGCTGACCTATAACGAATATCTCGACCAAATGATTGCCGCAGGAACGGTATCGCTGAAAGGCTTGAAACCCGATGCGAAGGTCTTTGACGAGATGATTATGGATGTCAACACCGAGTATTTTGAGAAGAACGGCGGCTATGATTTTGCTTGCAGATTCTATGAAGAAGCGTTCCGCTTTGCAGAAAAAATATACGGCAAGGACAATATTATCTCCGCCGTAATGCACGCTGACGAGCTGAACGTGGCAATGACCGAGAAATACGGCAGACCGATTTATCACTACCATTTGCACATTATGGCATTGCCGGTGGTGGATAAAGAAGTCCGTTGGTCAAAGCGGTGCAAGAACCCCGAACTTGTGGGAACGGTCAAAGATGTTATCCATCAAGTGAGCCATTCAAAGAAATGGCGTTCCGAAAAAGCACTTGACGAAGATGGAAATCCCATCCTCAACAGCAAAGGGAAGCAAGTTTATCACGCTTCCTACAGCGTTTTGCAGGACAGATTTTTTGAGCATATGCAAAGTGCAGGATACAGCGGTTTCAGCCGTGGAGAGCGTGGCAGCACCGCCGAAAATCTCACCTCGCTTGAACACAAAATTAAGCAGGATCAAAAGCGGCTGTCCGATCTGCAAGAGAAAATTGCCGATGTGCAAGTGCATTATGATGATAAGAAAACCGCTTCAATGACTTTTATGGAGATAGACAATTCCGGCAAAAAATCTCTCACGGGGAAATATACCGTGTCGGCAGAGGACTATCAAAAGCTGACTTCTCTTGCGAAGCGTAGCTACTCGGCAGAGTCTGAGGTGCGGAAATTGCAAGACCAAAACCGATATTTGTCACGGCAGATATGGTCATTACAGTCGGAAGTTTCTCGGCTGAAGGAAGCGTTATCTGAGCTGACCGAGAAGTGCCGCCCGTATCTTGAAGCATTGAAGGCTGCACCGAAAGCGGTTAAGGAATTTATAGACGGTATTCTTGAACGCTTCAAAAAGCAGGAAAAGAGCATTATGTATGAGCCTATTCCTACACCAAAAACACAACCCCAAGAGCGTGGGCAACGCTCAAAAAATAGAAATTATGAAAGGTAGGAACACACAATGAAACAGCATTTCACAGATGAAAGAACGGGTATCGGGTACACCTTGCAGGGCAATTATTATCTGCCTAATCTGCAATTACCACCCGAAAAAGAAACAGAAATCGGTTTATGGGGACAGCGACACTTACGGTATCTGAAGCAAAACCGAAAGGTTTTATATGCCAATTTGCTTACCGCCGGAAAACTCAATGGCCACCTTGCCAAGCTCGACAAGCAGGCAGAGGAAATGTTTTTTCGGCTCGTAAAACAGATGGCAGAGCGTGAGGGTGTGACGGAAAAACTCAAAGCGGAAAACCAAATGGAGTGGGTTGGTCGGATGAATAACATCCGCAGCAGAGCAACGGAAATCGTAAACGCAGAATTAATATTCGCATAATGGTAACGGCGGCAGGGAGTGAATTATCTCCTTGCCGCCGTTTTATAATAATCTATATATTGCATTTCTCTGTGTTTTGTGATATAATACGAATAAATTAAAATTAAAGAGGTGGAAAGATGATTAACTTTTCTTGCAAATAAAATCGGAATATGCGATAGTGCTATTTTTGATGGTATTGTTGCACCTATTGCAAGAAAGTTATAAGTCTCTTTATCTCTATATAGTGCTTTTGCCACTTTGCATGGTGGTGTAATTATGCTATGACGAGCCGTAAGAATTGACTTTCTTGTGGCTCTTATTTTTTGTGAAAGGAAGTGAAATCTGTGATGAATACCGCAGAAATGGTTGTTACACATATTTTTCTCCGTGTGATGTCGGTGTAGTCCGGTGGGACTCATACGGAGTAAAATGTCACCGTGACACCGAGTTTGTATCAACTACGACATACAAAGGAGGATTTTATATATGTCAATGATAAAGATAGAAAACCTTACATTTTCCTACCCGACCAGCTATGACAATATCTTTGAAAATGTAAATTTTCAGATTGATACAGATTGGAAGCTTGGTTTTGTAGGAAGAAACGGCAGAGGAAAAACAACATTGTTAAACCTCTTGCTCGGCAAATATGAGTATAGCGGCAAAATCCATTCATCCGTACAGTTCGATTATTTTCCGTATCCCGTAGCAGACAAAGCAAAACTTACTAACGAGATTTTCTTTGAAATAGCACCAGAGGCTGAAGAGTGGGAATTGATGCGAGAACTGTCATATTTGGATGTGGATGCAGATGTACTTTATCGCCCCTTTGAAACTCTTTCAAACGGTGAGCAGACAAAGGTGTTGTTGGCGGCATTATTTTGCAACGAGGGACACTTTCTTTTAATTGATGAGCCTACCAATCATTTGGATGTAAAAGCACGTGAGATGGTAGCTACTTATTTGAAAAAGAAAAAGGGATTTATACTCGTATCTCACGACCGTCATTTCTTGGATGGATGTGTTGACCATATTTTGTCGCTGAACAGAGCAAGTATTGAGGTGCAAAGCGGAAATTTCTCGTCTTGGATGGCTAACTTTGAACGGCAACAGGAATTTGAATTGGCACAAAACGAACGCTTGCAAAAGGACATCAGCCGATTACAGCAAGCGGCAAAACGTTCTGCGGTATGGTCAGACCGTGTAGAAGCATCTAAAATCGGTGCGGCTGACAAAGGATATGTCGGTCATAAAGCGGCAAAAATGATGAAGCGTTCAAAGGTAATCGAAGCAAGACAGCAGCAGGCAATCGAGCAGAAATCGGGACTTTTGAAAAATATCGAAACTGCCGAAAATCTGAAACTTACAACCTTGAAATATCACGCTGATACACTTGCTTCTTTTTCTGATGTTACAGTCTGCTATGACGGAATATCGGTATGTGAACCTGTTTCGTTTACGGTACGGCAAGGAGATCGCATTGTGCTTGACGGCAAAAACGGAAGTGGTAAAAGCAGTTTGCTTAAACTCTTGATTGGTGAGCCAATTGAACATACGGGTACGATACAACTTGCTTCGGGACTCGTGATTTCCTATGTGCCGCAGGACACCTCTCATTTAAAAGGGAGTTTATCGGATTTCGCTGAAGAAAATCGTATAGATGAAAGTCTGTTCAAGGCGATATTACGGAAAATGGACTTGGACAGAATACAGTTTGAGAAAGATATTCGGGACTTTTCGGGCGGTCAGAAGAAAAAAGTGCTGATTGCAAAAAGTCTGTGCGAGCAGGCACATTTATATGTATGGGATGAACCTCTCAATTTTATTGATGTGTATTCTCGTATGCAAATCGAGCAGCTAATAAAAGAGTTTTCGCCTACGATGATTTTTGTTGAACACGATAGTGCTTTTAGAGATGCCATTGCTACAAAAACTATAAAGATATGAAATGTTGGTGAGTATTATTGAACGACGAAAGCTCAACTTTGCAAATATTTTCAAAAGCTTTGAAATTTTAAAATCACTTATAATACTCACATACCACTTGAAATTACTCTTTTTATAGGTTATAATAATTATGTTGCGTGGCAACGCTATGGCAACAAAAAATCTGATAGTCCATACATTATGGATAATACAGATGTGACAGATACCACGAACTAAAATACCCATACAAAATTGTTTAAGTTATGGATTTCAAAAGCGAGTGGGAATAAT